>JBCDBY010000009.1:0-30826 GCA_039182715.1 Planctomycetota bacterium
CGCGCCGACGGCCACGGCCGCGAGAATCGCCGCATCGCTCTTGGGCCAGTACCCCAACCGATGCGCGAGCGTGAACGCGGCCGCCGTCGCCAGCAAGGCGGCGTTCACGACGATGACGTATTTCCAGCGAAGAGACACGAAAAGGGCCCTGCTACCAGCGTTCTCGTCGGTAACAGGGCCCCTGAACTTGAGGTGAAGCTACTGGCTCTTGGCTTTGAACTCGTCGTACGAGCCCTTGAGCTTCGTGCCGCGCTTGCGCTGGGGCTGGCCGCCCCGCTTGCGGGACGACTCGAAACCCGCCTTCATCTGCGAGAAGTCGAGCTCCAGCTTGGCGCCCATGATGAGGCTGCGATCGCGCAGGGCGAGCGCGTCCTCGATCGCCACCTTGGGATCGAACTTCCAGCCTTCCATCTTGGCGCGGGCGCGCTGCATCTTGCGCAGCCGCTCGCGGGCGCCGGGCCCGGCGCCGCGGCCCAGACGCGGATAATCGGGGCGGCCGTCGGGCTGCGCCAGGTCCATGTAGGGCACGTTGTTGATGTAGAGGTAGTACTCCTTGCCGGGCTCGATGAGCTCGTCGGTGAAGTAGATGGTCGCCTTGCTTCCGTGGCGCACCCAGACGTCGAGGCGGACGTCACGCTTGTTCCACTTCGCGTCGACGCGATACGGCTTGGGCGGATCCCAGCTGACCGACACGCTCTCCTCGATCCAGCGGCGATCGGAGGTCTGGCGCTTGATGTCGAAACTGACCGAGCGCTGGCCCTCCGGCTCCTTCTCGAACTTCCAGTCCGCGAACGCCTCGCGCAGATCGGCCATCTTCTTGACCTGCTTGCCGAGCACCTGCTCGATGACGTCGCCCGCCTTCAGGCCGCTCCGCTCGGCAAGGCTGCCCTTGACGACGCGGCCGACGCGCACGCCCAGCGGCATGCCGGCGCGCGGCTCGTAGTTGCGATCCCACGATGCGCCGAAGTCCTGGCGGATCAGCACGCCCTCGGGGCGCACGAGGCGCACCCAGCGGCGGAAGACGAACCAGCTCGTCTCCTTGCGCTTGCCCGCCTTCGGCTCGTCCTCTTTCTCGTCGTCATCGCCATCGCCGAAGTCGATCGTGGACTCCTCGTCGTCGTCCTCCTCCTCGGCCGCCTCCTCCTCGTCGACGACGAGGTCCTCGAGCGGCGGAACCGGCTTGCCCTCGGCCCGCAGCTTCGCGGCGGCGGCGCGCGCCTGCATGTACTCGCGCTGGCGCTTCTCCGCCTTGGGCAACTCGTCGGCGGTCACTTCGCGGGCGAGCACCAGCTCGGCCTCGTCGCCCCAGTTCTTCGCCTGCAGGATCTTCGCGATGTCGGTCTTCTTGTCGACCGGCGTGCCTTCGACCTCGAGCAGCACGTCGCCGCCGAGGATCCACGCCGCCTGCGCGCCGAGGTTCGCCCGGGTGATGACGCGGCCGATCGGCCACTCGCGGTTCTCCAGGTTCACGCCGAGGCGCTTGGGCGGCTCCGCCTGCTTCTTCGGCGGCGTCCAGACGAGGCGCGTCGACGGGAAGCGCGGCGGCGGCTTGATGTCGCCGTCGTGGCCCTGCGCGCGCAGCCAGAGCGATCGCAGACCCGCTTCGGCGTCCGACTCGATGTCGACCTCCAGCGCGAGCGGCTTGCGCTTGCGCTCGTCGTCCGTGATGAACGACATGATCTGGTTACGCATCTTGTCGATGTAGAAGGCGTCCGAACGGGACGTCGGATGCACGGCGAGCGTCAGGCGCATCGTCTTGTCGAAGTGCGCCTTGAGCCCGTCGAGGAAGCTGTTGACGTTACGGTCGCCGAGGCTGGTGCGCAGCTGGCCGGGCACGCCCATGAGGACGTCCATGCGATCGAGCGTGCCGAGGTAGATCGGCTGGATGATCGCGGTCACCTCGTAGGGGTCGCCCGAGAGCGGCACGAGCACGTTCCAGACGCCGGGCCGGTTCTGCGCGACGTACCAGATGGCATCCGCGGCATCGAGCGTGCCGACGAGGCCGATCTTGTCCTCGTCGAGGTTGTAGCGCTCCTTGACCTTGCGCAGCGTCCAGTCGATCAGGTCGAGCCCGCCTTCGCTCCACCACGGCGCACCCTCGCCCGTGTAGGGCGCGACGAAGAGCACGTTGTGGTCCTCGCACGCCTTCCGGAACTTGCGGATGGCGATGTCCGCCTTGCCCGCGCCCGCGTTGATCGAGTTCGTCGGGTTGTGGTGCAGGTAGAAGAGCACCGGGATGCGCGTCTTCGCGTCGTAGCCCTTCGGCACGTAGACGCTGAAGCCGCGCATCTTTCCGTCCTTGCCCCGGAAGCGCATGCCCATGTTCTTGCCCGAGTGGCGGATGCCGTACTCGGTGACCATCGGCTTCTGGTGATACGGCCCGGCCATCAGGCCTTCCTTGACCGAGGTCCAGTCGAGGTCGGTGCGGGCGAGCAGCTTCTCCTTGAGCTCGTCGCGCTCCTTGGTCTTCTTGGCGCTCATCAGGGCGCGCACCGCCTTGACGACCTCCTCGTTGGCGGCGTCCTGCGCGCGCACCTCGGGAAGAAGAAAACTGACCAGTGTGAGTACAAGAATCGTGCGCATGGATCTCCTCGAAGCGAAGGGAAAGATTGTACGGGCGCGGGCAGGATTCGACGGTCCGCGCGGCTTCCCGGTTCCCGGTATATTCCCGGGATGTCGATCGTCGAGGCGCACGCGCTCCGCCGCGAATTCCGGGGCCCCGTCCGGTCCGGTCCGGTCATCGCGGTGCAGTCGCTGGACCTCGGAATCGAGCCGGGACGCGTGTTCGGCCTGCTCGGCCCGAACGGCTCGGGCAAGACCACGACGATCCTGATGCTGCTCGGCCTGCTCCCGCCCACCTCGGGCGACGCGCGCGTTCTCGGCCACCCGGCCGGTGCGCGCGAGGCGCGGCAGCGGACCGGTTTCCTCCCCGAGGAGACGCGGCTCTACGAGTTCCTCACCGGCGCCGAGACGCTCGACTTCGTCGGCCGCCTCTTCGGTATTCCGCGGGCCGAGCGGCGCCGGCGCGCCGACATGCTGCTCGAGAAGACGCGCATGAGCGAGGCGCGCGACCGCAAGCTGGCCACCTACTCGAAGGGCATGGCGCGGCGCATCGGGCTCGCGCAGGCGCTCATGAGCGAGCCCGATCTCCTCGTGCTCGACGAGCCGACCAGTGGCCTCGATCCGGTCGGCAACCGCGGCGTGAAGGATCTCCTCGACGAGCTGTCGTGCAAGGGCACGACCATCCTCACCACGTCGCACATTCTCGGTGACGTCGCCGATGTCTGCGACGACATCCTCATCCTGCACCGCGGGCGCGCGATCCTGCGCGGCGAGGTGAAGAGCCTGCTGGCCGACGCCGAGCGCCTCAGCTGGGAAACCGACACGGTCGACGATGCGCAGCGCACACGCATCGAGGAAGCGCTGCGCGTCGCCGGCGTGGCGCTGCACGAGGTCAAGCCGCCCAGCACGACGTTGGAACGTCTCTTCCTCGACGTGCTCGCGAAGGAGCTCGATGAGAGCGGCGCTGCAACTTAGGTTGCTCGAGGCGCGGCGGCGCGGCGCGGGCTGGCTGCTGCTCGGCGGCTTCCTGCTGATTCTCGCGACCGCTCTGTTCGGCGGCGGCACCGTCGACGGGCGCTACGGCCTCGCGACCGACCTCGCGGCGACGCTTGCCTACGCCGCCGCGATTGGCATCGGCGCCTTCCCGCTCGCCATCGATCGCGAGCGACGCCGCTCCTATCTGCCGAGCGCGTCGCCGGTGACGCCGTGGGGCTGGGCCTTGGGCAACGCGGCGGCGGCGGCCATCGTCGTCTTCTGCTTCGCGGTCACGCTGTTCGCCGCGGCCGGCCTGGGCACGGCGATGCGCGGCGGCATCGAAACCGCCCGGGTGAAGAGCCTCGGCGTCGAAGGCGGCCGGATGCTCGGTGCGCAGCCGCTGGCCATCGGCGTGCCCGAGGGCACGACGCACCTGCGTCTGATGGCGCGCACCTATCTGGTCGCGGAGCAGAAGGAGGGAACGGAGGAGGCGGCGCGCATCGACATCGACGGAGCCGCGTTCCCGATCTATCACGAGAGGCCGGTCGTGCTGCCGGTGCAGGGCAACCCGGTGCGCCTGCGCAACCGGACCGAGTCGTACGCCGTCGTGCTCGATCTCGGCTCGGTCCGCGCGCTCTACGAGGACAAGCCGTTCGTACCGAACGCGCTCCTGGCCGGCATCCCCCCCGCGTTGGCGGCGGCGGCGCTCGCCGCGATCGGCGTCGCGGCCGGCGCGCATCTGGCGGCGCCGGTGGCGGCGCTGGCACTCGCCGCCCTGCTGCTGCTCGCGTCGATGCGCGGTTTCCTGCTGGAGATGATCGAGTTCGAAGGCTCGCTCCAGCGATCGCAGACCACGTCGCAGGCGGGCGCCCCCCCGGATCGGGGCACGACCGACGGCCCCGCGCGCGCCTTCGCGAAGAGCGCGATCGTCGGGTTGCTGCACGTGACGCCGGCGATCGGTCCGCTCGACCGGTCCGGGGAGGTTTCGACGGGCTACTGGGTCGGCACCGCGCGCATTCCCAGGGCGCTGCTGCTGCTCGCCGGTGCACTCGCGCTCGCGACGCTGACCGGCGGCGTCGGGGTCGCGCTGCGGAGGACACCGTGAGACGCGCGGTCGTCCTGCTCGTCGCGCTGTTGATCGCGTCGGTCTTCCTCGGCCGCGCGCTGCGCGCCGAGCGTCCGCCGACCGCCGACGTCACGCGCATCGGCGTCGGTCCGCTGCTCGGCAGCGTGCTGACCGGCGCGTTTCGTCCGCTGCTCATGAACTACCTGTTCATTCGAGCCGACGTGCTCGCCGGCCAGGGCCGGTTCGACGAGCAGGTCACACTCTTCCGCACGATGGTGCAGCTCTACCCGAACAACGAGGCGGCCCGCGGATTCCTCGGCTGGCATCTCGCGTTCAACGCGAAGCAGGAGGCGCCGGACGCCGCGTTGGCGTGGCGATGGGCGCGCGAAGGGCTCGACATTCTCGTCGACATCGAGTCGGAGCGGCGCACGGTCGCGTACTGGTTCGCGGGCCAGTGCGGGCAGAACCGCTTCGAGATGTTCCGCTACGCGGGTCGCGCGTGGGAAGCGGAGCGCGCCATGCGAAAGCGGGCTCTCGACTGGGCGGAGAGGACCTGGGGCCGGCCGATCGCGCGCTTCGAGGCGGCGCTGATCCCGCTCGAGGGGCTCGACGAGCTACCGGACCGCGCGTTGCGCATGCGCATGCATCAGGCGGCGCTCTTCGACGACTGGATGCGCACCGGCGAGAGCACGCACCTGGCGCCGACCATCGAGGGGCTGGAGTGGCTCGCGGACGTGTTCGAGGGGTTGCCGGAGGAACGCGATATCGCCCTGAAACGGGCTGCGATGCTGAAGGCCATCGAAGCGGGCACGTTCGTCGATTCGCCGGCCGCGGAGGAAGACGAGGCGAACGCGCTGTGGGCGCTCGGCATGCACCGGCGCGACGTGCGCATGCTGAAGACGGCGTTCGTGATCTTCGACCGACTGGAGTTTGCGCCGTTCATGGAGGAACTGGATCTGATCAATCGTTGGATCCAATGGATCGAGGGCGGCGAGCTCGGCGTCCCGCCGCCGATGCCCTTCGATTCGCCATAGGGTCTGACTGAGAGAAGACCTGGCTTCGACGGGCTGCGGCTGCACCCAGCTACGTCGCGGCTCCTCGCAGGATCTGATGAACACAGGGTCGTCGCCGCGACTTCACGGGGCTTGTCCTCGCACCGTCTCGGGCCGACGGTCTACTCTCGGTCAGACCCTAGTGCCGCGTGATACCTTCCGCGCATGAAGATCCGCATCGAATACTGCTCGGCCTGAAACTACGAACCCGCTGCCATCGGTCTGATGGACGCACTCGCCAAGGCCCTCAAGCAGAAGGTCTCCGAATACTCGCTCGCGCCCTACGCGGACGGTCGCTTCGAGGTCTACGTCGACGAAGAGCTGATGTACTCCAAGCTCGAGACGAGCGACTTC
Organism: Planctomycetota bacterium; assembly: GCA_039182715.1. Taxonomy (GTDB): domain Bacteria; phylum Planctomycetota; class PLA2; order PLA2; family PLA2; genus JBCDBY01. The sequence goes on from JBCDBY010000009.1 coordinate 6,010, forward strand.
CCCGACGACCCCACGCTCGTCGCGCAGATCCAGAAGAAGATCGGTTAGGACCCCTTCTTCGTCTCTTCCGGAGCCGGCGTAACCCAGACGAAGTCCGCGTAGTCGCGGGAGAGGTTCGCCGGCTTCACCATGCCTTCGGTGGTCATGACCACCGTCGCATGTTGGCCGCCCTGCCGCTTCTTCGCGCGGGCGGGCACGCCCCAACCGTCGCTCACGTGGCCGCCACCGATGATGACGGCCATCTGTGCGCCCTTGGGAGCGCTGCGCATCCACTGCACGACGCTGTCCGCCATGACGTCGTCCCACAGCGTTTGCACGCGCTCGAAGCGCGCGAGCATCTCGGGGTCGGGATCCTGGTCGCGCTGCTCGGCCGGCATGTGCGCCTTGATCACGTCGATCAGTCGATCGCGATAGCCCGGGAAGCTCGTGTCGGGCGCCGGCAGGCGGGCACGCTGCTCGTCGGTCAGCCCGTCGTAGCCGTCCTTGCTGATCACGCTTCGCAGCTCGGTCGAGACATTGAGCGCGACGATCGGAATGCGGTGCTCGTGCGCAAAGTCGAGGATCGGCTTGTAGAGGCTGAAGTCGTAGCCCCAGCGCTTGGACCACTCGGTGCGCTCGAGCATGGTCGCCTCGTCGATGCGGTGCGCGATGAAGTCGTCGAGCACCGGCTGGAACGGGCGCTGGAACATCTCCATGCCGATCGCCTCGAGGCGGCCGCGGGCGTGGAGCTGGCGAATGATCTCGTACTGGATGCGATGGTGGTCGGCGTTGGTGTGGAACTCGCCGAGGTAAACGACGTCCGCCCGGGCCAGCTCCTCGATGGCCGACTCGGCGTCGGCGCCCCGCGAGGTCCGGTGCAGCTCGCCGGCCGGCAGGTCGCCGGGCCGCAGGATGACCTCGGGCGGCCGGACGCGCTCCTCCTCCGTCGCCGATTCGGTCGAACCACAGGCAGGTACGAAAACGAGCAGGAACAGGACGCGGAGGCGCGACATCGCGGCGTATTCTAATCACAGAACGATGCGGACCGCCCTTCTCCTTCTCCCCCTCCTCGTCGCGCCCGCCTTGGCGCAGGACGGCGATGTCCGCGCGTCGAAGGAGCCGACCGCGTTCGAGTTCCGCCGCAAGCCGGCGCAGGTCAAACACGCGATCGACCTGAAGGAGATCATCCAGGGCGTCAACAAGCCGGGCGATCCGCGGGACGCGATTCCGCCCATCTACAAGCCCTCGATCGTGCCGGGCGATGAGGCGGGGTCGTTCCTGCGCCCCAACGACCGGGTGCTGGGCGTCGCGATCGAGGGGGAAGCGCGCGCCTATCCGCTGTTCATCCTGGAGCGGCACGAGATGGTCAACGACCGGCTTGCCGGCCGGCCGATCGCGCCCAACTACTGACCGCTCTGCGACTCGGCGATCGGTTTCGATCGCCGCATCGATGGCAAGCTGCACACCTTCGGCATCAGCGGCTACCTCTATCGGTCCGCCGTGCTGTACTGGGACCGCGAAACGCAAAGCTTCTGGTCGCAGATGACCGGCGAGTGCGTCGTGGGTCCCTCGACCGGCAAGAAGCTCAAGTGGATCCCCACCGAGGTGACGACGTGGGCGAAGTGGCGCGCGCGCCACCCGAAGTCAACCGTGCTCGCGCCGGTTTGGGACAAGAAGAGGTACCGCGGCGCGTACCGCTCGTATCACCGACGAGGCAAGCCGATCGCCCGCTTCCTCGGCAACAAGGTCACCTACCCCAAGACCTACAAGGCGTTCGACCTCTGCACGATCATCCGCGTGAACGGCAAGGGCCGCTGCTACCCCCATCCCGCCCTCCCCGAGGGCGAGACGAAGGACGGCGCCTTCACCGTGGTGAAAACGGGCGACCACGTCGTCGTCAAGGACGCCACCGGCAAACTCGTTCCGGCGGTGCAGGGCTACTGGTTCAGCTTCTTCGCGTTCTACGAAGGCGGAACCGTCTGGGCGCCGACGAAGAAGAAGGGCTAGGAGCGAGGGGCCAGCAATCCGCACCCCCTGACGAACCACTCTCGGGAATCGCCGTCGTAAGCCCTGCCCACCCATGGACTTGTGACACACGAGTGCGGCACCCTTGCCGCAATCGTCGAGACCAGGATCCGCGCTCCGGCGACACTGGATGCCCGTTTGCCGAACTGGAATCCGATGGAAGGCCTGCGGCAGCTGTGCCGCACCTCCTCGCCGTAAACCACAACCGAGTAACCACTTACGGCCTTCGATCCCAAGAGTGGTTCGTCAGGGATGGCGGGCAGCGATGGGCATCCAGCTCCTGGCTCCTTTAGATCAAACGACACGACTCGGTACGCCCCGTCCGATCCCTCCTCGAAGTCGCCGACGACGGACGCGATGAGCTTGATCGCGGCCTGGTTGGTGCGGAGGACCTGCGCGGTGAAGCGGCGGATGCCCTGGCGGCGCGCTTCCTCGATGAGGTGGCGCAGCAGTCGCTTGCCGATGCCGCGACCCTGGAACTCGTCCACCACGACGATCGCCACCTCGGCCACGCCGGGCTCGTCCGGCACCTGCACGTAGCGCGCGACGCCGACGCCTTCGAGCGGCACGTCGTGATCGTCGGTGATCCCGGCCGCCACCGCGAAGTGATAGACGCCATCGAACTCGGTGTAGTACTTGAGCTCCTCCTCGGACAGGCGCGCCTTCGGCGCAAAGAAGCGCTGGTAGCGGCTCTCGCGGGAAAGCGACTCGAACCCGCGCACAAGCAGCGGACGATCCTCCTTGCGCAGCGGCCGAAGCAGCATCTGCGTGCCGTCGTCGAGCGTGATCTTCTCGCTATTCATGCGCCAGTCGCAGCGAGTTCCCCACCACCAGCACGGAACTCAACGCCATGGCGGCGGCCGCGGCGGCCGGCGTCACCGGAATCGGGACGAGACCGATGGCGGCAGGGATCGCGATGACGTTGTAGCCGAACGCCCACACCAGATTCCATCGAATCGTCCGCATCGTGCGCCGGCCCAGCTGGACGGCGACGGGCACCAGGCCCGGTTCCGCGCGGACCAGGGCGACGTCGGCGGTCTCGATCGCGATGTCCGTGCCGCCCCCCATCGCGAAGCCGACGTCCGCCGCCGCGAGCGCGGGCGCGTCGTTGATGCCGTCGCCCACCATGCCGACCGGACGCGGCAACGCCTCGAGCCGCGCGAGCTTCTCCTCCGGCAGCAGCTCCGCCTCGACGTCGTCGAGCCCGAGTTCGCGCGTCACGCGCTCCGCGGTCGCCGCGCGATCTCCCGTCAGCATGACGCTGCGGACATCCAATGCGCGCAGGCGGTCGAGCGCATCGGACGCGCCCGGCCGCGCTTCGTCGGCGACCAGCAGCACGCCACGCGGCCGCCCGTCGCGCGCGACCGCGAGCACGGTCCCGTCCACGCCCTGGAGAAACGAAACGTCGACCCCTTCCTCGCGCAGAAAACGCTCGCTGCCGACGAGAATCATCGCCCCGCTCTTCGTCTTCGCCCGCACACCGCGCCCCGCCACCGCACGGAAGAGCACCACCGGCTCCGGCTCGACGCCCCGCGCGCGAATCGCGTCGGCCAACGGATGCTCGGAGAGGTCCTCGGCCGTCGCCGCGTCGCGCCACAGCTCGTCCTCGGTCACACCCTCCACCGGCCGCGTGTCGACGACGACGGGCCGGCCCTCGGTCAATGTGCCGGTCTTGTCGAACGCGACCGTGCGCAGGGCGCCCACGCGCTCCAGTGCACCCGCGTCGCGGAAGAGCATGCCACGCCGCGCCGCCGCGCCGACCGCGACGACGATGGCGGTCGGCGTCGCCAGTCCCATGGCGCACGGACACGCGATGATCAGCACCGTCACCGCGCGCAGGATCGCCTCGTCGGAGAACCCGCCGATCACCAGCGTCGCCGTCGCCACGACGAGCACGATCGGCACGAAGACCGCGCTCACGCGATCGACCAGCGCCTGCACCGGCGCGCGCGACGCCTGCGCGCGGCGCACCGCCTCGACGATGCGGGCAAGCGCCGTCTGCGCCCCGACCGCCTCGACCCGGACGCGCAGCGCCCCGGTGCCGTTCACCGTTGCACCGGTCACCGCGTCGCCGACCGCCTTGTCCACCGGCACGCTTTCGCCCGTCAGCATCGACTCGTCGATCGTCGTCTCGCCCTCCAGCACGACGCCGTCCGCCGGCAGTCGCTCGCCGGGGCGCACCACGCAGACGTCGCCGATCGCCAACTCCTCGGCGGGAATCTCGACGACTGCCCCGTCGCGCTCCACGCGCGCCGTCTCCGGCTGCAGATCGAGCAGCGCGCGTACGGCCGCCCCGGTGCGCCGGCGCGCCCGCGCCTCGAGCCAACGCCCGACCAGCACGAAGGCGGTGATCATCGCCGCGCCGTCGAACCAGTAGGGCCCCGGGTCACCCGACGCAAGCAACCACCAGGACCAGAGCAGCGCCGACCAGGTACCGAGCGCCACGAGCGTGTCCATGTCCGCGGCGAACCGGCGCGCCCGCGCCAGCGCGCCGCGCGTGAACGGGAAGCCGCAGTAGAGCACCGCAACCGAGGCGAGCACCGCGGCGACCCACGGCGGGCTCAACTTCACACCGAGCGCAAGCGCCAGCGCCAGCACCGCGCGCGGCCCCTCGCTGCGCGCTTCGGGTGCGGAAGCGCTCAGTCGGAATCCATCGACCTCGGCCACACGCGCGGGATCGAAACGTTGCGCATCGACTTCGAGCGCGGCCTCCTCCGTCGCGAGGTTGACCTCGGCCGTCTCGACGCCTTCGATCTTCACGAGCGCGTCGCGCAGTCGCTGCACGCACGAGGCGCAGTGCATGCCCGAAACGTGAAATCGCTGAACGTGGAAGCGCGTGCGATCGAGGTTCATCCGACCCAGAGCCAGCCGATGTAGGCGACGTACGCCGCCAGCATCAGGGTGCCCTGTGCTCTTCCGATGCGCCGGGAGCGGCTGAGTAACGGAAATGCGAGCAGCGAGAAGATCGCGAGGATCAGGAAGTCGTACTCCTGCATGCGCAGCGGCACCGGGATGGGATGCACGACCGCCGTCGTGCCGAGCACGAACAGCAGGTTGAAGAGATTGGACCCCGCCACGTTCCCGACCGCGAGGTCGGTCTCTTTCTGGCGCACCGCCGCGACGATCGCCGCGAGCTCGGGCAGCGACGTGCCGATGGCGACCACGCTGAGGCCGATGATGTCCTCGTCCACCTCGAGGGCGCGGGCGATGTCGATCGCGCCGCCGACCAGCAGCTGCGCGCCGAGCAGGATCGCCGCGAGCCCGCCGAGCATGCCAAGCGTGTCCTTCACCGGATGCCACGACGCCGGTGCCTCCACCGGTTCGTCCGCCTGGAAGCGGCGCGTTTCCCGGATGTTCATCGCGATGTAGAAGGCGAACACGGTGAGCAGCACCGCCCCCTCGAGCCGGCCGATCTCGCGATCCGTTCCGAGCCACAGGATCAGCAGCAGCGCCGTGAGCACGCCGAGCGGCAGGTCGGAACGCGTGATGCTGCGCTGGACGTGCAGCGTGCCGAGCGCGGCGCCCAGCCCGAGGATGAGCCCGACGTTCGCGATGTTGCTGCCGACGACGTTGCCGAGCGCCAGTCCGGGACTCCCCTTCTGCGCCGCGAAGAGCGATACGAACAGCTCCGGCAGCGAAGTGCCGAAGCCGATCACCACCGCGCCGACAATCGCCTTCGGCACCGAGAACGACCGCGCCAGGTGCGCGCAGCGCTGCACGAGCAGGTCGCCGCCGCCGACCAGCATCAGCAGGCCGACGCCGAGCGCGGTCATGGCGAGGGTCAGATCCACGGGGCGCCTACCCTACGCGAGCAAAGCCGCCGCTCAAGCGGCATTCCCCACACGGCCGATGATTCCGTGTGGTTCTGCATGCCCGGTCTACGCTCCTCGCGCTGCTGCTATTCGCGGCGGCCGCGCCGGCCGAGGAGGTGCGCCGCACCGTGCTGGCCCTGGTCCCCGGGAAGGCGCCGCACCCCGAAACGGAGAACGGCGTCCACGAGCTGCTCGAGTGCCCGCTGAACTACCTCGGCTTTCTCGTGCGCCACCACTACATCGAGAGCGGCCCGCCCGCCGACGAGGCGCTGCGCGATGTCGGCGCGGTGCTGACCTGGTTCGAAGCGGACACGCCGGACCCGGGCTGGCTCTGGGACTGGCTCGAGCGCGTGGTGCCGGATCGCAAGCTGCGCGTGCTGCATCTCGGCCACCTCGGCCCGCTGCATGCCGACGCCGATCGCGCGCGGGCATGGCTCGCGCGAATGGGCCTCGAGCACCAGCGACCCTGGGCGCGCGGCGCGCCGTTCCTCGAGATCCGCAAGCTGCGACCGGAGCTTTGCACGTTCGAGGCGAACGCGGCGCTTCGTCCGATGCTGCAGGGCCCCCGCAATCGCTCGGACAATAACCGCGCCTGGCTCGAGCTTCGCCATCGACTGCGCGAGGAGCTCGTCGCCCATCCGGTCGTGACCGGTCCGTGGGGCGGCATCGCCATCCATCCCTGGATGATGAACCGCGGCAGCGCCAACGACGACCGCCGCTGGTACATCCACCCGTTCGCCTTCTTCCGCGAGGCGCTCGGCGCGAAGGGCATTCCGGCGCCCCACCCCGCCGTCCTCAATGGCCGCCGCATGTGGTTCCTGCAGATCGACGGCGACGGCTTCGAGTCGTTGAGCACGATTCGGCAGGGTCCCTATGCGGCCGAGGTCATGACGACCGAGGTGCTCGAGCGCTACGCGCTGCCCTACACGGTCAGCATCGTGGTCGCGAGCCTCACGAAGGACTTCCATCCGCAGGAGCCGAACCCGCGCATGGATCTCGCGCGCCGCATCTTCGCGATGCCGAACGTCGAGGTCGCGAGTCACGGCGTGCTGCATACGCTCAAGTGGCACGTCGACGACTACGAGGGCGCGCCGCGGCAGCTCATCAAGTGGTACGACCCGATCGCCAACTACCGCTACTCGAAGGTGAATGAGGTCAAGGAGTCGATCCGCTTCATCAACGAACATCTCGTCACGCCGCCCAAGAAGTGCGAAGTGATGCTCTGGACCGGCTACGCCAACCCGCGCGAGCCGGCGCTCGCGCAGGCGGCCAAGTCGGGCTGCTGGAACCTCAACGGCGGCGTCTTCCGTTGGGATGTCTGGTACGACTCGCTGGGATACGTGACGCCCTGGGGCCGCCGCGTCGGCCGCGCGCTCCAGGTCTATGCCGGCGCGGCCAACGAGAACGACTTCGAGGGCTTCTTCGACACCATGCCGGTCTCGTTCCGCCATATCGACAAGACGATCGAGCGCACCGGCAACCCGCGCATCCTCAAGCCGGCGGACATCTACATCCACTTCTACTCCGCCGAGAAGCCGGCGCGCCTGTTGCCGACGCACGAGCTCATCCGGCGCTGGGCGCTGACCGAGCCGACCGCGCCGGTGTTCGCCTCGACCTACGCGCGCGCCGTGGTGTCCGCGGTGGAAACCGCGCGCATCGTGCGCCGCCCCGACGGTTGGGAGTTCAAGGAGTTCGGCGACTGCCGCAGCGTACGCATCGACGACGAGTCGCGTCCCATCGACCTCGCGCGCAGCCGCAACATCCTTGGCTACAAGCGCGACGGACGGCGCCTGCGCATTCACCTCGCGCGACCGGACGCCACGCTGGTGTTCGGCAACGCGGAGCGCCCGCACCCCCACGTGCAGGAAGCGAACTGCCTGCTCGACGACGCCGACGTCGGCGCCAAAGGCGTGGCCGTGACCGCCCACGCCCACAACGCACGCCGCATCGTGTTCGCGGGACTTCCCGCCGACGCGGAGCTGCTGCTGCACCTCGACGGCGCCGCCCGAACGGTCCGGAGCGACGGCCGCGGGCGCTACACCGTCGCGCTGCCGGACCCCGGGCGCACGCGTGTCGTGCTCGTCGTTCCTTAAGGGGCGATCCCCGCCCGGTCGATACATTCCCGTGGTTCTGCGCCCCCGGTCTGTCCTCATCGCGCTGCTGCTCCTGGCGGCCGCCGCCCCCGCCGAGGAGGTGCGCCGCTACGTGCTCGCACTGGTGCCGGGCAAGGGACCCGATCCGCGCAGCGTGAACGGCGTCCACGAGCTCGCCGAGAACCCGCTCAACTACCTCGGGCTGCTCGTCCGCCACCACTACATCGAGAACGGCCCGCCCGATGAGGCGGCGCTGGCCGACGTGCGCGGCGTGCTCACCTGGTTCGAGGCCGACACCCCCGACCCGGGCTGGCTCTGGGCGTGGCTCGAGAAGGAGGTGCCGGCTCGCCGGTTGCGCGTCGTGCACTTCAACGAGTTCGGGCCGCTCGCCGCGGACGCCGAACGACTCGGACGATGGCTGGAGCGGTTCGGGCTCGCCCACCAGCAGATCTACGTGCAGGGCGCGCACCGGCTCGAGGCGGTGTTCCGCGACCGGGAACTCTGCGCCTACGAGGCGGACCCGTCGCTGCGACCGGTGCTGCTCGGCCCGAAGAACGCGTCCGAGGCGAACCAGGTGTGGGTCACCGTCCGCACACGCAGCGAACCCAAGTTCGAATCGCACCCGGTCGTGACCGGCCCCTGGGGTGCGGTCGCGCTACGGCCCTGGACGGTGCGGAGCGGCAGCGAGTCGGAGGATCGCCGCTGGTACCTGCAGCCGTTTCAGTTCTTCCGGGAAGCGTTCGGCTGCGAACGGCTGCCGGCGCCCCACCCTTCGGTGTTGAATGGACGCCGCAAGTGGTTCCTGCAGATCGACGGCGACGGCTTCGAGTCGCTCAGCACGATTCGGCAGGGACCGTACGCGGCCGAGATCATGATGACCGACGTGCTGGAGCGCTATCCGCTCCCGTACACCGTGAGCATCGTGGTGCGCAGCCTCGCGACCGACTTCGACGTCGCCGAACCGACGCCCAAGATGCTGCTCGCGCGCCGCATGTTCGCAATGCCGAACGTCGAGGTGGCCAGCCACGGCGTGCTACACACCCTGCGCTGGGCGGAGGACCTGACCGAGGACGCGCCGCCCCGGACCATCATGTGGTACCGGAGCATGGAGAACTACGAGTACAGCCAGGTCAACGAGGTGAAGGAGTCGATCCGGTTCATCAACGAGCGCCTCGTCACCCCGCCCAAGAAGTGCGAGGTGATGCTCTGGACCGGCTACGCCAACCCGCTCGAGGACGCGCTCGCGCAGGCGGCCAAGTCGGGCTGCTGGAACCTCAACGGCGGCGTCTTCCGCTGGGATCCGTGGTACGACTCCGTCGGCTACGTGAGCGCGTGGGGACGGCGCACCGGGCGCGCGCTGCAGGTCTACGCCGGCGCCGCCAACGAGAACGACTTCCAGGGCTTCTTCGACACCATGCCGGTCTCGTTCCGCCACATCGACAAGACGATCGAGCGCACCGGCAATCCGCGCATCCTCAAACCGGCGGACATCTACATCCACTTCTATTCCGCCGAGAAGCCGGCGCGGCTGCTCCCCACCCATCTGCTCATCCAGCGCTGGGCCCTCGAAGAGCCGACGGCGCCGGTCTTCGGGAGCACGTACGCGCGCGCCGTCGTCTCCGCCGTGGAGACCGCGCGCATCGAGCGACGCGCAGACGGCTGGGAGTTCCGGGACTTCGGCGACTGTCGCAGCGTGCGCATCGACGACGAGCCGCGCTCGATCGATCTCGCGCGCAGCCGGAACATCCTCGGCTACAAGCGCGATGGACGGCGCCTGCGCATCCATCTCGCCAAACCCGACGCGACGCTCGTCTTCGGCGAACCGGAGCGGCTGCACCCGTACGTCGAAGAGGCCAATTGCCTGCTCGACGACGCCGACATCGGCGCGCGGGGCGTCGCCGTCACCGCGCACGCGCACAACGCGCGCGTGATCGTGTTCGCGGGCCTGCCGCCCGAGGCGGCGCTGCTGCTGCACCTCGACGGCGCGGCGCGCACGGTGAAGAGCGACGCGGACGGCCGCTGCACCGTGCGCCTGCCCGAGCCCGGCAAGACGCGCGTCGTCCTCGTCGTCCCCGAATAGCGGGAGAATCGAACCCGGCTCGGTAACGGGCGGTACCGGTCAGTCGTTGGGCAATCGGTCGAGCGGGGCGCGGCTGATGAACGGGATCGCGCCGATCGAACCGGCGCGACGACGCGCCAGCGCGATGTTCTCCGGCTTCGCCGCGTAGTCGATCACGAAGATCGGCAGCCCCATGCCGGAGGCGGCACGCAAACGTTGCATCAACGTTTCGGTCGACCAATCCCCGGTTGCGGGGATGGGACGATCCGTCGAAGCGGGATCGTCCCACTTCGCCCCCGCCTTGCCGTAGAAGCTGACCGCCTCCTGCGAGACGCCGTCGACCCAGGCGGCGAGCTCGGGGTTCGAGAGCAGCAGGCCCGCGCCGTTCTGCATCACCAACAGAAAGCCCGGATTCCTCGCATGCGCGCGAATTCGGAGGTCGCGGAGTAGCGAGGCCATCGCGGCCCGCGGATCCACGCCGGCCGCGCGCGCCGCCTGCACGACGGTCGGGTCCTCGTACCCCAGCACCCAGTCGCAATAGACCCCGTCGAAACCGAGCCCGACGATCCGGTCGATGCGACGGTGCAGCAGTTCGATCCAATTTTTGTCCCAGTAGGCAACCGGATAGTCGCCCTTCCAGCCGTCGGGATCGACGGTCAGCAGGAACGGAGGATCGCCCCGCTTCTCCTTCGTCGGGGCGCGCCATTGGGTGCTCCAATGCGTGCGGTACTCCTCCGCCTGGCCGACGTTGAGGTAGGCCAGCACCAGCCGCCGCTCGCGCAGGCGCTTCACCAGCTCGGCCGTCTTGAACCCCTCGAGCCCACGCACCGAATCGACCTGGTCGATGACGAGCAGCTGGTAGTCCGACTCCTCGAGCCGCTCCATGCGCCGCGGGTCGTCGATCCCGGTCAGCTGCATCGCCCAGGTCTGCACCTCGGGCAGCGCGGGCCGCGGTGCGGTGGACGCGCACGCCCCGATCCAGAGCCAAACCGCGATCGTCCCACGTCCCATTCCGGGACGCTTTCCGGGCCGCCCCGGAACCGGCGTCGTAAGTGACTGTCCCATAGCGACTTCCATCGGCTGATTCGCGCTCCCCCGCGAGGCCGATTCGCGCCCCGTTCGTGTCCCGTTTCGCGTCAAGCGCCGTAGGGCGGATTGCCGATGGGGGGATGCCACAAACGTGGCGGGGTCAACAACTAAAGCATGCAATCGGGAGGCAGCAACGCGAGCGTTGCGAGGCACCGGTACACGCGTCGACGGAGCGGAGAGGGTCCGGTCCGTTGAATCTCGCGGGCTGGCGTTTCGTGCTGTTCGCCGTCTTCGGCATCGCGGCCATTGTGCTGCTTGCCAGCATCGGTGTGCCCGCAGGCAGCGAGCACGCGCCGACGCCCCTGCATGCCAAGCCGAAGGGGCCCAACCAGGCGATCGGCAAGGCGCGCCGCTCCGGCAACGCCGCGGACGCCCAGAAGATACTCACCGGCTGGATCGAGCGAAGGCCCGACAACCAGCCGCTTTTGCGCTACCACGCCATCCTCGCGGCGGAGCTGACCCCGACGCTCGAGGAAGCCCCGCCCCACCACCCGTTCCGCGCCGAGATCGAGGAAGGCCTGCGCTTCGCCCTACGCGCGCGCGTCCGGGGGAGAACTACACACGCGTGTACGCGCGCGCGCGACGGAGAACACCCCCGCCCGCACCATCGACCTGCTGCGAGCCCTCGAAGTCGACGTGCCGGTCGGCGCCGCCACGCAGGACTTCTTCCGCAAGCTGGCGAAGTGGACCGACCCCACCCGCGCCGTCCGCAGCAGGCCCGACCAGGTTGCCGCCCACGTCGACACCTACCTGCAGCAGCTCGACGCCCCGCTCGTCGAGGCGGACGAGCGCATGCTGCTGGCGCTGATCGCGCAGTTCCGCCAGCACGACCGGCCGCGCGCGCGGCTGCGCTGGACGCTGCGCGCGTTCGGACTGCTCCCGGAGTCCGAGCGCATCCTCCAGTCGCTCATCGGCTGCTACCTGGAGCAGGGCCGTCTCAAGGAGGCCTACCTCGTGGTCGGCGCCGCTCTGCACGAGCGGCCCGAAGACGTCCCGCTCTGGCAGGAGCGGCTGAAGATCGCGCTGTGGGATTCCAACATGCTCGGCGAGCTCGAGGCGCGCGAAGCGCTGCACCGTCTCGAGCCGTCGAACGAGAACAGCGACCGGCTGGTGAGCCTCTACCGCGACACCGGCCGCGCCGAGGATGCGGTCGTCCACGCCGAGGCGCTCTACGGCAACGCCGAGCACCGCAACGATCGCATGCAGCCGATCCTGCTCGCCCTCGAGGGCGGCGCCGTCGACGTCGCGCTCGAGCTCCTGGAGAAGCGCGCCGCCACCGCGAAGGACCCCGCGTGGTGGCACGAGCGCGCGCTCGAGTTCGCCTTCCAGGACCACCGCGTGGAGCGCGTCCTGCAGGAGGCGCGCTGGCTCTACCGGCACGACCCCGCCCGGTACGCCGCGCAGCTCGAAAAGTTCCTGCGCCGCCGCGATCGCGTGGAGGAGCTCGCGGACTTCCTGGAGGAGCGCCTGCAGCGCGAGCCGGACAACGCCGAGGTCGAGCAGGAGCTGCTCGATCTGCGCGCCGGGCTGGGCCAGCACGACAAGGCGCGCACGCTGCTCGAGCGACGCCTCGCGCGCATCGAGAGCCCGGAAGTGTTCTTCGCGCGCCTGCCCGTCTTCGAGGAGCTGGGGCTCGCCGGCGTCGCGGAACGCATGCGCGCGATGGCGGCGTCGCCCGAGCTTCAGCCGGAGGCGGCCGTGCGCGCCCTGGAAAGCCTGCGCGCGTTCATTCGGCTGCCGATCTGCGCGGAGGCGGCGCGGACGATCGCCCGTCGCTACGCCCGTCTTCCCGAAGCGCGGAACTTCCTGGTCTTCCTCGCCGACCAGGCGCCGGAAGACGCGGACCGCGCCGCCGAGATGGAGGAGCTGGCGCGCGCGCACTTCGAGGATGCGGGCTACGTCGGCGCGTGGGCGGAGCGCGCCGGCTGGGCGGGCGACCTCGAGGGCGAAACCGAGGCGCGCGCGCGGCTCGTCGAGCTGGCTCCCGGCGACCTCGACAACCGCCGCAAGCTCGCCGACCTCTACGAGGCGCAGAACCGGCTGCCCGAGTCGGTCGAGCAGTGGCGCGTCATTGCCGCCGCGGAGGGCCTCGAGTCCCGCGCGCAGCTGCGGCTGGTCGACGCGCTGCTGGCGAACGACCAGCTCGACGAGGCGATGGCGATTCTCGAGCAGCGCGCGCGCCTGCCGAGCGCTTCGATCAACGACCAGCTCTACGTCGCGAACGAGCTCTTCGGCAAGGGCCAGTTCGACCGCGCGCTGCGCTTAAACAACCCCGTGCTCGAGCGCGAGCCCGAGCACGCGGAGGCGCTGCTGCGCGCCGGCCGCATCCGCGCGTGGACCAACGACCCGCGCAACGCCATCCCGCTCCTGGAGCGCCGGCTGGCGGTCTCGGAGGACGAGGCGGACGCCGTCCGGTTCACGCTCGGCGAGTGCCACTGGGCGATCGGCAACGAGCGCCAGGGGCGCGCCGCGCAGGAGCAGGCTCTCGCCGGCTTCCTGGCGCGCACCGATCGCACGGTCGCCGAGGACGTGATGACGGCGAAGATGCTCGCGCGCTTCGGCCGCTTCGAGGAGGCGCGGCCGCTCTTCGATCGCGTGCTCGCCGCGCAACCCGACAACGTCGATCTGGTGCTGGACTACGCCGACTCGATGCTGGCGGTCCAGGATCTGCCGCGTGCCCGCGCGCTCGTGGATCAGGCGCGCGGGCAGCGTCCCCACTACGTGCGCGGCATGCGGCTCGACGGCAACCTGGCGCTGCGCGAGAAGCGCTACGGCGATGCGGCGCTCGTGCTGCGCGAGTCGCTCGAACGCTTCGGGCCCGACGCCGGGACGACCGCCGCGCTGGGCCGCGCGGAGGAGCTGGCGGGCGACTTCGACCGCGCGCACGACTCGTACACGCGCGCGTTCAAGCTCGCGCCCGAGAACGAGGACCTCGCCGAGGTCATCGCGGCGATGGAGGACGTGCTCGCGGGCGCGCTGCAGGCCAACGCCACCTACCGCACCGTGGGTGACGACACCGCCTTCGAAGCGTGGCTGGCGGGCACGTCGCTCTGGAAGCGCGGGCGCACGCGGCTCGGTGCGGCGATCGGCTACGCCCGCTACGAGGGCCCGGCCGAGGTGCGCGGATTCGCCAACACGACGGCGAGCATCCTCAACCTCGACCTCTCGCTGACCCACCGCTTCCACAACCGCAACCGCATCGGGGGCGGGGTCACGCTCTTCCCCGGCGCGAACGGCAACACGCCGATCTCCGGCTGGATCGGCGCGCACCTGCATGGCGAGTCGCGCTACTGGAGCGTGCGGGCGCGCGGCTGGGTCAACGAGCTCTTCTTCGATCCCGCCGCGGCGGCCGGCCTCGGCGGTCGGACCTCGGGCGTGCGCGTGGAAGGCGACGTCGACATCGGCAAGCGATTCTGGATCGGCGGCGGCCTGCGCTACGAGAACCTCTCGCTCGACGACGCGGGACAGACGCCGTCCGACCCGCGCGTGGTCGCCTCCGTGACCGTCGGCTGGCGCGCGATCCAGGGCGCCACACGGGTCTCCAGTCCGCTGCGCGTGCGCACCGCGCCGTTCCCCGGCGTGATCGGCGCGCGACTGCCCGAGATCGATCCCGAAGCGGGCCGCAACGCGCTCGCCATCTGGCTCAACGCGACGACCTACCAGCTGCTCGGCGATGCGGAGCTGACCACCTTCATCCCCATCGGCGAGCGATTCGACTACCTGCTGCTCGCGGCGCGCTACGACCGCCATCTCGGGGCGCACTTCGGATTCATGGCCGAGGGTTACGCCGGCATCGAGCTGCAGGAAGACCGGCAGGTCTACGGCGTATCGGCAGGGCTCGGCTGGCGGCCGAGCCACACGTTCGAGCTGACGTTCATGGGCGCGTACGGAAGCGCGCTCGGTCGCTCGAACGACGAGGATTCCTTCGCGGCCCGCGTCGGCCTGACCTGGCGCTGGTGATATGAGCAAGCGGCGGAAGAAGAAACCCCACGACGAGACGCAGACCGAGCTCTTCGGCCTGTCCGGTCAGGGGAATCTGTCCGGTCCGGGGAACCTGTCCGGCCCGGGGAATCGGTCCGGCGAGGGAACTCCGCGACCGCCCGAGGAGGAGTCGCGCGACGAGCTCGAGGTGAACCTGCCGGCGCCGCGACCGCAGGACGAAGAGACCGCGACGGCGCCCGAGCTCCACGACGACACCGCGACCGATCCGACCCCTCGCGAGGTCGGCGAGCCGTTCTCCGATTCGACCGACGTCTCGACCCGCACGGACCTCTACACCGGACCTCTCGATGCACGTGCCGTTGACCCCGCCACGTTCGAGCAAGACCGGAACGTGGAGGTCCCTGCGGAGCGAGACGCGGAACCGTTCGAAGACGGCCCCGACACCGATACGAAGGAGCTCCCGGAGGAGCCGTCGACCGACACGTCGCTGGGCGACCTCACGCACACCGAGTTCGGCACGCTGCCCGCGAAGCTTCCGAAGCCGAAACGGGCAGAGCCGAAACGGGCGGGGCCGAAGACGCCGAAGCCGAGCGCGCCGGAGCCCGAGGACGAGACCAGCACGCAGTCGCGCGTGGCGGACGACGAGCCGGAGACGCACACCTCCCTCGGCGACCTCACGCACACCGAGCTCGGCAGCATCCCGCCGACGCTCCGGAAGACGAAGCAGCCGGAGCCCGAGGAGGACACCAGCACCCGCTCGCGCACGCCGGACGAGGATCCGGAGACGCGGACGCAGCTCGGCGAACACACGCGCACCGAGTTCGGCGTGCGCGAGAAGCACGAGCCCGAGGGGACGGCCGACGAGACCGCTTCGATTGACCTGCGGCAGAACACGCGCACGCATCTCATCGAGGCGGAGACGAGCGACTTCGAAGAGGCGACGGTCGACATCGAGGAGGCGACCGCGGACCTTGCGCCGACCGGGCCGATGCACGACCGTCCGACGGTCGACTTCGGCGGCGACGAGCCGAGCACCGGCGACCTGGCGCGCAACGAGCCCGCGGACGGCCCGCGCTTCGAGCCGATCCACGTCTCGGTCCCCGGCGACGCGTTCGTCGACACCTACTTCGAGCGGCGCGAGGACGAGGAGGACGGCGAGGACGAAGCGTCGGTCGCTCCGAAGTCGAGCCGCAGCTGGCGCGACCGTCTCGAACGTGCCAAGCCGTCGCCGTGGCGCGATCTCGGCCTCTGGTTCGTGCAACGCATCGATCCGCGCCCGTGGTGGGAGAAGCTCCGCAGCAAGCGGCGCCGCGCCACCGGCGAGGAGCCGACGCGCCAGGAGATCGCCAAGGACGCCGCGCGCGCCATCGGAGGCTGGGTCGCCAGCGTCGCCAAGCCGCGCGCGGAACTCTCCGCCGAGCACAACCGCGCCTGGTGGCGCCGCACGCTGGTGGAGACCGCCGCGCTGTTCCTGATGGTGGTGCCGGTCGAGCTCGCCGTCCACGGCGCCGTCGGCTCGTACGACGCCCACCCCCACCCGTACTGGCTGATCGTCATCCCGATGGCGTGCGCGCGCGGCGTCGTGGCGGGCCTCATCGCGGCGAGCCTCGCCTCGATTCTCTACGCGGTCGGCGCCTTCAACGCGCTGCTCGACGCCAAGGACGGCGTGAAGACTTTCTCCGAGATCTTCCAGTTCGAGTTCATGGTGGAGCCGATCCTGTTCTACATCGTCGGGTTCTTCTGCGGCGAGCTGCACGACGAGCTCGCGTCGCGCTACCGCAAGCTCGACCGGCGACTCGACGACGTGCAGGACCGCAACCAGTCGCTGCGGCAGGAGCGCGACGTGCTGCGCGACGCCAACCGCGAGCTGGAGCGTCGCATCGTCGACGCCTCGGTGCAGTTCGGCAATCTCATCATCGCCGCCGAGCGCATCGAGAACTCGGGACGCAACGAGGTCTTCGAGATCGCGCTGGAGCTGGTCGAGGAGCACTGCGGCGCGAGCGGATCGGTGCTGCTGCTGCTGGAGGACGGCACGATCGATTTCCTCGCCACACGCGGCTGGGCGGAGGAGGAGACCGGCGAACGTATCGCGTGGGCACGCGAGAGCGAACTCGTGCGCCGCGCCATCGCGGAGGGTCGCACGGTCAACGGCTACGGCGAGGACGAGGAGGCGCCCGCCGCGGGACCGCTCGTCGTCGCGCCGCTCTTCGACAAGTCGGGCGTCGTCAAGACGATGCTCTGCCTCGACGACGTCCCCGCGACGCGCCTCAACGAGTCGACGATCACCACCTTCCTCGGCATCGCGCAGTGGATCAGCGCCGCGCTCACGCGCATCGCCCGCGCCGAACAGGCAAACACGCGCGCGATGAGCGTGCCGGTGCCGACGCCCGCACCCGCCTCGGTCCCCCTGCGTCTCGGGACGTCGGAGGAGCTCGGCGATCGCCTGCGCCTCGAGCTGGAGCGCTGCGCCCGCTACGGCATCCCGACCAGCTTCCTCGCGGTGCAGCTCACCGGCTGGACCGATGCGTCGGAGGACGGCCTCGAGTTCGCGGATCACTTCATCCGCGAGCACTTCACGAGCGGCCTGCGGCCGAGCGACAACGTCTATCGCTTCGGCTATCCCGGCTGCTACCTGCTCGTGCTCGCGGGCACCGGGGTGAGCGGCGCGGAGGTCGTGCGCGAGCGGTTCGCGCGTCGCGTCGAGTACGCGGCGGAGAAGACGGTCGGCGCGGTCGCGATGTTCGTCTCCGGCCCCGACGCCGAGGCGCCCGACCTCGTCAGCCTCACCGAACGCGTGGCCGACCGCTTCCGCGCGCAGTCCTCGATGCCGCTCGAAGGAAACTGCCCGGTCGTGGTCCCGAACCGCTCGACCCCGGGCACGCCGGCGGAGCTCGTGGCGCGCCTGCAGATGGAGGTGAGCCTCGCGGTGCGCAACGACATGGCGATGCACGTCGTCGCCATCCGCGCCGAGGTGCGCGACGAGGCGATCCGCGGCCTGCTGCCGCGCCACCTGACGGAGGTCGGGGCGCGTCTGCTGCGCGCCACCGACGGCATCTACGCCGTCGCGCCCGACTGCACGGCGATCGTGATGCCGTGCACCGGCGGCGAGGAGGCGGCGATGCTCGCCCACCGCCTCGTGCACGCCCTGCGCGACCGCGACCCCGACGCCGCGTACGGCGACCTCGAGACGCAGGTCATCGGACTCAACTCCCATAACCCGGACGCCGCCGCGCTGCTCAAGTCGCTCGGCATGCAGGTGATCCCGGAGGACGTCGCATGATCCGTCGCTCCCGACCGATCCTCATCGCGCTCGCCGCGGGTCTCGAGTTCTCGTCGCTCTCCGTCGTGATGGCCACGAACCGCGTGAGCTGGCTGCCGGTGGCGCTGGCGCTGCACTTCGCGGCGGCGTGGCTCTCCGGCCGCATCGCGATGCTGCGCCGCGAGGACCTGACGCGCACCGAGCGCGACGCGGTGGTCTGGATTGCCGCGCTCGTCCCCATGTTCGGGCCCCCGCTGGCGTGGTGGATGCCGATGCCGCCGCCGCAGGAGGACGAGGAGGACGAGCCGGAAGAGGTGATCAACGCGCACGAGATGTTCGAGCGCTACGAGCAGCACGTCAAGCCGCACCGTCCGGAGTACGAGCGCACGCTCTTCACCGGCGACTACGAGCGCGACCTCGCGCGCGAACTCGACGCGGAGAGCTACGTCGAGGTGCTCCGCCACGGCGACACCAACCAGAAGCGCAATGCGCTGCGCCGCCTGGCCACGCTGGGCGAGCCGAAGCACTTCGCGCTCATTCGCAGCTGCCTGCTCGATCCGCTTCACGAGGTTCGCCTCTACGCGTACGCGGAGCTCGAGAAGGCGAGCCGCGAGTACGAGGACGAGATCGCCGAGCTGAGCCACAAGCTGGGCCGCCGGCCCAAGAACGTCGAGGCGCTCATGGCGATGGCGCGCGTGCAGTTCCGCTATGCGTCGACCGGCATCCACGACGAGGCGATGGCGACCTTCTACTTCAAGACCGTCGCCAAGTTCGCGCAACGCGCGCGCGAGGCCGGCGCGAACGGACCGGAGCCGGTCTGGCTCATCGCCCGCTCGTACGGCCGCATGGGCGAGACCGAGGAGGCGCTGGCCGCCATCGCGGGACTCCCCGAGGACCAGCAGGCGATGCCGGAGAGCTGTCTCGTGCGCGCCCGTATCCGGTTCGAGGCGCGCGACTTCGAGGCGGCACGCGTGGAGGCGGACCGCATCGAGGCGGGCGGCGGCGAGCTGCCCGGTTGGCTGCGCGCCCTGCGCACGGAGGTGAACGCATGAAGACCGCGGACGTCTGTCTCGTCCTGGAAGGGACCTATCCGTTCGTCTCGGGCGGCGTGTCCTCGTGGGTGCATCGGCTCACCTCGGACATGCCGCAGCACACCTTCCGCATCCTGCACATCAGCCCGAAGCGAGGCTTCTACCCGAAGGGGCCGGTCTACGAGATGCCCAAGAACATCCTGGGCGTGCAGGAGGTCTACCTCCACGACTACGTGCTCAGCGCGAAGGGCCGCCCCTCCGACCTGCGCACCAAGGTGGAGAAGTTCCGCTCGCTCGTGCATGACATGCAGGACGGCAAGTCGGGATCGTTCGCGCACTTCCTCGACGCGCTGCAGGCGGAGCGCGGCGAGGGCTTCTCGAGCTTCGACCTGCTGCAGACCTGGGACTCGTGGGACGTGCTCGTGGAGAGTTACCGCAAGGAGGCGGGCGACGAGAGTTTCCTCAACTTCTTCTGGACGTGGCGCTACGCCTATCTGCCGCTCTTCAACCTGCTCTCCGCGCCGATCCCGAAGGCGCGCGTGTACCACACCATTTCGACCGGCTACGCCGGCATGCTCGCGGCGGGTGCGGCGATCCGCTATGGGCGGCCGATGCTGCTCACCGAGCACGGCATCTACACCAAGGAGCGGCGCATCGAGATCAACCGCTGCGACTGGATCCAGGACTGGGACTCGGGCGAGCTCATCGCGGAGCGCAAGCCGCCCTTCTTCCGCCGCTACTGGATTCGGCAGTTCGAGATGATGAGCCGCGTCACGTACGAGTACGCGGACGAGATCTACACGCTCTATACCGGCAACACGATCGACCAGATCGCCGACGGCGCGGAACCGAAGAAGATCCGCGTCATTCCGAACGGCATCGACCTCGACCGCTTCGGCGAGGCGGCCAAGGCGCACGACGCGCGCGCCCCCAACAAGCGTTTCACCGTCTGCTTCCTCGGCCGCGTCTGCCCCATCAAGGACGTGATCACCTTCATCAACGCGATGCGGCTGGTGGCGGACAAGGTCCCCGACGTGCACTGCCGCGTGATGGGTCCGATGGACGAGGATCCGGAGTACGCCGACATGTGCAAGCGCCAGGTCGAGCTGCTCGATCTGGGGGACAACGTCTTCTTCGAGGGTAAGGTCCAGGTGCTCGAGGAGCTGCCCAAGGTCGACGTGATGATCCTCACGAGCATCTCCGAGGCGCAGCCGCTGGTGATCCTCGAGGCGGGCGCGATCGGCATCCCGAGCATCGCGACCGACGTCGGCTCGTGCAGCGAGCTGCTCTACGGTCGCGGACCCGAGGACCGCGCGCTCGGCGCCGGCGGCGTCATCACCGCGATGGCGAGCCCCGGCGAGACGGCGCGCGCGATTCTCGAGCTCCACGACAACCCGGAACTGCGCGAACGCATGCGCGATGCGATGCGCGCGCGCGTGGAGAAGTTCTACGACCAGCGCGACATGGTCTCGGCCTACGACGAGATCTACGAGCGCTACAAGACGAGCGACGACCGGCGCGAGGTGGAGACGCCCGAGCCCGTCGCCATGCCGGAGCCGGAGCCCGAACCCGAGGTCGAGGAGACCCCGGAGGTCGAGGTGCCGGAGGTCGTCTATGAACCGGGCTACGAGCCCCCCTCGCCGGAGCCCGAACCCGTACCCGAACCAGAAGAGCCGGAGAGCATCGAGCTGCCCGAGCTGATGCCCGTTCCGACGCTGCCGGCCGACGACGAGTCGCGCACCGTGGCGCTCGACGCGCCCCGCGAGTCGCTGGACACATTCGACATTCCCGATCCCGGGCCCGTGCACCCTCCCGACGTTGACCCCGTCACCGAGACCGCACAGCCCGGGGTCGACACCCAAACCGCCCGTGGGCTCCTTCCCGACGAAAGCCATACCCGGCTGGAGTTCGAGGAGGAGCCCCGCGGGCACCTTACGCCCGAACCGGATCCCGAGCCCGAGGAGGACCCGGACGCGACCGCGACGCGGGTCGACCCGGACGAAGAGACCGAAACGCGCGACGGTGACCCCTTCCGGACGATCGCGCGCGAAATCACCAAGACGGAGCTCGAAGAGTAGGCATGGCCGGTATCGGATTCGAACTGCGCCGCATGATCGATCAGCGCGGCGGTTTCCTCTCGAAGGTGCGCGCCTACGCGGCCGCCGGCCTCATCTCGTCGGGCCCGTGGCTGATGACGATCCTGACGCTGTCGCTGCTCAACCTGCTCGCGCCGAAGCTCGGCGTCACCGAGCGCATGGACACGTTCCGCACGCTGGTGACCTACGCGTTCGCCTTCAGCCTCGTGCTGGTCGGCGCGGGGCAGATGGCGATCACGCGCCGCGTCGCGGACCTGCTCTACTCGAAGAAGTACGAGCGCGTGCTGCCCGCGTTCAACGCATCGATGCTCTGCGTCGGCGTGCTGGCGGGGCTCATCGCGACGGTGTTCTGCATCGTGGCCGAGTTCTCCGTCGCGCTGTCGTTCGTCTCCATCTCGCTCTTCATGATCATCTCGCTCACGTGGCTGGCGCTCACCTGGCTGAGCGTGGCGCGCGAGTACGACATGGTGTTGCGCGCCTACGTGTACGGCACGCTCATCTCCGTGGGCGGCATCGGATTCTGCCTGCTCACCGACGAGACCGTCGGCATTCTCGCCGCCTACACCGCCGGCCAGGCCTTCACGCTCGTCCTGCTCACCCGCACCATCGTGCGCGGCATGGAGTCGGGCGGCCGCCGCGACTTCACCGTGCTGCGCGCGCTGCGCAGCTTCCCGCGGCTCGTAGGCGTCGGCCTCTTCTACAACCTCGCCATCTGGATCGACAAGATGATCTTCTGGTTCCGGGCGGGCGAGGGGCCGCATCCGCTGCTGCAGTACGAGCCGCTCTACGACACCTACTGTTTCCTCGCCTACCTGACGGTCGTACCGGCGTTGGCGGTCAACCTCATCCGGCTCGAGACGAGTTTCTACGAGACCTACCGGGAGTACTACGGCGCCATCCTCGCCGGCACGCCGCTGGCCTACATCGAGGAGAAGCGCAACCGCATGTTCGAGACGCTCCAGGAGAGCACCATTCGCCTGCTGCGCGTGCAGGGCGCGATCACCGTGCTGGTCATCGTCTTCGCGCCGGTGATCACGGACTGGCTCGAACTCGACTCGCTCGCGACGCGCGTCTTCCGTCTCGCCGCGCTCGGCGCGTTCTTCCACGTCATGCTGCTGCTGACGATCCTGATGCAGATGTATTTCGACCTGCGCGCGCAGGCGGCCGGCACCTCGCTCGTGTTCCTGCTGCTCAACGGCGGGCTCGCCTGGTGGAGCGTGGAGCGCGGCGAAGCGACGTGGGGCGTCGGGTATTGCGCCGCCGCCTTCCTGTCGCTGCTGCTCGGCTACTCGCTGCTGCACCGCAGCCTGGAGCGGCTCGACTACCTGACCTTCACCGGCCAGCCGATCGACGACGGCGAGGTGCCGCTCGACGACGAGGAGGAGGTTGCCGCCGAGAAGAAGCGATCCGCGGAGGCGGCCGACGGCATGCCCGAGGAGGACGAGGATGAGGAGACGGACGCCGAGGTCGCCGCGCCGGCGGAGCGCCCGGCCCGCGATCTTCCGACGTTCGATCCGGTCGTCTACCCCGTGCCGCTGCGCGACGTGGAGCGCATCGCGGCGCGGCAGATGGATCGCGGGCCGGAGACGCCGCTCGACATCCTGCCCGACCCGTTCGCGCTGCAGGACTCGATCGACGCGTTCGCCATCCAGACGCAGACGGAGATCGAGCTGCTGTTGCCGGAGCTCGAGACCGAGCCGGACGACGAGACGCGCACCTGGACCGGACCGGAAGCAGGCGAAACGGAGACCGCTCCGAAGGTGGACATGGAATAATCGCCGGATGCTCGACGCCCTGCTGCGGTCCGCGCCGCCCTATCCCGAGCGGATCGTCTGCATGACGGAGGAGACGACCGAGATCCTCTACACGATCGGCGCGGGCGACCGGGTGGTCGGCGTCTCCGGCTGGACCAAACGGCCGCCCGAGGCGCGCAAGAAGCCGATCATCTCGACCTTCCTCGACGCGCGGTACGACAAGATCGACGACCTGAAGCCCGACCTCGTGCTCGGCTTCTCCGACCTGCAGGCCGACATCGCGCGCGACCTCGCGAAGCGCGGCGTGCCGGTCTACATCTTCAACCAGCGGTCGGTTGCGGAAATCCTGCAGACGGTGCGCGTCGTCGGCGCGCTGGTCGGCTGCGCCCCCGCCGCGGAGGAACTCGCGCAGTCGCTCGAGGCCAACCTGCGGCGCCACTACGAGGAGGGCCGCCAGCTCGCCCGGAAGCCGCGCGTCTTCCTCGAGGAGTGGGACGATCCGCTCATCGCGGGCATCCGCTGGAACTCGGAGCTGGTCGAGATCGTCGGCGGCGAAGACATCTACGCCGAGCTGAAGGACTGCCAGGCCGCCAAGGACCGCATCGTGACGGCCGACGACGTGCGCGCGCGCGCGCCGGACTGCATCGTCGCGAGCTGGTGCGGCAAACCGGTAAAGAAGGATGTCATCGTGGCGCGCGAGGGCTGGGACGCCGTCCCCGCCGTGCGCGACGATCGCATCTTCGAGATCGAAAGCACCATCTTCCTGCAACCGGGACCGGCCGTGTTGACCGACGGGGTCGACGCGCTGGCCCGCATCGTGAGGGACGCGTGAACGCCACCGAACAACTCGCCTCGTACCTTCGGGAAACCCGCCTGCTCGGCACCTCGATGCGCCTGCTCGAGTGGGACCAGGAGACGCTCATGCCGGCGGCCGCCACGCCGCTGCGCGCGGAGCAGCTCGCCCTGCTCACCGGCCTGCTGCACGAGCGCAACACGAGCGACGAGCTGGGCGAGCTGATCGACAGGGCGGAGGACGGGCCGATGGCGCGCGAGGCGCGCTACGACTACGAGCGGCAGACGAAGATCCCCGCGGACCTCGCGAAGGAGCGGTCGCTCAAGACCGCGCTCTCGCGGCAGGCGTGGATCGAGTCGCGCAAGGCGGACGACTTCGCGCACTTCCAGCCGCACCTCGAGCAGCAGGTCGAGCTGATGATTCGGTGGGCGGATGCGATCGGCTACGAGAGCGATCCGTACGATGCGCTGGTCGGCGACTACGAGCCGGGCGAAACGGTCGCGACCATGGACGAGCTGCTGGCGCCGCTGCGCGAGATGTCGGCCGACCTGCTCGCGCGCATTCTCGACAGCGGCGTGCAGATGGACGGCTCCTTCATCCGGCGACCGTACCCGGTGGAGAAGCAGGAGCAGCTCGGGCGCATGGTGGCGGCGGCGTTCGGGTTCGACTTTGATCGCGGACGTCTCGACGTGACCGCGCACCCGTTCTGCAGCGGCATGTTCCCCACCGACGTGCGTCTGACGACGCGCTACGAAGAGGGCTACATGGCCGATGCGCTCTACAGCACGCTTCACGAGGCGGGGCACGGCATGTACGAGCAGGGATTGCCGGAGGATCAGTTCGGCAATCCGCTGGGCGACGCGAGCGGCATGGCGATGCATGAAC
>JBCDBY010000010.1:0-30781 GCA_039182715.1 Planctomycetota bacterium
GCGCGCGGAACCGCGGCGCTCGGCAGCAGCAGGCGCGCGGGCCGCTCGCCCATCATGCCCTCCTGGCCGGCCGCGGTGAGGCGCACCAGCGGACGGTCGCCGCCGGTGAAGTCGACCCAGCCGGCCGTGACGCAGCGACGCAACAGGCGGACGAGCCACTCCTCCGTGCGGCCCTCGAGCACGCCGAAGGTCGACACGCGGTCGAGGCCGGACCATTCCAGCCGTTCGTCCGCGTCCCCGCGCAGCAGTTTGGCCGCGAGCGTCAGTCCGAAGCGGCGATGCACCCGCGCGACGCCGGAGAGCGCCTTGCGCACGATCAGTTCGACCTCCTCGCCCGCCTCGCCGTCCGAGGCCATCGAGGTACAGACGTCGCAGTGACCGCAGCCGCGCGCGCCCTCCGCCTCCTCGGCGTCGAAATAGCGCAGGATCGCGTCGTGCCGGCAGCTTCCGCCCTCGACCCAGCGCATGAGCTCGAGGAACAGCCCCCACTTGTGCTCGACGATCTCCGGGTCGGCGCCGTCGCGCTCCAGCAGGCTGCGGCGGCGCGGGAGGTCTTGCGTCGACGCCAGCAGCAGGCCGAACGCGGTCTCGCCGTCGCGGCCGGCGCGCCCGACCTCCTGGTAGTACGCCTCGATCGAGCCCGGCGGCGCGAGGTGGATGACGGCGCGCACGTCGGCGCGGTCGATGCCCATGCCGAACGCGTTCGTCGCGACGACGACGTCGGTCGAGCCGCGCGCGAACGTGTCACTGACGCGGCGGCGCTCGTGCGGCTCCATGCCGGCGTGGTAGTGCTCCGCATTCCAGCCGCGCTTGCGCAGGCGCGCGCACTCCTGTTCCGTGCTCTTGCGCGTGGGGCCGTAGATGATCGCCGCGCCGGCCGGCGATGACGATTCGCCGAGTGCTTCGGCGAGCATGAGGTCGGTGCGCTGGCGCCGGTCGGATGCGCCCATCACTTCGACCGCGCGCAGATGCAGCTCCGGACGGGCGAAGCCGCGAACGACCTGCGGCGTCTCCGCCGGCAGGCCGAGCCGCGAGAGAATCTCGTCGCGCACGACCGGTGTCGCGGTCGCGGTGCAGGCGAGCACGCGGGCATGGGGGAGCGCGCGCAGCAGGTCGCCGATCTGCATGTAGTCGGGGCGGAAGTCGTGGCCCCACTCGCTGATGCAGTGCGCTTCGTCGATGGCGATGAGCGGACAGTCGATTGCGTCGAGCAGGCCGCGAAAGCCGCCGTAGGCGAGTCGCTCGGGTGCGACGTAGACGAGCTTGTACTCGCCGGCGGCCATGCGCCGCATGCGGTCCCGCACTTCGTCGCCCTCCAGCGTCGACGCGAGGTAGGTCGCTGGAATGCCACGCTCGGTCAGGGCCTGGATCTGGTCGTGCATCAGCGCGATGAGCGGCGAGACCACGACCGTGGTCCCGGGCAGCAGGCTGGCCGGCAGCTGGTAGACGAGGCTCTTGCCGCCGCCGGTGGGGGCGACCAGCAGCAGCCGCCCGTCATCGAGCAGCGACTCCATCGCCTCGCGTTGCCCGGGCCGGAAGGCCTCGAAGCCGAAGCGGCGCAGTCCGTCGTCCAGGTTCATGGGCGGAGCAGCGTAACGCGGAGGAGGAACAAGGGGGCGAAGGGAACGGGCCCGGCGGAGAGCTCCGAGCCAGGGGTACCGAGCCGGGAGCCCCGAGCCGGACTCCGTCGAATCGCGCCAGGTGCGGAATCAAATCCGCAGACCAATCGCGCAACTCCCGCCGCCGCCCCTCCTTATGCGCGCCAACCCATGCACCTCTTGCATGGAAAAGTGTGTGGAAAAGTGGTGGTTGGGCGGTTTGCCGTGGGGGCCTCGCTCCTCGCTCTTCCTGCTACCCTGCGCGCATGAAGGTGGATCTCGAGAAGCGCGGAGCGATCTCCCTCGTGCGGGTCGGCGGAGAGATCGATCTCGTGTCGATTCCGAAGGCCACGCCGGTGATGGACGAGGTGTTCGCCACCCCGCCGCCGTGCGTCGTGCTCAACTGCGCCGGGCTCTCCGTCGTCACGTCGAGCGCGATCTCCTTCCTCGTCGACACGACGCAGCGCGCCCGCTCGTTCCCGATCGGCGACTGCGTGATCAGCGAGCCGTCGCCGCTGCTGAAGCGCAGCCTCGAGTCGCTCAACCGCGATGGTTGGGTGACGGTCTTCGCCACGGACGACGAGGCGCTCGCGCACTTCCGCGAGCAGGACCTCGAGGCGTCGATTCGAAACGAATCGAAGCCGCCCGCGAACTGGCGCGAGCGGCTTCGTGAGTGGTTGCGGAAACGGTAGCTACTTCGCCTTCTGCGGCGGCGCGGGCGGGTTGATCGCCTCGTCGAGCGTCGTGTTCATCTCGCCGTTCGAGTCGATCCAGCTGTCCAGGATGATGCCGGTATCCGGGTCGGTCAGGCGGCGGACGATCGTCGCGCCGAGCGCACCGGCCATCTCCGGGTTCGTGGCCCCGTCCCGCAGGTTGCGGCCCTGGCCGGGGTGGCGCAGCGCGTGGTTGTTCGAACCGGTCTCGCGGCCGTTGATGTCGACCAGGCGATCGAGGTTGAAGCGCACCTTCGTGAACGCGTCGGTCTGGAAGAGCGCCGCCGGCGACACGCCGTCCTCGCGGCCCTTGCGGTTGTTGTCGTTGTCGATCGGGTTGGCCGGGAAGCCCTGGTCGTTGAAGAGGAACAGACCCGTGCCGAGTCCGGCGACCATGTGCACCCACAACGGCGAGTTGAGGTGGTTGTTCGTGTTCTGTCCGAAGTGGAGCGTGAGCTCCCCGAAGTCCAGCTGGTCGAACTGCGACGTCGCCATCGCGTTGCGGAAGGTGTCGTAGAGCGGCCCGTACTGCTGGATGCCCTGCGTCGTCATGTGGCACGAGACGCAGTACCGCGGGCCTTCCTTGTCGGCACTCACCCGTCCGCGGATCGAGTGCGCCATCATCGCGTTGTGGCCCAGCGAGGCGTAGGGCGAGTCGTTGCCCTTGCCCTTGCGGTCGCTGAACGCGTAGATCTGCGAGATGTTGTTCTGGCGGTCCTCCCAGCGGAAGAACATCTTCGTGTTCGGGCTGACCTGCGTGATCTCGTTCTTCGAGTTGACGCCGAGCGTCATGAAGACCGGGCTCTGGTAGACGAAGTCCGCCTCGTCCTCCTCGAAGACGATGCGCTGCCCGGTGATGTTGCTGAAGTTGTTGCCGTTGTCGTATTCACCCCACAGATGGCAGCCCATGCAGGTGTTGGTCCAGCTCGCGTGGCAGGACGCGCAGTCCATCGAGTCGCTGTGCTGGAAGCCGGTCGGCGTCGCGTTCGACGCCTGGAACGGGCCGTGGCCCGTGGTGTCCTGTCCGTCGTCGCGGCCCATGGCGTAGCTCGCCTTGTGGGTGAAGAGGTCCCGGTCGGTGAACGGGTTCTTCTTGCCGCTGTCGACGATCGTGTCGAGCGTCTGGGGCACGTAGTGGCGCGCGCCCGTCAGCTTGGAGTACATGAAGAAGTCGTCGCCTTCCTTGACGACGTGGTTCAGCACGCGCCCGCTGGAGTCCACCGCGAGCTCGCGCACCTGACCGTCGTAGGCGACACCGGTCCGCGTCGTCGCGTAGGAGTTGACGCCGCCGTGGCAGCTCTCGCAGCGGATCGAGACCGCGTGGTCCATCCGGCTGACGATCTTCTCGTTGTCGCCCGCGGCCGGATCGGCCCCGTGCAGGTCGGCGCTGGTGTGGCAATCGATGCAGCCCATGCCGGCGTCGTAATGCACGTCGGGCGGCGTATCGTCGCGCCCGTCGCCGTCGTAGTCCTCCAGCAGGAGGTACTGGTTGGCGTTGCGGCCGTTGAACTCGCGGTTGTTGCCGCGGTCGGGGCGACCCTCGAAGCCGAACAGACGTGCGTCGTTCGAGGTGTTGCGGTAGGACGCGGGCTGCGCGGGGTACTGGTTGCGGCGCCGCACGTCCTGGTTCTGGTCGAGGCGGATGCCCCAGTACTGCATGACCGTGCGGTTCGAGCCCTGGTGGCAGCCCGCACAGGTGTAGTCGTCCATGCCCTGCACCTCTTCCCCGCTCGGAAGCGTCTTGAAGGTGCTGACGATCAGGTGCCGCCGCACGTGCGGCAGTTCGGGATCGTCGATGTCGTCCGGGTCGTAGGGCTCGTCCCGGTTGATGTTCGGGTCCGTGCTGCCGGCGCGGCCGTTCACGCTGTACGGCATGTGGCACGACGTGCAGCCGGACGAGCGGTAGTCGCCCGTGCGGTTGTTCGCGCCCGCGCTGCCGAGGTGGCAGTCGCCGCAGGTGAAGGCGACCTGCTCGTGCAGGAGATTCGCCATCGGCGAGCCGGTGACCGCGCGGCCGTCCGGATGGAAGTGCGCGCTCAGGTCCGCCTCGATGTTCGCGACGTCGTAGTCCGGGTTGTTGAAGATCGCGTCCGGACTGTTGTCGTTCCGGACCGAGAAGACCGGGTACTCGAGCAGGCGCTGGACCGCGCCGATCAGGTCGGCGTCGAAGTCCTCGTCCGTGACCGCGCGGAAGCCCATGTCGGCCGCCGTGTCGCTGTGCAGGCCACGGTGCGCCTCGATGCGGTTGTCGACACCGATCGAGAAGGCCGCACCCGAGAAGATGCCCATCGACGTCGCCAGCGGGCTGGAGTTGACCGCATCGACGTGCGGCTCATGGCACTGGCCGCACGACTCGCCCCGCGTGACGACCCGCAGGTCGCCGGGGTTGATGAACTTGAGGTACTCGAGCGCCGTATAGCTCTGCCCGTCCACCTCGTAGTCGGGGAACTTGTCGATGCCGGTCAGCGTGAGGCGGTTGAAGTACGCCTGCGCGTTGCGGTCGAGGTTGTCGCGGTCGCCGATCTGCGGCGGCGGCGGCACGTGGCTGTCGTCCTTGTCCTGCCCGTCGGGATTCCCGCCGTGACAGGTGACGCACGCCATTTTCGATGCGCCGGGGAATGGGTGGGGGTCTTCCATGCCCGGGCCGGCGTACGGCACGTCCTTGGCGCCGTTGTGGCACAGCATGCACGATGAAATGCGCTGCTCCGCCGCCAGCTGGCGGCCGGCCGAGTCACCGCATCCCGCCAAAAAGAGGGCGAGAATGAGGGTGACCCCGAGTCTCCTTGCCGTATCCATAAGCTCTCCTTCGAGAACGTCCTCCGCGGGAACCCTATTGCCCGACCATTGATGCGCCATCGATTCCTCCGGGGCCGTCTCCTATCGGGACGACCGCAAGTTGCCGGCGTCGCGCACCGTGGCCTGGTTCCAGCGCGTCGGCACGTGGCACCGATCGCAGTTGTCGACCCATCCGAGGCCGAGGTGGGGCGGATTGACCGCCTGCGCGAGCTCGTCTCGGTGGCAGGTCACGCACTCCGGGTCGGCCGGGAGGAAGCGCCCCACGCGCGCGCCCGGATGGCAGCGCTGGCAGGCGACGCTTGCGTGCGCGCCGGTGAGCGGGAGTCGCGTCTTGAGGTGCTGCTCCACCTGGCCGTACGGACGCCACGTCTGCTGCGTGTGGCAGGAGACGCAGGTCTGGTTGAGCTGACCCTGGTGGTAGTCCTCGTGGCAGCCGACGCAGCCCTTCGATGCGAAGGTCTCGACCGGTCCGCGGTCGTTGTGGCAGCGCAGGCACTGCGCCTGCGCGTGGGCGCCGATGAGCGCGACGCCGGTCTCCTTCTCGTGGTCGAACTCGAAGTCCGGCCGCAGCTCGTTCCACTTGTTTCCGATGTGGCAGAGCGAGCAGTCGGCCGGGAAGGTGTCGTGGGGGATCACCGGACCCAGACGCGACCACCAGCGATGCAGCGCGGCGTCCCCGCGCGAGCCGGACTTCTTCGACACGCACGCGGCCGAGACCGAGATCGTGACGAGCAGGATGATCCAGAAGAGGGGGGTTCGTGTCGTGCCTCTCATCCCTAGAACCTCTTGGTCAAGTTGAAGCCGATGGAGTAGTTCGTTTCCTCGTCGAACACGATGACCTCCGCGAACAGGTCGAGGTCCCATGTTTCCCAGACGAAGATGCCGGTGCTGAGCCGAACCCAGTGCTGGATCAGGTCGTCCCGATCCGGCGGGAAGCCGTCGAGGTGACGCTCCGAGATCTCGTAGAGCAGGTTGACCGAGTAGCGCGGGCGGTTGAACCCGATCGTGCCGCGCAGCCCGTAGACCTCCTCGAACTTCGCGACCGAGACGAACGCGGTCACGTCGAGCCGGAAGCCGTCGGTGAACAGGTCGCGCCACTCGATCGAGAGGTCGGCCGCGCCGCCCGTGTCGTCCTGGTCGACCCATCCGACGAGGTTGCCGCGCACGCGCGTGACCCGGCCGAACCAGCGCCAGCCCTCGAGCGTGACGCGATCCAGCTTGTCCTCGGCGTAGCGCTGCGGATCGGGCGGCAGGAACTCGAACCGCTCGATATCGGGGAACTCCTGATGGCGGTAGGTCACCTCCAGGCCGTTGCCCGTGCTCCACGTCTTGCTCACCGTGGCGAAGGCGTAGGTGATCGCCGACCCGCCTCCGGAGAGCTCGTCGGAGCCGCTGTAGATGTCGAGGAAGACGACCGCATCGACGAACCAGCCGGCGGCGGGCAGCCAGCGGAACTTACCGACGATCAGGTCGCGATCCGCGTCCGTGTTGTGCCAGGTCTTCTGGTACCCGATGCGGAACTCGATCTCCTCGCGCGGCCCGTTCACGAACCGGTACCAGACGCCGAGCCCGATGTCGTCGCTATTGAACGGCATGTTCTTGATCGGCTCCGGAAGGAACCCGAGGCTGAACCCGACGGAATGGCCGTTCTCGAAGCGGTGGTTGTATTCCACGCCGTCGATGACCTGGAACTCCGGCATCGTGTAGTGCAGGAAGCGTCCGACCTCCCAGCGGTTGGGGGCGAAGCGCGTGCCGCCGTAGAGGTAGCTGAGCCGCCGCACGAGGAAGTTCCAGCCCTCGGTCTCGTCGTACTCGGTGAGATACGCGGCCTCGACGTTGACGCGGAGCATGCCGCCGAATCCCGCGACGTTGCTCACCGTGAAATCGGTGCCGACGCGGAAGTAGGAGTTGGTGAAGTCCTGGTCGAGATACTCCGTCAACGCCGCATAGATGTAGGCGCGGCCCTGGAGGGCGCGGGCGCGCTGGCGCGGATGCACCGGCGGCACCTCGGTCAGCAGCGGATCGCCCTTCTTGTAGTTCTCGTCCTTGTTCGTCCACCCCGGGTGGTCGGGCGTGTCCGGTTCCGGATCGTCGGGCTCCGGCTCCGGCTCCTTTTCGCGGGCGAAGCGCGAGGCGGGCACGGTGACGTCGCCGCGCGTGCCGAGCTCCAGACGCGTGTTGGCGTCGGTCAGCTCGACGACGGCGCTGCGGTCACGCACCTCCGTGACGGTACCGGTGAAGGTACCGCCGCGTCGGGGCCGAAACGTCACGCGATCGCCCTCGGCGAGGCCGTCCGCCTCGCCGCGATCGACGACCACGGTCGGGCCGTCGTTGACGGTTGTGATCCGAAGGCCGAGCGTCTGCGGCGCGGCCTCCGGTTGGGCATCTTCCTGCGCCAGAACGGCGCCGGACATGCAAAGAAAGAGCAGGACCTTCGCTCTCACTTCGCCCTCCTTCGCAACGGGTTCTTACGGGTCGAATGACAGTCGGCGCACTTGCGCCCGAGCGGTCGGTAGCGGATCACGGTCTGTTTGCCGATCCGCTCCGGCTTGTGACACGCGCTGCAGTCGAGCTTGCGGTGCGACTCGTCGAGCCGGAACCGCGAGTCGAGGTTGTGGCGGAACCGGATGGCGCCCCAGCTCGTCGCGCTGTCGTGGCACTTCTCG
This sequence comes from Planctomycetota bacterium, assembly GCA_039182715.1. Classification (GTDB taxonomy): domain Bacteria; phylum Planctomycetota; class PLA2; order PLA2; family PLA2; genus JBCDBY01. The sequence continues at coordinate 7,774 of JBCDBY010000010.1, forward strand.
CAGTTCACCTTCCCCCGCCGCCGCTGGAACTGGCCCGCGTGCGGGTCGTCGTGGCAGTCGGCGCAGCGGTTGCCCGCCGCCCGGCCCCAGCTGCGTCCGCGCGCGTCCGCTTCCCGCATCGGCGTGTGGCAGGAGGAGCAGCTCGCCTGGCGATGGGCGCCGTCGAGCCGGAAGCCCGTCCACTTGGCGTGGTCGAACCCCTCGGGGAAGTCGCGGAACGACGTGGTGGTGTGACACCGCGCGCATCCGGTCTTTCCCTTCACCTCCCGGGGGTGTTCCTTGGTGTCGAACTCGCCGCGGTGCGGATCCGCATGGCAGGTCTGACACCCCTCGTGGCGCCCGAAGTTGTCCTCCACGAAACCGAATGTCCGGCCGTTGCGATCCGGCTCCGGTCCTCGCTTGTGGCACGCCTCGCACGTCTCCTGGGCATGGGCTCCGTCGAGCGGGAACGACGTGAACTTGGCGTGGTCGAACGGGGTCACGAGATCTCGGAACGACGTGGTGCCGTGGCAGGCGGCGCACGAACCGTGCTCCGTCTCCCGCAGCTCCTCGTCGAACTTCGCGAACGCGTCGCGGTGCGCGTCGCGGTGGCAGGACGCGCAGGTGTCGTCCACGCCGCGGAAGGCGCGCGGACCGTCGGTCTCGCGCGGCTTGTGGCAGTCGTTGCAGTTCGTCTCGACGTGCCTGCCGGTGAGCGGCAGGTTCGTCTCCTCGTGCCGCGCGACCGTGAAGAGGTGCGGCTCGAAGTGGGTGCGCGCGTGGCAGGTCACGCAGGAGAGCGCCTTGAACTGGCCCTCGTGCACGTCCTGGTGGCAGCTCGCGCAATCGTCGGACGGGCGGCCCGGGTAGCGCTCCTCGAACGTGGGCAGCTCGGGCTGGTGGCACTCCGCGCAGGTCACCTCGTGGTGGGGGAGTTCGAGCGCGAAGCCCGACGCGGCGTGCTGCGCGTCGGTGACCTCGATCTCCTTCTCGCGGAAGCTCTCGTGGTCGGCGAGATGGCAGGTCGCGCAGCTCGCGCCCTCGGTCTTCTTCTCGAGCTTCGCGACCCCCTGAACGAACGCCGTCGCGTGCGGCGATTCGTGGCAGCTCGCGCAGTCGCGCGGTGGCCGCGGCGGCCCGTGCCCGATCTTCTCGAGCGCGCGCGCGCCGTCCGCGGCGTGGCACTCGCGGCAGGAGAGCTCCGCATGTCCGCCGACGAGCGGCAGGAACTCCTCGTGACCCTCCGAGTCGAGCGCGTCCCACGACGTCTGGCTGTGGCACTGCACGCAGTTGGGCGTCATCTGCCCGTCGTGCGGGTCTTCGTGGCAGCTCGCGCAGTCCTGGTTGAGGCCGAGATAGCGTTTGCCGCCCTCCGGCAGGACCGGCGCCTTGGCGAGCGTGTGGCAGTCGACGCAGGCGAGCTCGAGGTGCCGGCCCGCCATGTCGAAGCCGATCATGCCGTGGTCGAACTTCTCGGGGTCGGGCACGCCGGCCGCCGCGAAGCTCTGCCGGTTGACCATCGCGAAGTTGTTGCCGTGATGGTCGCTGTGGCAGCGCGCGCAGCCGTTCGCCAGGTTCTTGTCGATCGCGCCGTGCAGCCCCCGGCCGGTCGCGATGTGCTGGCCGATGTCGTCGTGGCACGCCAGGCAGGACTCGGTCATGGAACCGAACAGTCCGCCGTGGCACTCCGCGCAGCTGCCGACCCCGTTCAGCTCGCTCACGCGCGCGTGCACGGTCGCCAGCGGCCCGGGCGAGGCGCGCACGAAGTCGGAGAACGCGATGCCGAGCACCAGCGCGAGCGAGCCGATCGCGATCCAGAAGCGCGGATTCCGGATCACAGGCCGCCTCCCTGGAAGCCGTAGAAGAGCGCGTGGATGATGTGGATGACGATCAGCAGCACGACCAGCACCGCGAACCAGCGGTGCAGGAAGCGCCACGTGTTGAGAATGGCGCGCAGGTCCTCGTAGTGCGCCGCCATCAGCGCCGTCCGGTGCGCGCGCCGCGCGAGGAGCAGCGCTTCGCGGATCTGCTCGGGCGTCACGCCCTGCTCGAGCCCCTCCTGCTGCAGCCCCTCGAGCGCCCGCTTCAGGTCGCGCTTCATGCCGAGCAGCGCGAGGACGCGGCCGAAGAACGAGCTGCGCCACTGGCGCTTCGCGATCAGCTCGTCGACCACGTCGCGCGCGCGCCCGCGGAACTGGCGCTGGCCGCGATCCCACTCCGCGGACATGGTGCCGAGCTGCTGTTTCACCTCGGCCAGCTCGAGTTCACGTCCGTTCGCGGCGCGCGGGATGTACGCGTAGAAGTAGCGACCGATCGCGCCGGTGACGAGCAGCGCGGCAAGGCCCCAGAGTGCGCGGCCGCCGTGCGTCTCCTGCGGCGACATCGCGCCGTGCAGCAGGGCGAACAGCAGCGCCAGGATGCCGGTGGCGACGTGGCTGGTCATCCACGCCTTGAGCGAGCCCCAGCTGAACCGGATCGAGGGTGACCGGCGCACGAGGTAGAAGAGGTTGACGACGACCATGGTCACCGCCGCGATGCCGAGCCAAAGCCCGAGGCCGCGCGAGGGGCGCAGCCAGACGTGCTTGTCGTGCGTGGGGCGCAGCGCCTCCGGCAGCGCGTAGTAGTCGACGTTCGCGATCGCGAACAGCAGCGTGGCGAGCGCCATCACGAATCCGAGCACGATCGCACGGGTGAGGCCGGTGCCCTGCTCGCGCACCTCCTCGAAGTGGGGGCGCAGCGCCGGGTCGAACGAGACGCCCGATTGCTCCAGCAGGGTCGTGGGAGGAGTGCCTCCCGCCATGATGAAGACCTCGTCGTTCGGGAGATCGAACTCCTCGTGCTCGATGTCGAGCGTGACGACCTCGTTCGCGATCGCACGCACCTCGCTGTGGAAGACCACGTCGAGCCCGTGCTCCTGGCGCGCGCGGGCGAGGCGGTCGACGTTGCGATCGCCGACCCGGAAGAAGGTGCCCTTGCGATAGGAGAGCGTGACCTGGTTGCCCGGCTGCTCGGCGAGTCCGACCGCCGCCTCGACCGCGCTGTCGCCACCGCCGACCACGAGGATGTTGCGGTCGCGGTAGGAGTTCGCGTCCATCAGGCTGTAGGCGACCTTGGGCAGCTCCTCGCCCTGCACGCCGAGGCGCTGCGGCACGCCGCGGCGGCCGAGCGCGAGGCAGACGAAACGCGCGCGGTAGGCGCCGGTCTCGGTTTTGACGGTGTAGGTGCCGTCCGGCTCGCGATCGAGCGCGCGGAAGGTCTCGCCGTGGCGGATCGGCAGCATCTGCTCGGCGGCGATGCGCTGCCAGATCCCGATCAGCTCCTCCTTGGTGTAGGTGTCCTTCGCGAGCGCGCCGACCAGCGGCAGATCGACCGACTGCGCGAGCACCAGCTTGCGGCGCGGGTACTTGGCGACGGTGCCGCCGACCTCGCGCTCCTGTTCGAGCACGACGTAGCGCAGGTCGTCGCGCTTGGCGGCCAGCGCGCAGGCGAAGCCCGCCGGTCCTGCCCCGACGATGACGAGGTCGTGGACCTCGGGGTCGTGGGGGGCGGGCTCCGCCTGCACGCGGCGACCGACTTCGGTGCCGACCGCGCTGCCGTGCTCGATCGCCGTCTTGATGAGCGCCTGGGCGGTGAGCTCGCCGGCCAGGAAGAGTCCCGGCGAACCGACCGCCTCGAGGTTCTCGTCGTAGGCGGGGATGTCGGTGCGCTCCGCGGCATCGGCAAGCGTCACCGTGATGGCCCCGACCGGGCACTCCTCCTCGCAGACCGCATGGCCCACGCAGCGAGCACCGTTCACGACCATCGCCTGGCCGTGCACCAGCTCCAGCACCTGGTTCTCGGGGCAGACCGCGACGCATGTCCCGCAGCCGAGGCAGCGGGTCAGGTCGACGATCGGGTGCTGGAGTTTCGCTTCGTCCGCGCCCGCCTCGACGGCCTCCTCGCGCGCACGCACGTTCGTGTGCATGCGCGCGAGTTCGGCGCGTCGAGCAAGTCGGACGAGCAGAGTGGCGCCAAGGATCCCGACAAGGGAAGCCAGCAGTGTCCAGCTCACAGCCGAACGTGCCTCCCACCGGGGGTGGCGGCTCTTACCGCTCTCTCCCGCGCGCGCTCACACGGCGCACCTCGGGCTTCTCCTCGGCCTTCTCCTCTTCCGCCTCGCGGCTCGCCTCGACGCGCTCCTCGAAGCGCTGCGCGGCGGCACTGAGCGGAAGGGCCGTCGCATCGATGTAGGTGCGGGCGGCCGTCATCGTCTCCTCGTAGCCCTCGTCGATCTCCGACACGAGCTGCACGAGGTCGCGCACGTCGTCCTGGATGAGGTCGAGCGCGGCGATGTTGAGGTCGTTGTGCAGGAAGAGCGCGTGGTCCTTCATACCCATGTTGAGCGCGTCGAACTTTTCCTGCGTCTTCTCGGCCCACTGCACGATCGAATCGAAACGTTCGGTCGTGGTGGAGAGACGCTCCGTGCTCATCTCGCGCATGTTCTCGCTGCTGAACGCCTTGAGGTCGTCCTCCCACTGCTTGAAGACCGGCTTGGCGGCGGCCTTCATGGGCTCGATCGTGGCGCGCATCATCTCGGCCTGCTTCTCCGACGCGGCGAGCGCTTCGACGAACTCGGCGTAGGCCTTGGTGGCGTCGCCGTCCTCGAACTCCTGCGCGGCCAGCACCTGCAGGAGGTCCATCGCCTCCGCGGACTTCTCGCGGCAGAGTTCGGCTTCGACGTAGACCTGCTCGATGTTGGCGACCAGGCCGTCGACCTTCTTCGGCCCCTCGGTCTTCAGGACCGCGCCGCAACCGGTCAGGAATGCGGCCGAAAGGGCAAACAACGCAATCTTTCGCATGGTTCTTCTGCTCCTCCGACGACCGGGAATGTCCCCACAAAAAACGAGCTCGAATGGGTCGCCGTCGAGTTCGTTTCGGCGTTTTGGGGGGGGGCGCTTGAGGGGGGAGGAGCTAGCGCGAATAGCGGAAAACGCCCAGCGCTTCGGGCTTCCGCTCGCGGAGCGGGATGCGGCGGATCTCGGTCGGCTCGCCCCGTCCCGCTTCGAGACGGTCGCGGTAGCGCGCGAACTGCTCGTCGGGGAAGGGATCGCCGTTGTCGCGATAGGTGAGCAGCAGCGTGGGGCCGCCCGGCTCGACCATGGCGGGGTCGGGGGCGAAGCGCAGGTCCGGCGGCCCGTTGCGCAGGATGTAGTAGTGCGTGCGCGCCCAGGTGCCGCCCCAGCCCTCGCCGTCCTTCGTGAGCGGCAGCGTGGGGGCGAAGGGGCTCCGCTCGAGCGCGGCGAAGACGACCCAGCGCGTCTCGGGCAGCGTGCCGATCTCGGCGAGGGCCGTGCGCGCGGCGGCGTCCGCCTCGTGCTTGTAGGGCTTGACGATGTCGCGCACCAGTCCGCCCACGGCGAAGAGCAGCATGAGCGCGTACCAGATCTTCGGGACCTGCGGCTTGCGCAGCGCGAAGGCGATACCGGGAATGCCGGCGCCGACCACCAGGCAGATCACCGGCGCGATCTGCTGCGTGATGCGCGCGCTGCCGCCGTACGGGTACTTGTGCAGCGCGGCGGCCAGGAACATGATCGGGAACGGGCTCAGCAGCAGCGCGAGCAGCAGGCGCCGGCGCGTGCGCCAGAGCGTGTAGACGCCCATGCAGAAGAGCAGGAAGGTCGCCGTGCTGCCGAAGTTGTTGCCGCCGTTGGGGTAGGCAAACATGTTGCCGGTGTGCATGTCGAGCAGCCAGAGCGGAAGCCGCCAGAACTCGCGCAGCGGCGGGAAGGCGTCCTCCCAGTGGCTGCTGGTCAGGTGGAAGGTGCCCGCGCTCGCCTGCGTGGCGCCGACCAGCAGGTACATGACCGCGAAGCTGGCGGTGAACGCGAAGCCGGCCGCGACGAGGCGCGGATCGCGTCGATGCAGCCAAACGACCGCCACGATGCCGCCGGCGACGAACACCGACGGATAGGACCACCACGCGAAGATCGCGGCCGTGAGCGCGAACGGCCAGACGCGCGCGCCCTCCAGCAGGCGCGTGCCCTGGAGCAGCAGGACGGTGCCGGCGAGCAGGTCGATGCTGTAGCTCTTCACTTCGGTCGCATGGCGGACCGGGTAGTAGGAGGCGGCGAAGAGCGCGAGCGCGCAGACCGCACCGGTCCGGTCGAGCGTCTTCTCGGCGAGGCGGCGGAAGACGAAGAGCGATGCCACGCCGGCGACGACCGGAAGGAACCGCAGCGCGTACTCGCCGAGACCGAAGACGCGCGACATGCCCCACTCCGCCCAGAGGAACCCGATCGGCACCACCTGCAGGTAGTCGAGCGGCTGCATCAGCTCCTTCAGACCGCGGTCGAAGAAGTTGACCGCCACGCGCGCCTCGTCGCCCCAGATGGGAAAGTCGAGTGCGTAGCGCACCAGACGCCAGGCGAGATTGACGCCCAGGAAGACGAGCGTCCAGCGCCGCGCGGTCATGAACACGGCGTGCTCACACCCGGAAGTGGCGCAGCGCCTCGTCGTCCGACTCGAAGAGCTGGAAGATATGGTGCAGCTCGAGCGTGCGGAACGTCGCGGAGAAGAAGTCGGAGGCGTGACTGAAGACCAGTTCGCCGCCCGCGTCGGTCAGCCGCTTGCGCAGCGCGACCAGATAGCCGAGCGCGGTCGAGTTGATGAAGCTCAGATCGCGCATGTTGAGACAGAGCCGATCGCGCCCGTCCGCGATGGCGGCGTCGAGCGTCCCGCTCACGGCGGGCAGACTGATGGAGTCGAAGCTTCCGTTGAGGCCGTAGATCGTGACCTCGTCCACGTCGCGCCGGTGCAGTTCCATGCGGTGGGGCATTGTGGCGGATTGCGGCGCGGAGCGCCATGAGGAGCCCGAGCGGCCGGGCGCCGGGGGCTGGGAGCCGGGAACGCCTCGAAATGAGGCGATCGGAGCCCGTGGGTGGGCCGAAACCGGGCTCCGAATCGGTAGTATTGTCGGGTTATGACTCTGGGAGGGGGCGCATGCGTCGTGGAGCGCGATCTGAGCGGCACCACCCTCGCCGGCTACCGCATCGAGGATCGGGTCGGCAAGGGCGGCGGCGGCACCGTGTATCGCGCCTTCGAGGGCGGGAACGGCCGCCTCGTCGCGCTCAAGGTCTTCCACCCGGAGCTGCTCGACGACGACAACGTCTTCCGCCGCTTCCAGCGCGAGGCGGAGCTGGGCATGAAGATCCAGCACCCGCACGTGGTGCAGACCTATGCGACCGGCAGCGAGGAGGTCGACGGCGTCCTGCTGCACTGGATCGCCATGGAGTTCATCGAGGGCGAGACGCTGCGCGATACGGTGACGGAGCTCGGCTCGCTGCCCGAGGAGTTGCTCTACCAGATCTCCGACCAGTTCCTGGACGCGCTCTCGGCGGTCCACGCCGAGGGGATGATCCATCGCGACGTGAAGCCGGAGAACATCGTGCTGACGCCGGCGCACGACATCAAGCTGATGGACCTCGGCGTCGCGCGCCTGCAGCAGGAGGGGCGTGACCTGACGCGCGCCGGCGAGTTCGTCGGTTCGCTCGCCTACGCGGCGCCCGAGCAGTTCCTCGACCAGGACCACGTCGGCCCGCGCGCCGATCTGTACGCGTTCGGCGTGCTGCTCTACGAGATGTCGACCGGTCACAACCCGTACGACATCGCCGACCTCGGCCAGTTGCTGGCGCGCAAGATGCGCGGGCAGGTGCGCCGGCCGAAGGTGGTCAACCGCAACCTCGACCCCTTCCTCGACGAGGTGATTCTCACCTGCCTGCAGGGCGAGCCCGACGCGCGCTTCGCCGACTGCGACGAGCTGCGGCGCGTGCTCCGCGAGCGCGAGACCGGGGCGTGGTGGCAGCAGCGCATCGAGGGCGACTCCTACCCGGCCGCCAACCGCGCGCTGCGCGCCCTGCGTCCGCCGCGCGAGGCGGACCTCGCCGGTCGTGCCGCGGAGATGGAGCGCCTGCACGCGGCGTATGAGCGCGCGACCGGCGGCAAGGCGACCGCGGTCTCGCTGCGTGGCGCCGCGGGCATCGGGAAGACGCGGCTGGCGCACGACTTCATGGAGGAGCTCGTCGCCCCCGAGGGACCGGTGCTGCTCGCCGGCCGCTGCCCCGACAGCGGCGCGCTGGCCTACCACCCGTTCCGCGAGGCGCTGCGGCACTACTTCGGGGGTCGCGACCAGGCGCACGAGCGCGTCGCGGCGCTGCTGCCCGACCAGGAGCGTTCGGCGCAGAACCTGCTCAGCTGTCTGTTCGACGAGGGCGCCGATTTCGTGGTCGACGAGGTGATTCCCGCCGTGACGACGATCGTGCGCAAGCTCGCGGCGGACCGGCCGGTCGTCGTGCTGCTCGAGGATCTGCAGCGCGCCGACGGGGAGACCCTCACGCTCCTGGAGCACCTGCTGCGCACGCTCGACACCGAACCGGTGCTTGTCGCCGTCACCGCGCGCGACGAGGACGTCGAGCCGGGCAGCGATGTCGAGGAGGCGCTGGCGAATCTCGCGCAGCGCGAGGGGGCCCAGGCGATCGAGCTCGGCCCGCTCGACGAGGAGGCCGGGGACGCGCTGTTGACCGAGCTGCTGGTGCACGGCCGCACGGTGCGCGCGCTCGCCTATCCCGTGCTGCGCACCAGCGGCGGCAATCCGCGCTTCCTGCTCGAAGTCCTCGCGCACCTCAAGGAGACGGGCGCGCTCACGCCGCAGGAGGACGGCTTCATCAACGCGCACCCGGTGCGCGAGGTGGCGCTGCCGGCCGACGCGCGCGACCTCATCGCGATTCGCGTGCGCGGGCTCGACGAGGATCTGCGCGAGCTCATCGATGCGGCGGCGGTGATCGGGCCGGCCTTCGACGCATCGCTGCTCGGCCAGGTCACGGGACAGCGCAAGATCCGGCTGCTCAAGAAGCTGGCGCTGCTCGAGCGCAAGCATCGCCTCATCGAGAGCGCCGGCAAGAACCGCTTCCGATTCGCGAGCTACGGACTGCAGAACGTGCTCTACGACGCGATCGATAGGGACCGGCGCAAGCTGCTGCACGCCGAGTGCGCCGACGCGATCGCCGAGGACGAGGAGAAGATGCGCGCACAGGTCTGGGTGCGCCACCTCATGCGCGCCGGTCGGATCGACGAGGCGGGCGATCAGACTGCGGTCGCGATCGAGCACGCGGCGATGCACGACCACGGATCCGAGGCGGTCGCCTTCCTCGACGAGGTGCTGGTCGCGCTGCCGGAGGACGCGCAGCAGCTGCGCTTCGATACCTCGATGCTGCTCGCGGCGCTGCACGGGTCGCTGGGCAACCTCGACGACCAGCGGCGCGCGCTCGCCCGCGCGGCCGGCGAGGCGGAAGGCATGGGCGAGGCGGGTCCGCTGGCGCGCGTGCAGGCGGCGTGTTCCGCCAGCTCCTGCAAGGTCGGCAGCTACGACCGCGCGGAGTCGGAGGCGATGAAGGGCCTCATGCTCGCCGGCAAGGCGAAGGACGTGGAGTGCGAGGCGCAGTGCCTGCACCTGCTCGGTCTCATCGCGGCGCGGCGCGGGGAGTTCGCGCGGGCGGCGGACTACCTGCGCGACGCCCTCGAGATCCGTCGGTCGGTGGGCGACCGCAAGGGCGAGGCGTCGACGCTCGTGCGGCTCGGCGCGATCATGTCGGAGATCGGCGAGGCGGACCAGGCGCTGGAGACGAAGCGCGGGGCGCTCGACATCCTGCGCGAGATCGGCGACCGGCGCGGCGAGGGGGCGGCGCTGAACAACGTCGGCAATTCGCTCGTCGACAACGACCGCATCCAGGAGGCGCTCATCTGCTACGAGCAGTCGGTCAAGATCGCGCGCGCATTCGGTGACCTGCCCGCGGAGGCGGCGGCGCTGCACAACGTGGCGCGCGTGCTCACGATCGAGGCGCGCATCGAGGACGCCCAGACGCACTTCGAGCGCGCGCTCGACATCTTCCGCGAGATCGAGGATGCGAGCGGCGAGGCGGAGGTGCTCGACGAGCTCGGCTCGGCGATCGCGACCTTCGGCGACCGGCAGCGCGCGGCGACCTATCTCGAATCGGCGCGCGAAGCGGCGGTGCGGCACGGCGAGTTCCCGCTGCTGGCGCGCGTGCTGCGCCATCTCGGCACGCTGCGGCACGAGGCGGGCGATCGCGAGGTCGCTTGGCAGCACTTCGAACGCGCGCTCGGTCTCGCGCGGCACAAGACCAAGTCGGCGATCCTCGCGGACATGGGCGCGGCCGCCGAGCGCGAGGGCGACTACGAGCGCGCGGTCGACCTGCTGCAGCAGAGCCTGACCGGCGCCGACGGCCGCCGCCGCACGATCATCAGCCTCTGCCGTCTGGCGCGCGCGCACCACCAGGCGGGTCACCGCGAGGAGGCGATCGCGTGCGCCCATCGCGCCGAAGAGGTCATCGAGGGCGAGCACGCCGTCGTCCCGCACCACGGACCCGAGGTCTACTACAGCCTCGGCACGGTGCTGGCCGCCGAGCCGCGCGGCCGCGAGTACCTCCAGCGCGCCAACGACCTCCTTGGCGAGCGCACGCGCGCGATCCGCAGCGTGATCTAACGGGATCACTACCTGACGATGCGGTGGCCGAATCGGGAGATTCTCGAGGAGACGCGCCGGTTGATGGAGGGGTAGGCCGGGGGCCGGGGGCTGGGGGCCGGGGGCAGAAGCGAGCAAGAGCCCCCGGCCCCCGGCTCCCGGCCTCCGGCCGTATCATCTGAGCGTGCGCCACGAAACCCGTGTCTGGTTCATCCCCGCCGTCGTCGTCGGTCTCGTCGCGCTCGTCTGGTCGCTGACGGCCGCGCCGAAAGAAGCGAGGCAGCGGCCCGAGCGGGGGAAGCAGGTACTGCGCGTTGCTCCCGCCGCGAGGCCGGAGCCGATCCAGAGCGGCAAGCTCGCGATCCTGGGGATCGCGCTGCCCGGGCCGATGGGGACGATGCTGTTGCGTTCCGCCCTCGACCCGGTCCAGTGGGTCCCCCGCGGCCGCGCGCGACGCGAGATGGTGCGCCTGCGGACGTCGAGCCCGCCTACTTCGAGGTGAACTTGTCCTCTTCGCGCTTGAAGAGGAAATTGAGGCTGGTGAGCGAGCCGTAGCAGCGGGTGATGTACTGCTGCAGGTCGACCTTTTCGACCTCGGTCAGCGTCTTGTGCGCGTTGATCTTCTGCTCGAGCACGCGCAGCCGGTCGCGGATCATCACCACCTTGTGGAAGAGCTTGTCCACCTCGAGGCGGTGCTCCTTCACGTCGCCGGTCGCGGCACGAACGATCAGCTCGCCGCCCTCCCAACGGCCGGCCAGTTCGCCGGCGCCGCCGAGGCCGTACTCCTCGAACACTTCGCGCAGCGCCGTCTTGATCGGGTCCTCCTGCGCCGGTCCCTCGACCTCGCGGATACCGGGCTCGCGCGAGTTGACCTCGCGCAGGCCGATTCCGGGAAACGAAACGATGTAACGGGTCTCGTTGTGGTTGGCGATACGGCCGACGCCGTGGGCAGGATGTTCGATCCAGGAACCGATGCGGAGCATGGGGGAGGTATACCAGATGGGATGGCTGGGGGGAGAGGCACGTTGGACGTTCGACGTTGGACGTTCGACGTCCGAAAGGCACTCACGCTCACACGACAGGGCTCGTCCGAATACAGGTCCTTCTCATTCGCCCTCGCAGCCTTCCTGTCCCCCTCGTCCAACGTCGAACGTCAAACGTCCGACGTTCCAAGCCGGTCCCAGTCCCAGATGCCCATGCGCAGGTCCTTGTCCACCGGATGTCCGCACTGCTTGAGCGTCAGCAGGATGATGCCGCGGTGGTGGCTCTCGTGGGCGATGAAGTAAGAGAGGTGCTGGATCACGCCGCGCTTGAAGCCGCGGCGCTTCGGTTTGCCGTCGAGGCAGTCCTCGAAAAACGTCGCGATCGCCGCGGCGGAGTCGCGCAGCGACTTCTTGAGCGCGCGCTTGTCCGGTTCCGCCTTCGTCTCGTACTTCTCGAGGTCGCCCAGCAGCTTCTTCGCGCGCCGCTCCAGGTGGTAGATGCGCACATTGTGGATGTGCGCGAACTGCCGCACGACGTTGCGCCCGCCGCGCGTGGACAGCGTGCACCGCATGCCTTCCGACGAGATGTCGTCGATCAACATCTCGTGGATACGCTGGTTCGTCGCCCAGCTTTCGAGGATCGCCTCGGCGCTCATTCCCCTCCGAACGTCATCACGTCGACCGCGATCGTCTTGCCTGCTTCCTCGGTGCTCGTCGCCTTCTCCTTCACCTCGTCGCCGTAGCGGCGCCACCAGCGTCGCGCGCGGTCGGTGTTCCACTTGCGCACCGTTCCGCCCGCCCAGAGACGCGCGCGGATGTGGCCCGCGGTCGCGGGACGGTCCGCCGGGTCCTTGGCGAGGCAGGCGAGCACGAGCGACTCGAGATCCGACGGCACGTGATGGTCGCAGCGCTTGCTCGGCGGCACCGGCTCCGCATGCACGTGCTGCGTGCAGACCTCGCCCGCGTTGCGCCCCTTGAAGACCGGCTCGCCGGTCAGCATGAAGTAGCAGACCGCGCCGAGCGCGTAGAGATCGGTGCGCCCGTCGATCTCCTGGTAGGCGAGGATGGTTTCGGGCGCCATGTAGAAGGGCGTGCCCGCGATCGCGCCGGTGCTGGAGAGATTGGGGTCGTCCTCCTCGCGCACGTCCTTGACGAGGCCGAAGTCCACGACCTTCGCGACGTCCGGCTCGCCGCCCTGTTCGGTCAGGATGATGTTGGCCGGCTTGATGTCGCGGTGGATGAGCCCGTGGTCGTGCGCTTCCGACAGCGCGGCGGCGACCTGGTCCATGACGTAGGCGACGCGCTCGGCCGGCTGCGGCCCGCCGACCTCGATGATGCGATCGAGCGCCGCGCCCTCGAGAAGCTCCATCGCGTAGTAGAAGGTGCCTTCCGGCGTCCGGCCGTAGTCGAAGATCGTGACCGTGTGCGGGTGCGTGAGCTGCGCCGTCATCTGCACCTCGCGCTCGAAGCGCGCCAGCGCGGTTTCGCCCATCCGGTCCGGCATGAGCAGCTTGACCGCGGTGGGGCGCGCAAGCATGGCGTGCCGCGCGCGGTAGACGACGCCCATCGCGCCTTCGCCGAGTTTCTCCTCCAGTGTGTACTGCCCGAGCTGCGCGGCGGCATCCACCTGCTTGCGCAGGCCGTAGATCACCCGCGAGCCCGCCACGCAGATGCCGGTCGTCACCGCCCAGGAAATCGCCGCGAGCGCGATCTCCCACGGCATGACCCCGCCGTAGAAGAACGAGACGGCGACGATCAGGGCGAGCCCGATGGCGCCCGCCAGGGTCAGGGTGCGCCGCGCGCTGCTGGGCACGTAGATCGCCCGCGCGAACATCCACTGCGCAAGCGCCAGCGTGATCCACGGCGCCGGGTCGAAGCGGTCCGGAACGAAGACGCCGACGGAGATCAGCGCGGCGCTTCCGAGCAGCAGCCCGGCCGCCTCCACCGTACGAATGAACCTGTACGACGTGCCGCGCCGCCCGCAGAAGACCCAGATCGCGAGGAAGACCTGCACCGCAAGGAAGTGCAGGTAGACCGACGGATCGACGAAGACGTCCATGCGCCCGAGCAGCGCCTCGACGACCACGCGCATGAAGAGCGTGAAGGCGAAAATCGCCGCGGCGACGAGCCCGAACTGCCCGACTCGGCGCCGCAGGAATGCGCGCCCGCCGCGGGAGCCTTCGCTCGAATAGGGGCCGGTCGACGTCACGCGGTCAGCGTAGCAAGCGATCCGCCCCAATGTGGGCGGGTCCGGCTTTGACGGATCCTCAAGGACGCTTCGCAGCAACCCGACCGAGGGCATCGCAGGATCTCGCGTCGGACCCCTGCGGTCCGGCTCCATCTTGTTTCCCGTACCCTGATCAGGAGAACGCTATGCGACGCACCTTGGCTCTTTGGCTCGTCCTGTTCGCCGCTCCGTGGGCGCGCGCCCAGGACGTCGATATCCAGATCCTGCACGCGTCCGACCTCGAAGGCGGACTCGACGCGCTGGATCGCGCGCCCAACTTCGCGGCGATCGTCGAGGCCCTCGAAAGTGAAGCCGCGGCAAGCTCGACCCGCTCGATCGTCCTGTCCGCCGGCGATAACTACATCCCCGGCCCGCTCTACAACGCGGCCAGCGACTTCTCGCTGCGCAGCACGTTCCAGAGCTTCTACCAGAGCCTCTTCGGCGAGGCGGGTCTGACCAACATCCGCGAGGGCTCCGGTCGTATCGACATCTCGATCATGAACGTGATCGGCTTCGACGCGAGCGCCGTCGGCAATCACGAGTTCGACGCCGGCTCGGACGCGTTCGGCTCGATCATCGCGCGCGACGTGCGCGGCGGGGGGCTCGGCGACATTCGCTGGCTCGGCGCGGAGTTTCCCTACCTGAGCGCCAACCTCGACTTCACCGGCGACGGCGACCTCGGCCCGCTCTTCACGGACGACCTGCTCGAGAGCACCGCGTTCGCCACCAACCGCGCGGATCTCTTCGAGAACCGGCCGCGCATCGCCCCCTCGACGATCATCGTGCGCGACGGCATCAAGATCGGCGTCGTCGGCGCGACCACACCGCTGGTCGAGAGCATCTCCTCGCCCGACGGCACGAGCGTGAAGAACCCCGGCGCCGGTTCGAACGACATGGCCGCGCTCGCCGGCATCCTGCAGCCGGTCATCGACGCGTTCCCGGCCGACGTGCGCATGATCGTGCTCGTTTCGCACCTGCAGCAGTTCGCGCTCGAGCGGGAGCTCGTCGGCCTGCTCAACAAGGTCGACCTCGTGATCGCGGGCGGATCCGACAAGGTGCTCGCCTCGGCGGGTGATCGCCTGCGCGCGGGGGACACCGCCTCGTTCGACTACCCGTTCGTGACGACCAACAAGGAGGGCGACACCGCGCTGCTCGTCAGCACCAACGGCGAGTACAGCTACGTCGGTCGCCTCGTGATCACCATGGCCGACGACGGCACGGTCAAGTCGGTCGACGATGCGCTTTCGCGTCCCTATGTGACCGACACGACCGAGGTCGACGGCCTCTACGGTGCCGACGACCCCTTCGCCGACGGCACCAAGGGCGGCGCGGTGAAGTCGCTGACCGACGCGGTCACGACCATCGTCAACGAACGTGACGGCCTCGTCCTCGGCCGCACCAATGTCTTCATCGAAGGACGCCGCACGCAGGTTCGCACGCAGGAGTCGACGCTCGGCAACCTGACCGCCGACGCCAACCTGTGGGTCGCGCGCCGGTCCGACCGGAAGGTGCTCGTCTCGCTCAAGAACGGCGGCGGCATCCGCGCCCCGATCGGCATCGTGGACGGCCTCTCCGGGGAGCTGCTGCCCCCGCCGGCCAACCCGAGCGCCGGCAAGCAGTCCGGCGACGTCTCGCAGCTCGACATCGAGAACTCGCTGCGGTTCAACAACGGCCTGACGCTTATCACGCTGACGCCCGCGCAGCTCAAGCAGGTGCTCGAGCACGCCGTCGCGGAGAGCGCGCCCGGCGCCACCCCCGGCCGCTTCCCGCAGGTCGGCGGCCTCGCCTTCAGCTTCGATCCCGCGCGCGCGGTGAACGACCGGGTCCGGACCGTCATCGTGCAGGACGGCCGGAAGCGTCGCGTGCTTGTGCGCAACGGCCAGCTCAAGAGCACGAGGCCGATCCGCGTCGTCACGCTCAACTTCCTGGTGGGCGGCGGCGACTCCTATCCCTATCCCGAGTTCCTCGACGCCGACGCGGCGTTCGCCAACCGCGTCGATCTCGCCCAGGAGAGCGCTGCGCCGCGCACCGGCCGCGCGATCTTCGCGCCCGACGGCACCGAACAGGACGCCCTCGCGGAGTTCCTCCAGCGCTTCCACCGCAACGACCGCCGGTCGTTCAACGTGGTGGAACTCGGCCCCGAGCTGGACGAGCGGATTCAGAACCTGAGCGTGCGCGACGATTCGCTCGCGAACGTCCGCAACTCCAACCCGGTCCGCCGGGCCGTGCGCAACCTGATTCGCACGATCCTCTCGCTCCTCTTCGGCAGTCTCTAGCTGCGCTTCACGGGCGCGCTTCCGCATCGGGAGCGCGCCCTATTTTCGTTGGCAGGGGAACCGGTTGGCGCGCCGCGGTTCGCGATCGGCCGCGCCGTCCGCGCGATCCCCAATCTACGATTCGCCCGACTTGCGGGCCCGCACGCAGAGGAAGCAGGGCTCGCGCATGAGCTTCTCGTACTCGTGGGGCTCGCGGCGGAGGCACTCCTCGGTGGGCAACGGCTCGAGCACCTTCTCGATCGCGAACCCGACGTCGAGCAGGGGATCGAGCATCGCCTGCAGCGGCCGCCGGTAAAACGTCATCCGCGGGGGCGGCTCGCCGAATCCGTGCCAGTGCACGGTGTGCTGCTCGGTTTCCATGTAGTTCGCGTCGGGATCGCTTTCGCGGCGGACGAAGTCGTAGTCGGTCATCGGGTGACCGTGCGAGTAGACGAACCATCCGCCCGGTCGCAGCACGCGCGCGAACTCGGCGAAGAGGGCGTGCCAGTCCTCGAGGTAGTCGAGCACGAGCGGGCAGACCACGCCGTCGAACGAGGCGTCGGCCGCGAAGGTGAGCGGGTCGTGCAGGTCCCAGCGCCGCACGTCCGCGCGGTCGCCGACCTCTTCGCGCGTGATGGCCACCATCTCCTCGGTCACGTCGATCGCGACCACCTCGGCGCCGCGCGCCAGCAGCTCCGTCGCATAGTGGCCGGGGCCGCAGCCGGCATCGAGGACGCGCCGTCCCTCGAGGTCGGGCAGCAGCGAGAGCGTGGCCGGACGTTCGTAGAGCGCGTTGTGCGCCTTGACGCGCGAGCCCTCCGCGTAGCGTCGCGCGAACTGGTCGTAGTTGACTTCCCCGATCGGCTTGTCCCGCATCCGGCCAGACTACCCGGATCGCACGCCGTGTATGATTTCGATCGCATGCAGGAAGGGGATCGAGTTCGTCGCCGCGCCTTCGTGTCCGCGGCCGTGCTCGGGGTGTTGCTGATGGCCGCGCTCGCGATGCGGGCGACGCCGGAGGAGGCGTCCCTGGCCGGGGTCGAGGGGCCCTCGTGCGCGCTGCGCATGCTGTTCGGCGAGCACAGTTGTCCCGGCTGCGGCCTCACGCGAGCTACGGCGCTCGCTGCGCAGGGGGAGGCGGCCGCCGCGTGGCGCACCCATCCCGCCGGATTGCTTGTCGTGGCGCTGCTGGCCGCCGGTCTGCTCGTGCAGCTCTCCATCGCCGTCGCCGGCCGCTCCGGCGGCCGACACGCGTTCCTGATCAAGGCGGGACGGCTGGCGCTCTTCGCCGGCGTGCTGGGAGGGTGGATTCTGAAATGGTCCTGATCGCGCAGTCCGAGCTGTTCATCCAGCTGATGATCATGGCGGTCTTCGCCATCGCGTGCGCCGCCATCGCGACGAACCGGGGTCGCAGCGGCGTGGTCTGGTTCTTCATCGGGCTCTTCTTTCCCTGCCTGGGGATCATCCTCATCCTCGCGCTGCCCGACCTGAAGATCGAGCGCGAGAAGGAGGAGGCGATGCGGCGCGAGAACCGGCGCCTGCGCGAACGGCTGCGCAAGGAGCGCCAGGTCTCCGATCAGCGCCATCGCTCGACGCAGGAGCGGCTCGACATCCACGACGAGGCGCTCGGCATCGACACCACGCGCGCCAACCTTCCCGAGTCGGAGCCGGCCGCGCGCGTGGCGCCCGGCGCACCGCCGCCGCCGCCCTCGCAGACCCGGCAGGAGTGGTACTACCTCAACGGCGACGAACGGATCGGCCCGCTGGCGCTCGGCGCGCTCAAGGAACTCTGGTCGGTCGGCGACGTCACGCCGGAGACGCTTGTGTGGAAGGACGGACTGCAGGACTGGCTGCCGATCCGGAGGCTGCCGAAGCTGGTGGGGTTCCTCGATGGTTGAGCCCGTCATCACGCCCGAGGGGCCCGTCGTCCGCGCGCGTTTCGGCGGCATCCTCGACGGGCGCGTCGATACGCCGGAGACGCTGCAGGAAGCGGCGCGCCGGCTTGGCGACGTCGGCGTGGCGACGGTCGACCTCGACATCGACGGCGGCCGGTTCACGCTCATGCTGGAAGAGGACTGGGTGGCCGGCGAGCGCATGACGGACGAGGCGATGCAGGCGTTCGTCGCGGAGCTGCAGCGCTTCATCGATACGACCGCCGATCCGGTCTCGGTGGAATCCACGCTCTCCTGCGTGCAGATCTACGGCAACGCGGTGCTGGAGACGCTCTTCCAGACGCGCGGCGGCCAGCTCAGCGTCTTCGGCCGCGCGCGGCCGATCGAGGAGGACGACGCGGCGTTCGAGCAGCGCACGGAGCTGCAGCGCGAGATCGCACGCGTCGACAAGCGCAAGGCGATCGGCATCGTCGCGCTGCTCATGATCGGATTCGGTCTGATGGCGTGGCACTCCGGCTACGTCGACCGCCTGATGGCGGCGTCCGCCTCGTCGCTCACGCTCGACGCGGGGCCGTTCGAGGGGATGTTGAGCATGTCGGTCGAGAAGAAGTGGGGCCTGTACCACGTCACGCTCGCGCCGGCGGCCGCCTTCCCCGAGGAGGGCGCCGAGATACCCGCGGGCTCCGATCGCGCGCGCCGCGCCGCGTGGCGCATCGCCGAGTCGGGGGGCACGCTCTACGTACAGCTGCGCTCCGCGTCCGGCGAGGTGCTGGAGAGCGTCGAGGGCGAGCTCCGTGTTCTCGTGGCCGGGGGCGAGGACCGCGCGGTCGTCGTCCGGTTGCCGGGCCGCATCGAGGGCGCGCGGGTGCGGCTGGACCTCGACCGGGGCAAGCCCGCTCGATGAGCGCGGACGTGCGGTACTGGCCGTCCGGTCGGCCGCCGCCGGACGACGAGCGCGTCGAGACCGACTGCCCCGCGTGCGGACTGCACTGGGTCATCCACGCGCGTCTGGCGGGCCACGGCATGCGCTGCGAGTGCGGCACCATGATCGACGTCCCGAAGCGCGAGGCCGGGATGATTTCGTACGAGAAACCGTCGGCGATCGCGCCGGTGTCGCGCTCCTCGTTGCGGCGCTCGCGGCGCGTCGATCCGGATCAGGGCTACGCGAAGCCGCCCTCGCCGCAAGAGACCGTGCTCGAGGTGCCGACCTCGATGTCGATGGGGGCCAACACGCTGCGGCATGCCAGCCTCGATACGCGCCGCCGCTGGCTCGGCCGCGGCGTGCTCGAGTTGGCGCTGGTCGTCGCTGCGTTCTGGTTTCCGCCGCTGCTCATCGAACTCTTCGCGAGTGGCGAGGGCATCATCTACCTGCCGCTGACCGGCGCGCTCTCGGGACTGCTCGTCGTGCTGGTCGGGCTGCCGGCCGCGCACTACATGTTTCGTCCGGTCCGGCCGGCGCACATCGGGTACTTCGCCGAAGCCGCGTTGGTCTGCATCGCGGCCGCGGGGCTTGCGTATCTGTGGGTCCAGTTCCTGCAAGAGCACATGGACCTCGGCGTTTCGGAGGTGGGGCTGCTGCAGGAGCGGCTCGGCGTGCCCTGGCTGATCGCGCTCTACTGTTTCGTGCCCGCGGTGTTCGAGGAACTCGCCTTCCGCGGCCTGTTGATGGGCCGCTTCGCCACGCTGCTCGGCCGCCAGGGCGCGCTGCTCGCGACGACGGTCGCCTTCGCGCTGGCCCACGGCATCACCTTCGGCCTTCCGTTCCACATGTTCGGCGGGTTCTATCTCGGGTGGCTCCGCCTGCGGTCGGGCAGTCTGCTGCCCTGCATGCTGGGGCACTTCGTCTACAACGGCGTCGTGATCTTCGTGATCGGCTGACGCGGTATGCTGCCCGGCATGCCGAAGACCGATCCGCGCGTCGACGACTACATCCAGAAGGCGCCGCCGTTCGCCCGCCCGATCCTCGAGAAGATCCGCAAGGTGATGCACAAGGGCGATCGGAACTTCGAGGAGAACATCAAGTGGGGCAACCCGACGTTCGAACTCGACGGGATCGTGGGCGGCATGGGCGCGTTCAAGAAGCATGTCGCCTGGGGTTTCTGGAACGCGCCCGCGATGAGCGATCCGGAGGGCCTCTTCGAGGGCAATCCGAAGAAGAGCCCCTATGCGATGAAGGTCGCCGACGTGAAGGAGATGCCGAGCGAGAAGGTGCTGGTCGGCTACGTGAAGGAAGCCGTCGCGCTCAACAAGGCGGGCGTGAAGCGCCCGACGAACCGCGTGGGCGGCACGAAGCCGCCGGCGCGCGCACCGAAGGACCTGATGGACGCACTCAAGAAGAGCCCGAAGGCGCTCGCCACCTACAAGGCGTTTTCGCCGTCGAAGAAGCGGGACTACGTCGAGTGGGTGACCGAGGCGAAGCGCGACGCGACGCGCACCAAGCGCATCGCGACCGCGGTCGAGTGGATGGCGGAAGGCAAGTCACGCAACTGGAAGTACGAGAAGAAGTGCTGACGGGCGACTACTTCGCGTACGGGTCGAACCTCAGTTCGCGGCGACTGCGCGCGCGCACGCCGTCGGCACGACCGGTGCGCGTCGCGGCGCTCGAGGGCTGGTCGCTGCGCTGGCACAAGCGCAGCCTCGACGGCTCCGGCAAGTGCGACATCGTGCCCGAGGAGGGCGGAACGGTGTGGGGCGTCGTCTACGCCATCGATCTGCGCGAGAAGCCGCGGCTCGATGCGGCGGAGGGACTCGGCCACGGTTACGAGGAACGACGGGTCGAGCACGGCTGGACCTACGTGGCGACCGACGTCGATCCGTCGCGCATGCCGTACGACTGGTACAAGGCGTTCGTGGTCGCCGGCGCGCGCGAGCACGGGTTGCCCGATGCGTACGTGCGCGGGCTGGAAGCGGTGCCGGCACGCATGGACGAGGATCGCGAACGCGCGCGCCGACAGGCGCTCATCCTGGAGGATCGATGAAACGTCTCGTGGTCCCGCTCTCGATCGTCGGCCTGTGGGGGCTCTTCGCCTGGAGCTATCAGGGCCAGGAGGACGGGAGCTCCGGGTTCTCCCCGATCGGCTGGGTCTACGCGATCTTTCTGATGCCGTACAAGCTGCTCTCCATGTCGCTCGGCTGGGCCCACTCCAACAGCGACCTTCCGATGATCTTCCTCAGCTGCTTCGGGTTCTGGGGACTGCTCGCCGTCGGCGGCGCGCTTCTCCTGCGGTCCCGTAAAGTGAGCGCATGACGATCGGGTCGGAGAGCGAACTCGTCGCGCTGCGACGGGCCGGCCGCGCGGTGGCCGATGCGCTCGCCGCGATGAAGGCGGCGGTCGCGCCCGGCATCACGACCGCCGCACTCGACGACATCGGCAAGGCCGCGCTCGCGCCGTACGACGCCATTTCCGCGCCGCAGCGCGACTACGGTTTTCCCGGCTTCAACTGCATCAGCGTCAACGACGCCATCGTGCACGGTGTGCCGGGACCGCGCGCAATCGAGCCGGGCGATCTCGTGAAGCTCGACGTCACGGTGGTGGTGGACGGGTTCGTCGCCGACGCGGCGATCACCGTCGCGGTGCCGCCGATCGAGCCGGCGCGCGCCGCGCTCGTGATCTGCGCGCAGCATGCGCTCGCCCGTGCGCTCGAGGTGGTGCGGCCCGGCGTGAAGGTGCGGGAGATCGGGCGCGCGGTGCAGACCGAGGTCCAGCGCCACGGCTTCCACGTGCTGCGCGAGCTCGCCGGCCACGGCGTGGGGCGGAAGATCCACGAGCCGCCCCAGGTGCCCAACTTCCCCGATCCGCTCCAGCGCGATGTGCTGCACGAGGGGCTGGTCTTCGCCCTCGAACCGCTCGTCGCGGAACGCCGCTCCCGGGTGCTCGAAGACGCCGACGGCTGGACGCTGCGCACCGACTCGGGCGCCTGGGCGGCGCATGCCGAGCACACCGTGCTCGTGACGGCCGACGGCTACGAGCTCATCACGGGCTGAGCACGACGTCGCTCCCCGGTTCCTTTGAAAAACCCCTTGGATGAGGGGTTTTCGATTTATTTTTGACCGCGTTCAAAAAATATCTTGCCCCGTGCGGGGCTCCGGGCATACTTGTTTTGAACACGTTCAAAAACGCCTTTGGAAGGAGGAACGACCCCATGAACGCGATGGTGATTACCTACCTGCTCTACATCGTGCTGAGCCTCGGCCTGACGATCTGGGTGGCCCAGACCCTGTTCCGGAAGGGCCGGATCTTTCTGGTCGACGTCTTCGGCGGCAACGTCGAACTCGCCGACTCGGTCAACCACCTGCTGGTGGTGGGCTTCTATCTGATCAACCTGGGCTACGTCTGCCTCGCGCTCAAGCTGACCCGGCCGGTCCTGTCCGCCTCGGACTCCATCGAGTCGCTCTCCTACAAGGTCGGGCTGGTGCTGCTGGTCCTCGGCGGCATGCACTTCTTCAACCTGTGGCTGTTCGCCCGCATTCGCCGCGGCGCCCGCCTGCGCCACGCCCCGCCGCCGGTGCAGCCCGACGCGCACGCGCCTGCCCCCGGAGGAGCGTAGGACGATGAACCAGCTCACCGTGCTCTACGACGCGTCCTGCCATCTCTGCTGCCGCGCGCGCCGCTGGCTGGAAAACCAGGAACAGTACGTGCCGCTCCGATTCGTCGGGGCGGCCACGGACCACGCGAAGCGGGAGTTCCCTTACCTCGACCCCGAGGACACGCTCCAGGAGCTCACCGTCGTGGGGGACGATGGCTCGATCTACCGCGGCGCCAAGGCGTGGGTCATGTGCCTCTGGGCGCTCGTGGACCACCGCGGCAAGGCGCTCACGATCGTCTCCCCGGCCCTGCTACCTTCGGCGCGGCGGTTCATCGACTGGGTGTCGCGGAATCGGCGATGATGAGTCGGCATGAGCGAGGTCAAGACCAGTAAGGGCGAGCAGACCAAGGCGCGGATCGTGGAGGCGGCGCTCGAGCTGTTCAAGGAGAATGGCTTCGACGAAACCACGATGCGCGCCGTCGCCGGCAAGGCGGATGTCTCGCTCGGCAGCGCCTACTACTACTTCAAGTCGAAGGAGCAGCTGCTGCAGGCGTACTACGGCCGCGTGCACGAGGGGCACGTAGCGCGTCGAGCCCGTCTCCCCGTTGAGGTCGCCGAGGGCGACGATGCGAA
>JBCDBY010000011.1:0-30439 GCA_039182715.1 Planctomycetota bacterium
CAGGCGGCTCACCGCGTGGCGCTCCATGTACTCGCTCATGTCGATGCGCACGATCGCCTGCTCGTCGTCGAAGAGGAACTCCGCGAGCGCCTTCGACAGCTCCGTCTTGCCCACGCCGGTCGGGCCGAGGAAGAGGAACGTACCGACCGGACGGTGCGGATCCGACAGGCCCGCGCGCGAACGGCGCACGGCATCGGAGACCGCCTCGACCGCCTCCGTCTGGCCGATGATGCGATGCCCGAGCTCCTGCTCCATGCGCTGGAGCCGCTCGATCTCGCCCTCCATCAGCTTCGTGACCGGAATGCCGGTCCACGTGCCGACGACCTCGGCGATCGCGTCGGGCGTGACCTCCTCGTGCAGCAGGCGGCCCTCGCCCACCTCGTCCTGGTCGGACGTGATGGCGGTCAGCTCCTTCTCGAGCTCCGGAATCGTCGCGTAGCGAACCTGCGCCGCCTTCTCGTACTCGCCCTCGCGTTCGTAGCGCTTTTCGTCCTCGCGCGCCTGCTCGAGCTGCTCCTTCACGTCGCGCGCCCGCAGGATGTGGCCCTTCTCGTTCTGCCAGCGCGCGGTCAGCGCGTCGGCCTCCTCCTGCAGCTCGGCCAGCTCCTTCTCGAGCGACTCGAGCCGCTCCCTCGAACCGCGGTCGGTCTCCTTCTGGAGCGCCACGCGCTCGACCTCGAGCTGCCGCAGCCGGCGCGTCACCGCGTCGAGCTCCGACGGCATCGAGTCGATCTCGATCCGCAGACGGCTGGCCGCCTCGTCCATCAGGTCGATCGCCTTGTCCGGCAGGAAGCGGTTCTGGATGTAGCGGTCCGAAAGCGTGGCCGCCGCGACGATCGCGCTGTCCTGGATGCGCACGCCGTGATGCACCTCGTAGCGCTCCTTGAGGCCGCGCAGGATCTCGATCGTGTCCTCGACGCTCGGCGCGTCGACCAGCACCGGCTGGAAGCGGCGCGCGAGCGCCATGTCCTTCTCGACGTACTGGCGGGACTCGGCAAGCGTGGTCGCACCGATGCAGTGCAGCTCGCCGCGCGCAAGCGCCGGCTTGAGCAGGTTGCCCGCGTCGGCCGCGCCCTCGGCGCCGCCCGCGCCGACGATCGTGTGCAGCTCGTCGATGAACAGCACGACCTCGCCGGCCGAGTCGATGGTCTCGTTCAGCAGCGCCTTGAAGCGCTCCTCGAACTCGCCGCGATACTTCGTGCCGGCCAGCAGCGAACCGAGGTCGAGCGTGAGCACGCGCCTGTTCTTGAGCCCCTCCGGCACGTCACCACGAACGATGCGGCGCGCGAGCCCCTCGACGATCGCCGTCTTGCCGACGCCGGGGTCGCCGATGAGCACCGGGTTGTTCTTGGTGCGGCGCGACAGCACCTGCATGACGCGGCGAATCTCCTCGTCGCGGCCGATGACCGGGTCGAGCTTGCCCTCGCGCGCCAGCTTGGTGAGATCGCGTGTGAACTTGTCGAGCGCCTCGTAGGTCGCCTCGGGGTCCTCGCTGGTCACGCGCTGGCTGCCGCGCACCTGCTTGAGCGTCTCCTCGAAGGAACCCTTCCGGACGCCCGCCTCCTTCAGCATGCGGCCGGTGTCGCCGTCGTCGAGCAGCGCGAGCAGCAGGTGCTCCACGCTCACGTACTCGTCGCCCATCTTCTCGGCACGCTCCTCGGCGTCGGCGTAGACCTTGGCGCTGCGCCGGTTCATGCGCAGGTCGCCCGCGCCCGGCCCGGAGACCGACGGCAGGCGCGCAAGCGCATCGGTGACGCCCGCCCGCAGGCGCACGAGGTCGGCGCCCATGCGCTCCAGCAGGCTGCGCACGAGACCTTCCTTGTCCTCCACCAGCGCGAACAGCAGATGCTCCGGCATCAGCTCCTGGTGATTGCTCTTTTGCGCGAGTCGCGAGGCCTCCTGCACGGCCTCCCGCGACTTCAGCGTGTATTTGTCGAATTGCATGGACATCCCTTCCGCAGACATCATGCCAGCGCGCAAACGCGATGTTTTCGAGGTTTTCGGACTGCGCTACCGTGTGTCCGTGCCGCGGCGGCAGGGCGTCTTGCCGATCCGGCACGGGATCGTTCAGCCAACAAGGAGATACGCAGCGTGACGGGCGGACGTGTGGTCGTCGTCCACACCACCGGCAGCGTGCGCGCCCATCTGGGCGAGCTGCTCACCCGGGAGGGATACAGCGTGGAGTCGCTCGACTCCACCTACCGCTGCATGGCCCGGGTGGTTGACGATCCGGCCGATCTCGTCGTCGTCGGTCTCGCCGGCCTCGCCGAATCGGAGCTCGAGCTGATCCCCGCGCTGCGCGAAGAGAGCGAGCCGCCGCGCATTCTGGTCACCTTTCCGCCGTCGCTGCGCGAGGTCGCGTCCGACGCGCTCACCCGCGGCGCCGACGCCTACCTGCTCGAGCCCTTCTACGGCTCCGAGCTCGTGCGCCTGACGGCGAGCCTGCTGCAGAACGGCGCCGCGCCGCCGGCTACGCCGGAGACGATCACCGACCCCGAGCCGCTGCGCAAGCTGGCGCGCGAGGTCGCGCACGCGGTCAACAACCCGCTGCAGGTCGCGCGGCTGCTGCTCGAGAAGAAGAACGTCACCAAAAAGGAGCTCGAGGAGGGCGTGCCGGAGCAGCTCGCGCGCGTCGAGGATGTCGTGGGACGCCTGCGGACGTTCGGCGCGACGGAGAGCGGCCCGCGTTCGCGCGCCGACCTCAACGACCTGGCCCGCGCCGCCGCGGCCGAGGTCGGCATCGAGCTGACCGCCGAAGGCCGCGCGCCGGTGCTCGTCGACGAGGCGATGGCGCGCGCCGCGCTCGAAGCGCTCTTCGCCACCGTGAAGGAGCGCGTCGAAGACTGCAAGGCGGAGGCATCGAACGGTCACGTCCGCCTCGCCGTCGACGCGACCGCGTTCGAAGACGACGATATCCGCACGCTCACCGACGCCGTCTTCGTCGTCGACCCGCAGCGCGGACTGCGAGCCGGCCTGGCGCTCCCCCGCTGGCTGCTGGAGGAGCAGGGCGGAAGCCTCGCGATCGACACCGAGGGCGCCGCCCTCGTCTTCCGCGCCAGCCTCCCCCTCGGCTAGACGTCGAACGTCAAACGTCCAACGTGACTACTCCTCCGCCTGCGCCACCTGGATGCGCGCCTCACCCAGCAGGTGGCCGTCCCAGACGACCTCGACCGCGTACGGGCCCTCGCGCTCGAACTCCATCGGGGGCAGGCGGACGTTGAACTCGGCGTGGCGCGCGCGGTCCTCCTGCTCGATCTCGATCGCGCCGGAGTTGCCGATCTCGAATCCGTCCTCGAGCCGCACGAGCCGCACCGCCATTTCGTGCGTGCCGTGGAAGTCGGCGAGGTTGATGTAGAGGTGCGTGCTGACGTGCGAGCCGGGGAACTGCGTCACGAAAATCTGATCGAACGTGCCGGCAATGATGAACTTGCCGCTCTGCAGGTCCTGGTAGACGTGGTCGGCGAGCAGGATGGCCCGCACGACGGGGAGTTGGGATGCGGGTGTCATCGCGGCGAGATCGGACGGTACCCGCCGCCGTAGGGGGAGGCGAGTTCCTGCAGGAAGTACGACTCGCCGCCGCCCGATTGCCCATAGGCGAGGATGCGCAATCGCAGAAGCTGGTTGCGATGCGCCAGCTCGAACCCGATCTGGCGGGGGTTGCAGACGACCGCCATCGTGAAATCGCGCGCCGTCGGCCGGTCGGGCGAAACGACCACGATCGTATCGGCGCGCGGCGGCTTGCCGCGGCCCGCATCCGCCATGTCGAACGCCGCTTCGAGCCCGGTCCAGGTGTCGAGCGCGCGCCCTTCCTTCTGTTTGGCCAGCCACTTCTTGAGCGCCGCGCGCTCCGCGGGGCGGTTCTCGATGAGGCCCTTTTTGTAGGGCTTCGCGCCGGTGCCGAAAGCGACGACCCCGAAGCGCGCCGACTGCGGCAGCGTGCCGAGGAAGCGCAGCGTCTCCTCGTCGACGACCGGGCTCCCCGCCGGGACGCAGAGGATCACGCGCTGCGAGCCGGTCGGCAGCGTGAAGGCGGTGCGTCCGCTGGACGACGGCGTGCCGACGAACGCATCGTTCGTCCGGATCCGTCGCCGCACCAACGCCGGGCGCCAGGAGTCCGGCTGCGCCTTCCACCATGCCGGCCAGTCGGTCTCCACGCCGCCCCGCAGCGCGACCAGCGAGGCGTGCAGGTCGTCGGCCACGATGCCCTTCTCCTGCCCCGCGCGCGCGACGAGCGCGGCGACCGCTTCGCGCGACCTCGCGTAGCGCAGGCCGTGGGCGGCGGCGGATCGCACCTGCCACGCGTCGTGCGTCAGCAGCGCCGCGGCGCCCGTTCCCTGGCCGGTCTCGGCGGCGGCGGCGAGCGTGGCGGGCCGCGCACGCTTGCTCAGCAGCTCCGTCAGCGCCTGCTCCTCACGGGCGAGCGACAACAGGCGCACCGCGCGCAGCTGCTGGTGGACGTTCTTGTGGCCGAGCTGCGAACGCATGACCGCCCGGAACTTCTCGTCGGCGCCGGGCGCCATCCTCGCCAGCCGGTCGAGCGCCCAGCGGTGAAAGGTGAGCTCGCGCAGCACGATGGAGTTCGCCCGCTTCATGGCGATCTCGGCGTTGATGTAGCCCTTCTCCAGGGAGTCGGGCATGGGAATGTCGACCGGCTCGCGCTTCTCGCGCTTGATGTAGTTGCGCCGGTACTTCTCGATGAAGCCGTGGTACGAGCCCGCCGTCTTGGCGAAGCGCTTGTACTCCTTGTCGCGCGCGGCGGCCGCCTTGCGGTAGCCCCCCTCGCAGCGCGCCAGCGCCTTCAGCATCGACCCGGGGCCGTTTTTGGCCAGCAGACGCTCGAAGGCGGCCTGCTTGCGGCGCACCCGGTCGCCGGAGGTGGGAAACGCGCTGGAGAACGGGTCGAAGAGGTCGTCGACCCCCGGCGCGGCGGCGGCCAGGAGCAAAAGGAGCGTGGTCACGCGCCCAATCTTACGAGTGGTGCGCCGGAGCGCGCGCGTGACCGATCTCTTAGGGGGTATGGTCCGTCCCGTTCGCATTCTCGTCGTCGACGACGAGCTCCAGATCGCCCAGCTGCTCAGCGGTGTCCTCCAGGCGGAGGGCTACGACGTCGACTACGTCACCGACGGAACCGACGCCGTCGAGCGCCTCGGCTCCGAGAACTACGACCTGATGCTCACCGATCTGCGCATGCCCCAGATGGGTGGCATGGAGCTGATCGAGGAGGCGCGCCGCATCCAGCCGGGGGTCGACAGCCTGATCATGACGGCGTTCGCGTCGACGGATACGGCGGTGAGCGCGCTGCGCAGCGGCGTGACCGACTACCTGCGCAAGCCGTTCGGCGTCGACGACGTCCGCTCGGCGGTCTCGAAGGCGCTCCAGTCGCGGGAAGAGCGGCAGGAGGCGGAGCGCGAGAAGTCGACGCTCAGCGAGAGGCTGGCGCACCAGGAGCAGGATCTCCAGCAGAGCGTGGCGGACCTCTCCTTCCTGCATGACCTCACGCGGCTCATCGCCGAGCCCAACACCCCGCTGCGCGCCTGCCTGAGCGCCATCGCGCGCCACTTCGACTGCGAGCGCGTGGTGCTCATCGAGGGCGATCGGGTGATCGAGCGCGTCGGCGCGGAGGGCGACGACCCCGAGCTGATGGAGCTCGCCCGCGCCTCGGCGCGCGCCGGGCTCTCGCGGCTGGGCGCGCCGGGCTGCATTGCGGCGCCGGCGGCGCACGGCGCGGTCGCGGCGCGGCGCAAAAGCTGGTTTCTGCGCAATGACCTGCGGCTCATCGCGATCGCCGGGCGCGACCTGGCGATGGCGGTCGAGAACGACCGGCTGCGCGCGGAGCAGCGCCAGAGTTATCTCGGCATCGTGGCCACGCTCATCGAGGCGGTCGAGGCGAAGGATCGCTTCAACCGCGGCCACTCGCGCCGCGTGGCGGAGCTGGCGCGCGCGTTCGCCGAGCGGCTGGAGCTGTCCGACCGCGAGGTGGAGCTGATCGAGACCGGGGCGAAGCTCCACGACATCGGCAAGATCGGCGTGCCCGAGGAGATCCTCAACAAGCCGGGCCGCCTCACCGACGACGAGTTCGACGTGATCAAGTCGCATCCCGTCATCGGCGAGCAGATCCTGCGACCGCTCGACTTCCTCGCGGAGACGCGGCCGATCGTGCGCCACCACCACGAGCGCTGGGACGGCGGCGGCTACCCCGACGGACTGGCCACGGAGCAGATCCCGCGCGCCGCGGCGCTGCTCTCCATCGTGGATTCGTACGACGCGATGACCTCCAACCGCCCCTACCGCGAAGGGCTGCCGAAGCAGCGTGCGCTCGAGATTCTCGAGCAGGGCGCGGGCACGCAGTGGGACCCCGAGCTGGTCTCGCTGTTCGATGTCGCCTGAGGAGGTTGGACGTTTGACGTTCGACGTGGGACGTCAGGCAGGCGCGACGGAGCGGCAGGCGCCCGACGTCGAGCGTCCAACGTCCAACGTCGAACGGGGCCCGTCTGATTCGGCACGTGATCTGCGCTCTGACCCCCACGGGCCCGGAATGTCGAAAGCGCTCGACATTCCCGGATCGAGTCGTCTCGCGACTCGAAATCGAAGAAGTGCGAATGCGACGCCCGGGTTGCGAGGTTCTAGTCTCGGACAACGGATGCGGGCCTTGGAGTTGCTCTACGTGGGCCACGGCGAGCGCGAGGAGCTTGCCGCGGTCGCCGAACGCGGTGTCGTCGTACACCGCGTGGGGAGCATTTATGAGTGCATCGCCTGGCTCAAGCGCACCGCCGTCGGCACGGCGCTGATCGATCTCGACTCGCTCGGGCCGCGGCCCGACGAGGCGATGGTGCAGCTGCGCGAAGCGGCCGAAGGGCGTCCGCTGCTCGTCGCCATGTCCGCCGAAGCGTGGGAGCGCGAGCGCGCGCACGGTCGGTTCCAGCAGGAAGAGGTCGTGCTGCGACCCTGCTACCCCGACGAGCTGTGGCGGCGCATCGCCAAGCGGGCGCTACCGGCGCCGGAGCAGGCGGCGGCGCGCCTGAGTGCCGACGTCGACCGCCTCAAGGCGCTGTACGCCGATACGCAGCGGCTCAACCGGTTCACCAACGATCTCGAAACGCTTGCCGACCAGATCGTCGAGGTCGTGCGTGCGCGTCTCGGCGCCAGCCGCGTCTCGCTCTTCCTCAAGACGAAGGAAGAGGGCCGCCTGCGCGTGGCGGAGGCGATCGGCGTCGACCGCGACGTGAAGCGCAACGCGGTGCTGGAGCTGGGCCGCGGCATCGCCGGCAAGCTGGCCGAGCGGCGCGAGGTGGTGCACGTGGTGGAGGCGGGACGGGACGGGCCGGCCTCCGGACGCGCGTACAAGGAGACGGCGTACCTGATCGTGCCGCTGGTCCGCGGGCACGAGGTGGTCGGCGTCATCTGCGCAACCGACCGCTACGAGGGCGGCGCCTTCACGGAGGCGGACGTGCTCTACGTCGAGGCGCTGGCCGATACCGCGGCGCAGGTGCTGCACAACGCGCTGCAGTTCCGCGCGGCGGAGGAGCTGACGCTGGTCGACGAGCTGACCGGCTTGTGGAACCGACGCTACTTCGAGCGCAACCTGCAGATGGAAGTGCAACGTGCCAAGCGCTACGGCCACGACCTGACGGTGGCGATGCTCGACATCGACCACTTCAAGCAGTTCAACGACACCGAGGGCCACCAGGCGGGCGACCGCGCGCTGCAGACGGTGGCACGGGTGCTGCGCGAGAGCTTCCGCCGCACGGACTCGGTCTGCCGCTGGGGCGGCGAGGAGTTCGCGGTGATCATGCCCGAGACCTCGCGCGAAGAGGGCAACGGCGTCCAGTTCGTCGATCGCGCGCGCAAGCAGGTCGCCGACCTGCGCGTGGAGTTCCGCGACAAGCAGGGCCGCCCCCGCACGCTCACCATCAGCGGCGGCGTGGCCACGTTCCCGCTCCAGGCCAAGAACTGGGAAGAGCTGGTCAAGAAGGCCGACGTCGCGCTCTACCAGGCCAAGGAAGCGGGCCGCGACCGGATCGTCGGGTACTGACCCGCCTTCACGCTGCGCGCGCCGCTGCTACCATCCCGCCCATGCGGACATGGTGGATGAGTCTCCTTCTCGTATCGACCGTCTGGGCCGAGGACAAGCCGGCGTTCCCGAACTACGAGGCCGAGGCGGGGCGCAAGAAGCCACGCAAGGTCGCCAAGGTCGTGCTGCGGAACGGCGAGGGCTGGTTCACGATGCAGATCCCGAAGGACTGGAAGGTCCAGGAGTACGAGCCGCAGCGTGCAGACACCTCGCAGTTCGCGCTCGAACTCCCGGGCGACAACTACGACGGTTTTCTGAACATCGTCTGCCACGGGATCCAGTCGAGCCCGCGCGCCGCCCCGTCGTGGCTTCGCAAGTACCAGCGGACGGAGCAGTACGCGCCGTGGCAGCTCGGCGCGTCGCCGCTCCCCTACTCCTTCGTACCCAAGGTGCATGCCAACGAGATGGTCGGCGACCTTGCTGTGTACGTGCGCGCCAAGGGACTGCTGTTCGAGGTGCAGATTCGGGCGAAGACCGAGCAGCTGATCCTGCACGGCCCGGACCTGTTCGCCGCCGCGCTCACGCTCGACACCTCGCGCCCCGAGTGGCCCCCGGTTACGGACGAGTTCCGGATGATCAAGGCCGGCACCTATCGCCTCGCGGTGCATCGCGACGTGAAGGGGCCGACGATCGCCTATTCGAAGGCCATTCGTGCGGCCCAGAAGATCGCCAACCGGCTGCACGGGCGCATGCCCAAGCCCGGGCCCGGCGAGAAGGCCCCGCTGGTCTACCTGCACGCCGATCGCACGCTCCAGGATGCGATCCACCCTCGCATCAAGGAGATCTCGGGCGGACACCGGCTGGAGTGGTCGGGCCTGTGCATCTTCGCGGTGACGCAGTACGAGGGCGAAGAGGATCTACCGGGCAGCCTCTCCTACACCATCGGCGAGTTCAACGTCATCTACCGGTGGGGCGTCCACGTGCCCAACTGGCTGCGGGTCGGCGAACGCATCATGGTGGCGAACCTTTACGAGTCCGGCGCGAAGATGCCGCAGATCACCGAGCAGCGAGGCAAGTGGAAGGACGAGCTGGAGCTGCCACCGCTGCCGGAGCTGACGTACGAGGCCTCGCAGGAAGACTGGGAGAACTTCTATCCGAACGCGTTCTTCTACGTGCTGTACTTCCATGCGGGTCCGAAGCCGGTCCGCAAGGCGTACCGCAACTACCTCGACCACATCCGCGACACCTGCGATCCCGACGCGGCCGCGAAAAAGTACCTCGAACCGCTCGGCTGGGATCGTCTGCAGGCCGACGTGGCGGCGTTCGTGCGCGACCAGGTGACGGTGGCGGAGACGAAGAAGTAGCGCCGAATCGGGGACCGTCGCGCGGGGTATGAACACCCGAGCGGATGGACAATCGGAAGAGAGCAAGAGCCCGGGCCCTCGAGGCGGCGCAACGCGTGACGTGGATCGGACCCTTGTGGGTGATCACGAGCGTCGCGCTGGTCTACGGAGCGACGTGGATCTACGTCCGGTTCATGGTGGCGAATCTCTCGGGAGGAGCCATCGATCCGGAGCGCGTCGTGTTCAATTTGCGGCTCGGGCAGATCCTGATCGCGTCTGCCGCAGTGTGGCTCGCGCTTCGGAGCCGGTGTGCACTCCACGCGCATGCGGGGCACGGGCTGGTGCTCGCGAGCTTCGGGCTACAGGCGCGGCTCCTCGCGGAGTTCGCACGCGACGGAACGGAGTTCGTGCGCGACCAGACCGCGCCGTCCGCCCATGCGAGGGATGTCCCCGCGATGTTCCAGGAGATGGCCGGCACGGCCTACGAGAGCCAGGTCGCTCTGACAACCTCCGTGGGACTTGCGGCGTTCGCCGTGGGACTGTTGCTCCTCGCACTCGACGTCGGCCGCTCTCTCCATCACCGCTGGAAGTAGACGACGGCTGTCACCCGATCGAGACGGATTCCGCGTTGCCACTTCCTCCACTAAAGGCTGGATATTCTGGGGCCATGTTCGACTTCAACCGGTTCTCCGACAATCCGCGCAAGGCCCTGGGGCTCTCGCGACAGGAGGCGATGCGCCTGGGCCACGACTACATCGGGACCGAGCACATCCTGCTCGGGCTGCTCCGTATGGGAAGCGGCTGTGTACTCGACGTGCTTCTCAATCTCGACATCGATCTCGAGGCGCTGCGCGACGCGGTCGAGTCGGCCGTGACCCGCGGGAGCGCCAACGTGATCGAGGGCCAGCTTCCTTTCACGCCGGGCGCGAAGCGGGTGCTCGAGTTCGCGTACGAGGAATCGACGAAGCTCGGGCACGGCCATATCGGATCGGAGCACCTGGTGCTCGGCCTGCTTCGAGAGCAGAAAGGCCTCGCGGCGCCGGCACTGTCGGCCGCAGGCGCGCGCATCGACGACGTCCGCGAGGAGGTCTGCGAGCTGGTGCACGAGACGTACGACCCGACCCCGCCGACGTTCCTCTTCATGGGGCGCCACGACGAGGCGATCCCGGACGAGGCGGTCGCGGAGATCCAGCGCGTCCTCCACGAGGAGCACTGCATGCCCGTGAAGAGCGGAAGGCGGCCGGACCTCCTGCTGGTCTTCGATCCACGCGCGGAGGCGGAGCGCTGGTTCCGGCTCGGCCTGGCGGTCGCGAACCGCATCCCGATCGTGCTGTTCCTGCGCGAGGGCGAATTCGTCCACCGCCTTCTCGCCGACCACGCGGTCGCAGTTCATCTCGACGGGGAACTCGCCGAGAACCTGCGCGCATTTCTACGATCGTAGGCGCGACCGCACGCCGCCTGCGTGTGCGCGACCTACGCACGGCGGCCGGCTATCGAATCGGCTTCGATGTGATCTCGACCGACTCGCCGTCGGCGGACGGCTGCATGTCGAACTCACGCCGGCCATACCGCAGCACGACGTCGGTCGTGCCCGTCTCGACGCCTCGCACGATCGAGTGCCCTCCCCCCTGCACATTGGAGATCGAGACGTCGTAGCGGCCTTGCGGCAACCCCGCGATCCGGAATCGCCCTCCCGGCCCGATCACGCCGAGATACTCCCCCGCCTCGACGTGGGTCGCGAACGTCGCACGGCACGGTTGGCCGCGATCATCGACCACGATGCCTTCGATGACGCCCGGGTGCTCGACCCGCAGCACATGGTCCGATCGTCCCGTTTCGCACTCGTGTGAAACCCCGACGCTCACGGATGCATCGACCGCGGTCACGATGTACCGCCCCGGGTGCAACCCCCGAAAGAGGAAGCGACCGTCCGCATCCGTGACGGTCGAGCGAGGAAAGGCGAAGCGACCTCGCGGGCGCTCCAAGGGCTGGATGTGGACGGACGCGTGCCGCATCGGACTCCCGTCCGCCCATCGCAACGTCCCTCCCAGAGACTCCCCGCGCCGCAGGGTCACGTCGTACCGGACCTCTTCCCGCGTATCCTCGAGATTCATCTTCTTCGACTCGATCGGAATGAAGTCCGGGTGCAGCACGCGAATGCACCCCCGCCGGAGAGGCAGCCACGCAACGTAGCTGCCGTCTTCTCCCGTTTTCGTGTTCCCGGGCCACGCCGGCTGAACCAAAGCCATATCGAGAAAGCCGGGGAGGCTGCTGGCACGAACGAGCGCACCGGCCACGGGCGTTCCGTCGGCCGTGCGCACGACGCCGCGCACCGTTCGCCCGGGGACGCGTTCCAGTTCGACTTCGATCACTTGGCCCGCCTCCAAGTCGAACCGTCCGGACTTCTTCGCGCCTTGACCACGAATCTCCGCATGGCGAAGCGGCGGAACGTGCTCGAACGCGAATCGCCCGTGCGAGTCGACCCCGATGCGGCGCTCGAACCCTTCCGCCACCAGGGTCACGGTGTGAAACACGGGGCTGGAGGGCGAGACCCCGGGGATGCGCCCGACGACCCGGCTGCATGACTGCATAACGATGTGCGCGGCCCGATCGGGAGTCGCAGCGACGGCGCCCACGACGCCGTAACCGTATGCACGCGCGACGAACGGGCCCTCGCCATAGGCGACCAACTCGAACTCTCCCGAGGGGCCGCTCACGCCCCGCCCCACGTCACCGTCGGATCCCGAGATCGTGACCACCGCACCGGGAACGGGTCGACCGTCGCCCATCTCGACACTGCCCACGATCCGAGCTTCGACCTGCAACCGAGGACGCCACTCCACCGACTCCCCCGACCGGATCATTCGCCCCTGCACCTCGATCGCCCCGCGGCCTTCGACGTATCCCGCGTGAAACGAGCCGGGCGGCACATCGTCGAACACGAACGTCCCGTCGGCACCCGTGATCGCGGAAAGGCGGGCGATGCGTTGCCACGCCGTGGCGACCTCCAATTCCAGTGTCGCGCGGGAAACCGGTCGCCCATGACGATCCCGGAGAACACCGGTCACGCGTGCGGGCCGCGCCTCGACGAAAGCGATCTCGCCTCCCGTGGGGACCACCACCGTTTCCTCGACCCGACCCGCCCGAATCACGAGGAGTCCGGCGCCGACATGCTCGAATCGCGCGCGGCCCGAGGGGTCGGTGTACGCCTCCCGAACCAGCATGGGCGCCCGCGTCCGACGCGCTTTCCCCGCGCTCCAGTCCCAGGGCTCCGAGCGCATCGCGACGGAGCTCCCCGCCGAGGCGCTGCAGACGAGGGCGATGTGTCGGTTGGGCACCGCGGCACCGTCCGGGCGGACCACGCGCACCACGACCGGCACGCCGTCCGCGAGGTGAATCGAGATCGGATCGGGCTGACCTTGCAGCGGAAGGTGGAGCAGCTCACGACGCACTCGCCCCTTCCCATCCGAAGCTTCCAGAACGACTCTCGAGCGTCGCTTGCACGCCAGTTCGAACTCGCCCGCCTCATCCGTCCGGACCTCCTTCAGCGGGCTTCGATCCTGCTCCTTCCGCCAATGAGTCGGCAGGCTCACCCCCCACTCGGCGCGCTCCGAGTGCGCAAAGTACGCGCGATGAAGTCGCACGCGCGCTCCCGCGACCGCACGCCCGCTCCGCATGACCCGACCCCGGATGCGGATGGGCCCGCCGGGCAGGCGATTCAGGTCGTCGCGCACCTCGTCCGGTTTCAGGGTGCCGGGATGGTCGGGCCAGTCGGTCACTCGAACCCGAGCGCGACGTGCCGCCGCTGCTCGCTTCGGCGCCGTCGATGCTTCAGCTGCCGCGGCCGGGCGGGAAGCCCCGTCGACGCGTCGCGGCTTGCGCTCCGATCGATCCCAACCAAGCAGAGCGAGCACCGCGGCGACGAGCAGCCCCGCGATCACGAGTCCGAATCGAACGGCTCCACGCATCTTCGTTCATCATCGGACGGCGGACGGACCAACCGAAGCCGGCGTGCGGGTCCGCCTGGACCCACTCTTCGCCACCCGCGAGGCGAGCACGTGGCGGAAGAGCGTGTGCCGCAGCGCGTGTCGCGGCAGTCCCGAGCAATCGATGCCGAACCCAGTCTCGCCGCCCAG
Source organism: Planctomycetota bacterium (assembly GCA_039182715.1). GTDB lineage: Bacteria > Planctomycetota > PLA2 > PLA2 > PLA2 > JBCDBY01. The sequence continues at coordinate 13,491 of JBCDBY010000011.1, forward strand.
ACGCACCGCGTGCCTGCCAGGCTGCCACGGCGGCAAGCCGCGTCCGTATGCGGCGATGCAAGGCTGCGGTCCCTTTACGCGTTCTCAAAATCTGTCGACGAAAGCGGCGCCGGATACGCACGCAGAGAATCGGATCCGGCTCGGTAACTGTCGCCTGATCGAAACGGATACCGCGGAGCGACTCTCTATACTGGGGCGCGGATCGACGAACGCAGCCGGAGGCCGTCGGGCGCCCGGCCACGAAAGGGGAATTCGATGTTTCGAGGGCATCTCTTGCTTGGAGCCGCCATGGCTCTGCTGCTCGTCAGCACGACCGCACAGGCCCAGCGCGCCAAGCCCACCTTTCCCACGACGTGGGTGAACGGCCCCGCGTACACGAATGCGCAGCTCCGCGGCAAGGTGGTGTTCCTGGTCTTCTACGAAGAGACGTGACCGGGCTGCGAATCGAAGTGGCCAGGTCTGGTCCAACACGCGCAGCGACTTCGCGATGAACCCGTTGTCTTCGTCGCGGTGAACTCCGGCAACAGCGCCGCGACCGTGAGCAGCTACCTCAGCCGCGTCCGGGTGCCGTGGCCCGCCATCGTCGATCAGAATCGTGCGTTCGAGCGCGCCTGCGGCGTCGGCACGATCAGCCTGAAGAACATCTGGCAGACGGTGATCATCACGCCGGACGGAAACGTGCGCTACGGAGACGTCAAGAAGCTCGGGCCCTACCTGCAGCAGGCGAAATGGAACATCGATCCGCGCGGACTGCCGTCGGCGCTCCGGCCGGCGTGGCGTGCGCTGGAGTTCGGCGACGTCCTCGGCGCCGTTCAGCCGATGAACGAGGCGCGTCGCACCGTCTCCGAGACCAGCACCGCGTATCGGCGGCTGGCCCAGGTGATCGATCAGGTTCTGGAGCCGCGGTTCAAGCAGGCGCAATCCCTGGACCGGGCCGATCGCGTCGCCGAGTCCTTTGCCGCCTATCACGCGATCCTGCGCGACTTCCGCGGCTACCACCACGAGGCCGTGGCGAAGTCGTTCGCGGCGCGGCAGAAGATCCTGCCGTTCATGCTCCAGGAGGTGCTGTCGGGCCTCGACCAGTCCGAGACACCGGCGATCGAAGTCGTCCGGAACGCGCAGAAGCGTCTGCTCGCGGCGCGCATCCGGAGCGCCGACGCGCTCTCCGCGCAAGGAAAGCACTGGGAGGCCAACAAGGCGTTCGAACGGCTGCTGGTGCACTACGACGACCTGGATTCGCCGCTGCTCAAGGAGGTCCGGGCGGCTCTGCGTGACCTGAAGAAGCGGGACGACGTGAAGATGCAGCTCGCCGCACGTCGCAGTCTGGAGCGCGCCCGCAAGAACCTGAAATCGGGCGATCCCAAGAAGGAGAAGTCGGGCCGCGCGGCGCTCGCGAAGCTCCGCGAGAAGTACCCCGACTCGGAGGCAGCCGAGCAGGCCGGCGCCCTTCTCGCCAAGTAGGAGCGCACGGCCGAGCGCCATGTTCGACCGCTTCACGGACCACGCTCGCAAGACGATGGGCCATGCGCGACGCGAGGCCCAGCGGCTGCGGCATGACTACATCGGCGACGAGCACATGCTTCTCGGGATGTTGCAACTGGACGGTGGAACCGGTCTCGACGTACTCCGCAACCTCGATGTCGACATCGAAGCGTTGCGCGAGCGCGTCGAGGGCCAGGTGACGCCCGGCACGACGATTATTCGGCCGGGCCAGCTCCCTTTCACCCCGCGCGGGAAACTGGTACTCGAACTCGGGTACGAGGAGGCCGTCGCACTTGGACACAACTACATCGGCACAGAGCACCTACTGCTCGGAATCCTGCGCGAAGCGAGCGGTATCGCCGCCCAGGAGCTGCGAGCCACGCGCCTGCGCCTCCAGGACGTGCGCGAGGAAATCCTCGAGCTCGTCGACGAACGAAGCGCGGAAGTCGCCACCTTTCGCGCCATCGGGCTCGAAGATGAAGCGTTTCCGCGGAACGCGAGAACGGCGGTGTCCGAAGTGCTCGCCGAAGCGGGCATCACGCGCGCCCAAACGGGCAGTTGGCCCCACGTCTTCCTCGTATTCCAACCGGGCCAGGACATCGAACGGTGGTTCGCACTCGGCGCGGCCACGGCCGTTGCGATCCCTTTGATTCTGATCGTAGAAGATCGCGAGGATCCGCACCCGCTCCTCCAGCCGCATGCCCGGATCGTCCGGATCGACGAGAACTTCAAGGAGAGCTTCCGCCGCGCCTTGTTTGGCTGACGTCGATCTCGCATGACGATCTCCAACCACTCTTGGCGCGCAGCGTCGTAAGCCTCGCGCAGCGAAGGGTTTGCAGCGCCGACGTGCGGCACGGATGCCGCAAGAGAGACAACACGCGGATCGCCCGAAGGCCGCGGGACTAGGGGTCGGATCCCACCTTCGCGCTCGACTCTCGATACACGACGGTGCCCTCCTTCGTGTCGAGGTAGGCGCGGAACGCGAAGTTGCGTCCCCGCGCGGTTTCCGGCAGATCGGCGCGCTCGGCCAGCCACTGCAGGAGTCGAGCGAGACCGTCGTCGACCAGCGCGCGTCGAGCCTGGACCACGATCGATCGCGGAACGAGTTGCACGAGCAACGATCGCGAGGCGGCGCGGAATCCATCTCGCTCGGTCCGGTTGAAATGGAAGCTCTCGCGCGCTTCGGCAATCTCGATCCGGTCCGGCAGGTGGGGGCTTTGTGCCGCGGCAGGGATGCGCCAGGCTCCGAACCACAGCCGATGAAACGGCGGATCTCGTTCCAGCTCGCGGAGCGCCTGGTCCACGTCGGTTCGCTTGCACGCGTACGAGACGTGCTTGGGAAGACGCGAGAACGTCTTGATGGTGTCGTAGCCGTCCGCCCGGTCCATGGCCACGCACACTGTATCGCGCAGACGAAACCGATCCTGCGCCGCGACCGGCATTCCGATCGTGGTGGTTCTGCGTAAGGGCGACGACCCCCACTGCTTCCTCACCGACCCTGCCGCTGGCGTGGACCTTGACGGAGAGCTCGACTCGCGTTCCATCCGGGCGAGAACGTCGAGCGCGGTTCGCGCTCGGGGCGGCGACGGCCATCGGCGTTCGCATCGCGCTCTTCCTCCGGGCGGGCGAGGAGCGCCCCAAGCTTCTCGCCGAGCACGCGACGCGCATCCCGATCGACGACAACCTCGCGGAGAACCTGCGCGAGTTCCTGCGTCGTTAGTCGCCGCCCCTCAGCCGGAGCCGGATCGATCGCGCGTCGGGGTGGATCTCCGAGTTCCGAGTCCGCAGGGTCGATCCGTCCTGCTGCCGGAGGCTGCCTTGGATCACGATCGTCTCCGTCGGCTTGGGGGGGAGGTAGGCCGTGAATCGCCCCTCCTCGTCGCTGACGAGTTGTCCGAGGATCTGTTTTCCGACGCGGACGAAGAGGCGGCCGTGCGGGGCCGGACGTCCATCCGGCAGGAGAAGGACCCCTTCGAGAGGGACGCCCTTCTCGAACCGACGCACGACGGGCTGCCCCTTGGGCACGACTTCGAGGGGCGCGGGCGGCACGAGGCCCCACTCCTGCGCGCGCCGGTGCCCCACGCGAACCGTGATCGCGCGGGCCAGCAGGTCGCTCAGTTTGATCTTCCCGGCCGCGTTCGTACGGCCGCTCGAGTTGGCCGTCCGGGGTCCGGGGGAGACGTAGACGCTCGCCCCCTCGATCGGCTCCCCGTCGGGGCCCTCGACGAGCACGAACAGCGTGCGATCGGCCGACGGACGCGTGACGCGCATCTCGATGACCTCATGGCCACCCCGAACCCCGCGCAATTCGCCTTCGAGACCATCGGTGCTCTTGGCGTATCCCCCGAGTCTGCTCTTCAGGCCGGAGAGGACGACGTCCACGGTCCCTCCGGGGGGGACAGCGATCTCGACACGACCGTGCGCATCGACGCCGATCGAACGAGTCGGGCTGCCTTCGACCAGAACATCAACCAGTGCCCCCACCATCGGTTTGCCGTCCGGTCCGAGGACGAGGATCCTCGCGCTTTTCCCGGATTGAAGAACGAACTTCGCCTCGCTTTCCGTCTCGGGCACGAAGCGAATGGGTTTGGCGCGGACGTAGGCGGGACGGACGGCACCGTGCTCCCGCATGCGCAAGGGGAGCAACCACGGCGGTTCGATCTGTTGAATGGCCCCATCCACGATGAACGCGGCCGTGCCGTCGTCGCCGGTCACGTTCTGCAGGCGGCCGGTGTCGGTACGCAAGTGAACGACGGCGCCCCACACCGGCTCGCCCCGGTCGTCGCGGACGTGGACGAGGAATGCACGTCCGTCGGCCAGCCGCATCTCGACGTCGAGCAGGTCTTCCTCGGGGCGCAGGACGATCTTCATGCGCGCGTGCACCCGGCCCGGGCGCGCCACGTTGAGTGCGTAGTTCCCCGCCGACAGGTTCGGGAACCGGAATCGCCCGAGGTGATCGGTGACTCGCCGCTCCTCGTCCCCGAATCGGGGGGGATCGGCGAACCCGGCGGTCACGGGCCTGCGTAGATGCGGGGGAGCCAAGCCGACGAGGCGAATCTCGGCTCTTGGGACCGGCTCGCCCATCGCATCGACCAGCACGCCCTCGATCGCCCGCGCGGGCGGCATGCGGATCTCGCCCAGGTCGTGCGGTCCGCGCGTGGGGTCCAGCGGCGGCAGCTCGACGATCGTCCGTCCGAAACCGGTTCGATACAGCACGACCGTGTGGACCATGTCGGTGCGAAGCCCCGTGAGTTCGAACGAACCGTCGTCGAGGCTCCGCGCGTAGCGACGGCTGATCCGCTTGTCGAGAGGTTCCTGAACCCCGAGCGCGGCGATGCGGACGCCCGCGAGCGGCCGGCCGGCATCGTCCAGCGCACGTCCCGTCGCTCCGCCGCCGGGACGCAAGGAGAAGTTCACCACCGATCGCGTTTCGACCTCGGTGTTCGCCTGTCCGTAGGACTCGGCGTCCACGTAGATCCGCCCGCGTACGGACTCCTGCCAGCCGGGAATCGAGTAGCGCCCATCCGCATCGGTCCTGGCGAGGCGCTCGAACGTCCAGGAAAAGCCGACGCGAGCGCCGGCGATCGGCCGGTTCGTACTGGCGTCGACGACACGGCCGGTGATCGTGCGGCCTGCCACGAGCTTGATCGTCAGCTCCTCGCGACCGTTTTTCGCCGTCTCGTAGTAGACGGAGCTGGGGCTGGCCGACTCTGGGCCGAGGGCGCGGATCCAGATCTTCAAACGGGGCGGCAAGTCCTCGACGAGCGCGAGGCCGTCCGCGTCACTGGACAACCCCCGCTCGAAGTGCCGCTGTTCGCCCGTGCGCTGGGAACGGGCGCGCAATCGCAGCTTCACGTCACGAACCGGATTCGCATCTTCATCGACGGTGCGAATAAGAACCGAGACGGCCTCCCCAAGGACGACGCGAACGCGCTCGCCGGCGAGCAGCTGGCGCAGCTCCACCTCGGCGTAGCCCGGAGCCTGTGCGCGCAGGTTGACCATGCGCCCTCTGCGCTCGCGCAGCGCGAAGGTGCCGTCGGCCGCGCTGCGCGTCGACGCGCCGACCTCCTCGTCGAAGTACTGCTCGACATTGAGCGTGGAAGCACGCTGCCACGGATAGCGCACGACGGTCAGCCGCGCACCCGCGATCGGACTGCCTTCTCGATCGACGACGATCCCGTGCACGTCGCGATCGAGGTCGACCTTCGCGAGGTCCACCGGAGGCGACAGGGACTCGTCGAGTCGTGAGGAATCGGTGGGAGCGGGCGGGCCGTCGGAGTCCTGTCGATCGGCCGCGTGCGACACATCGCGAGGGGACGGGGCGCGCGTCGTTCGCTTCCGATCTCCGTCGAACCACAGCAGCGAGGCCCCGATGCACAGCGCGAGCACGACCCCGGCGAGCAGGGCCCTCTTCCAAGTCCCCATGGACTACGAGCCTACACGGCTCGCGCGGGGCACGCGGGATCGGTGCGGGGCTTTTTCGAGTGAACCATGCGTGCGAAGCCCTGTTCCAACCCGAGGGCTCGACGGGACCGAATCATGCGAAGCAGAAATCGGAAGACGGCGCCGCGTGTCCGGAACGGAAAGGTCCAGAAGAAGAACCGCACCACCCTGTCACCGCAGTTCTCACTCGTTGAGCCGGGCGAACCGGTGATCGAACGGCGTCGTCCGGGCCGGGGATTCCGCCACGTCCTGCACAAGCGGGACGTCGAGCGCTTCCTTGCGCTGCTGCCCGACTGGGATGACCTGTCCCGCGGACTTCAGGCAATTCTCCTGGCCGAGGGCGATCGCGAAGTGCACGGCTACCACTTCCCCGGCGTCGTCGCGGTGTGCGCCTGGGGGCGCGAGCTGGAGTGCGTCTACGCCGAAGAGTTCGTCGCGGAGCATCGTTCGATCTTCGACCGCCTCGGCGTGCCGTGCGAGCCCATGCGGGGCGACGACGTGCGCGTGCACTGGACCGAGAACTCGGTGCGGGGGTTCCAGCTCATGCACATCCTGCTTCACGAGCTCGGCCACCATCACGACCGCATGACGACGCGGGGGCAGCACCGAAGCAGCCGCGGCGAGCAGTACGCCGAGGACTTCGCCAACGCCCGCGCGGAACGGCTCTGGTCCCGCTACTTCGACGAGTTCGGCTGGTAGCGCAGGGTGCGGGATTGATTCCGCACCTCGCCGGACGTAAACGTCTGCCTGAAAGATGCTTACGGCGCCCATCTGATGGAAGAGGTGCATCAGAAACGGTATCGTTCTCGCATGCTCGAAGGTTTCTCGGAACACGGCCAGGAGATCCAGAACCTGGCCCGGGAAGAGCTGGCGAGCTGGGGTCACGAAATCCTCGGGACCGAACACCTGCTGCTCGGCTGGATTCGGCTGGGGCGCGGCTGGGGGCGCCATCTCCTCGTCGATCTAGGCGTCGATCTCGACGAGCTCCGCGACGCGGTCGAGCGGACGATGACGCGTGGCTCCGCGGAGGGAGGGGTGGTGGCCTTCACGCCGGGCGCGAGACGGGCACTGGAACTCGCCCACGAGGAGTCCGTCGCGGCGCAGCACGACTACATCGGTTCGGAGCATCTGATCCTCGGCCTGCTCGGCGAGCAGGAGGGGGTTGCGGCGAGGGCGCTCATGGCCGCGGGACTGCAGCTGGAGAGTCTTCGCGCAGAGGTGCAAGGGCTCTACCGGAACACGGGCGCGGCGCCGGCCCGAACGTTTCGGTTCCTCGGCGATGTCGATCGCAGGATTCCGGAGGACGCGCTCTCCACGATCCTCTACGTCCTGACCAGAGCGAACTACCAGGTCGGTCCAGACGACAAGCATCCGAACCTGCTGCTCGCCTTCGACCTCGGCATCAAGGGGGAGCGGTGGTTCGAGCTGGGCGCCGCGACGGAGGCAGGCGCGTCGATTGTCCTGCTGCTCCGCGATGACGAAGAAGTCCCTCGGACGCTCGTCGGTCGTGTCGACGAACTACGTCTGGATGAGCAGCTCATCGAGAACCTGCGCGCGGTCCTTCGCCGGTAGAGCCGGCTCCGTCACGAACCGCGGTCGTCGAGGATGCTCCAACGGTGGAGCGTCACGCTCCGTTGAAACCAGGGATTCGACTGGGTTCGGCCGTTCAACGTCGCGACGGTGCCCAGCTGCGGGTCGGCCTGAGTCCATTCTTCACCCCCGGTGAACGCCAGCACATGCACGCCGTCGGTCGTCACGGCCAGGTCGCCGGGCGAGAGCGCGGCGTAGGGCATACTCTGGATCGTGCCTTCCACCGCGAGCGGAGTGGTGTACGCGCGGTAGCCCTCCGCCAGAGCCATTGCGCTCGCATCGAACCACCACAGCTCGAGACCGGCTCGCATGCAGCCACCGTCCAGATGGCGAAGGCCGTGCGAGAAGAGCGCCTGCCGCAACGCGTGCCGCAGCAGCCCGGAGCAGTCGATGCCGAGCGCGTTCTCGCCGCCCCACACGTACCGCGTTCCTTCGAAGGCGCCGAGACGTAGCACGTAGTCGCGTCGCAGCTCCTTGCGGTCGAGCGGACGAGCCGGAAGCAGGAAGGGAGCCGCGAGCGCCATCGGGATCGCGAGCAGCACGACGCGCGCGGGCCTCCGCTCCCAACCGAGGATCAGCAGTCCAAGCCACGACACGGCGAGGCCGGTCACCCAGCCCAGCCGCAGCGCGGTACTTGCGACCGGGTAGAGCAGGATCGCGATGCCCCCCAAACCGGCGACAGCGGTAAGCGCTGCCAACCACCGACGATTCAACGCGGATCCCTTCTCACGAGGGCTCGCAGTGTATCGCCCGGCCTACAATGCGACGCGTGAAGCGTTTCGACGCATGGCTCGTCCTCTTTCTCCTCTTCGCCGCGAGCTGCGGGAGGGACGATGCCAAGGCGCCGGCCCCGCGTGAAACCCTCGAGGAAGCGCTATCGCGGGTCAATCCGGACCGCGACAAACCATTCGGCGAGAAAGCGCGAGCCGTCGATGCGGGGGAATCGCGAGACGTGCGGGAGTTCATCGTGCGCGCGCTGGATCTTCCCGGCCCGGTTCGTTGGAACGCAAGACGCAGCGCGACCCGGCTCTCCTTCTACGGAATCACCGACGAGGCGGCGCTCAAGACGATCCTCGAGACTCTTCGCGAGGAACAGAAGAGGCGCGGCTGGAGACCGATTCGCGTTCGGTTCTTCGCGTCGGAAAGCAAGAGTTCCCACGAGCATCCGTCGGGCGGAACCATCACCCAACGCGTCGACGGCCCGCTGATTCGCGAACAGTGGATCTGGTGAGCGCTACGCCGCGTCGTCGGGCTCGCGGCGCCACTCGGCCCCGACGGCCGCGCGCTGGGCGATCCAGCCGAGCGGAAGGTCCGCGATCGAGGCGAGGGTCGGGTCTATCTCGAGCGCTTGGCCCATTCCAACGATCCGAGCGTCCTTGGAGGCATTCGTCGTGCCGCAGAGAAACGACCAGCTGTGATCGTCTTCGTAGTGCTGCACGACCAGGACGGGAAGGCCCTGCTCGAGCACGCCGGCGGTCGTGATCGCCGCGACGCTCGGCGCCTGATCGAAGGGCCAGCCTCCCGCTTGCTCGCTGCTCATGCCGGACAGTCTACGACCGCGGCGCCGACCGCGTGATCCAGAGCGTGCTTGACCCTGACGAACCACTCTTGGGATTGTGCAGCGCAACCCGTTGCAGGGGCGAGGATTACGACGCCCGCGATCTGGTACTTACCGGTATCCCGACCGTCCGGCTGGTGCGTCCCGAGTCCTGCGGGGACGGCGTGTGGAGCTGCTCGCGACTTGAGAAGACTCAGCTGGACTGCGGGGACGCAGCTGTTGCCATGCGTGCGTCGTTGTCGAGTCGTTCTTCGCGCTCCAGTTCCCAGAGAACACGTGTGAACGAGAACCATAGCCACACACCCATGATCGCCCCGCCGACGGCAAGCGGCAAAACCATCATCGGGATCTTGTCCGCTCGACCGTTCCAGGCGAGGGAGAGACTCATCAGGACAGCGACCGGTAGCCCCCACCCCAGTACGCCGTGACGCAGGACGAAGACGGCGGGCTTGAGCGCAAGTGCCTTCCGCAGTCGAGCGAGGCGACGGGCACGCTTCTCGTCCATGGGCATCCCGAGATCCTACCCCGTCTCGAACGCTCGGAGTCGGGGAGGGCCACAGCACCGGGTTGGTGTACTGCCTATAAGTAGACAAGAGATCGCCTGCAGCGGTCCCGGCCCAGCAGGCAAGCGGTCATCACCACCGATGCAAAGAAGCGTGGCGGAAGCCGCCCGCACCCGGCCTATTCCCGATCCCACCGATAGAGCTCAGGACTCGCTCTGTCGAACTCCACTCCCCACATTCTCACGGACGTCTGCTCCGGCCGCAGCATCGGCCGAGAGCGGAGCCCGCGCGCCAGGCGATCCACCGCTTCGCCGAACGACTCCCCTTCCAACCAAAAGGCGTCGTGGATCATTGACATCCCGAAGCACCGGCCGTCCGCCGCAACATAGAGTTCGCCATGTGCATGATGCACCTCCGCCACTCCCACCAGCTGTGTGCCGAGAAGGCCCGCCCAAGTTTGAACTTTTTCATGCGGGTTTCCCCCGAGCCACTGGAAGGCAACATCGCTCGTTGCGCACTCGATTCCCGCGCCCCCGGATTCGATGGATACTCCCGTGAGGGACTCGAGAATCGGTCCGGCAGGATGACCGCCCTCAACCGCGTTCAGACAGTCGGCCGACAGCTCAACGCGCCGGTCGGGGGACCAACCCGCGCGTTCCAGGAGACTGCGAACGTTCTCCGGGATGACCAGTTCCATGAGAAGCCCAACCCTACAGCAGGTGGGAGCGAGGGCTGCTCCAACGCACCTAGTCGTCGTGGAACACGGCGCCGCCACTGCGGGGCGGCTTCAGGGCGCCTGCGCCGGTCCGCGCTGGCGGGACTAGGCGGCCTCGACGCTGTGGGCGAGCGACGTCAGCGCGTACCCAGCCGGAGAATGCGTCACGAGCCCTCGCTTCTCAAGCCCGGCCAAGGCCAGAAACACCTCGCCGCGGAGCGCGGGTGAACGACACAGACGAATCAGCTCACGACGACGAAGCAGCCCCCGGTCACGAAGGTACGTAATCAGCACCGACTCGCTTTCGCGCAACGACGCCCGATGCACGACGTGTTGGATGAAGGAAGCGATTAGGCTTGCCACCGAGTACGCGCCGAACACGATCAGCGACTCCACATCCAAGCTGATACCCATCGGGCGCAAGTGGTTGACGACCGTGAGGTGAGTCACTGTCGCGGCAATGGCCGCCAAGTAGGGAATCGCACGGTGAAGCACCCGCAGATTCCGGGAGACCCGTGAGTTGGCCAGCTGTCGATGCACCTGATCCCCCTATGCCATGGAACGAGTCTAACCCGCCTTTCGCCGGGCACCACACAAGCGCCAAAGCGGCGAGGGCCTGTCTGAGAACACGCCTGGCTTCGACGAGCTGCGGCTGCGCGGTACCCGCCGAGGTTCGAGCCCTCCACTCGCCGATCTCACGGCCCGACCCGCATCGCAATGCTGGTCGACGCGTGAGCGCAAATCAACCTGCATCCTCGGCGCACAGTCACGGCCACACCCAGACGGAATCGAGTTCGGACTGATCGAAACCGGGATACGCATTCACGACCAGCAACACGAAGTGGCTGTCGCTCAAGCCAAACCATGCAAGGTTCGTCCCGTCCGGCTCGAAACAACAGAGCAGCCCGTCCTCATTCACCATGCGCCCCTCAGCGTCGATGCCGTTGAGGAAATCGGGCCGCACGCTCCAATGGCGCCAACGCCCGAGATCGCCCAGAGGGCCAGTGCTACCGAAGAGGGCGGTCTCGAATCGTGAGCGCACCAGCCGTGGATCGTGCGAATGCGGGGGATCCGACGCATACGGGCCCCGTACCGAGATGAGATGCTGCCAAGCACGGCGAAGCTCATTGACGTCGACGGGCCGCAAACACAGCACCAGATCTCGTGGGACAAACGTGCCAATCATGGGCACTGCCTCACCGGTTGCGGGGTCGTGCTCGTAGAAGTTCATCCATTCGTGATCGATGTCCTGACGCTTGATCGCGGCATCGACACGCCCGTCCAAGAGCGCCATTCGCAGGACTGCCTCCGGCGTCGATGACCGTTCAGCTTCCCGGCGCTCGGCGGCAAGGATGACGGGGTCCGCGTTCGTACACATCTGAACGCAGAGCAGAAACCTCTCCACGTCTGGCGCGCGATGCAGTTGTAGCCGGTCAGTCACCTCAGGATCACCACCGTACGGTCGAGCCGTGGGTCCGTACCACGGCACACCTCGCCAGGAACGCTTCCCGATCGGCTCCGTGAGTGCAGTCTCCACCTGCTTCGGGCCGACAGAACTCCGGAGGATGATGTCTGCTCCAACGTACTTAGGTAGCAATCGAACAAGGCGCCGCCGGATTCGTGACCATGCTCATCATCCCGAACAGGACAAGCAACCCCCGCTTTACGACCGCGGAGCCGACCGCGTCATCCAGAGCGTGCTGGCGAGGTACGCGGTCAGGAAGTAGAGCAGCCACGCGGCGTAGAGCTTCATGGCGTCGATGCGTTCGGCTACGGCGTTCTCGTCTTTCGCGTCGACCTCCTGGAACCACGCCACGAAGAAGAGCAGCAGCACGGCGAACGACGTCAGACCTGTCATCACGAGGAAGAAGCCCGTGAACATGCGGCGCACGTCGGGGAGGTCGGAGAGGTCGCGCGTGAGTCTTTGCAGGCCGAGGTTGAGCAGGAAGAACAGGCCACTGCCGACGAACATGCCCCACGAGTAGCGCGTGGTGACCGGGTCGACCGGCGTGGTCGAGACCCAGCCGTAACTGAGGTTGGCGGCGCCGGCCAGCAGGATCAGCGCGGACAGCACCTGGAAGTAGTGCACCGCGCCGAGCGTGCCGATGCCGACATGTCCCTGGCCCGGGGCGCGCCACTTCATCACCACGTAGAGGAACGGGAAGAGCGGCGCCACGGCGAGAATCACCGTCGCGTAGCTCAGGATCTGGAGCGCTTCCTGGATGTCCGCGAACAGCGCCGCGAAGTCGACCATCAGAGCAGGCCCGCCTGCGCGAGCGCCTGCTCCACGTCGGATTCGTAGGCGGCGTCCATCGGCACCAGCGGCAGGCGCAGCTCGTTCGCGATGCGGCCCATGCGGGCGAGCGCCCACTTCACCGGCAACGGGTTGGTCTGCACGAAGAGCGCCTGGAAGAGCGGCGACAGCTTGTTGTGGATCTCCTCGTCGAGATCGGCGCAGAGCTTCGCCATCGCCTGCGGCGCGACGTTGGCCGCCACCGACACGACGCCCTTCGCGCCGTCACGCATCATCGCCAGCGTCGCGGCATCGTCGCCGCTCAGCATCACGAGGCCGGTCTCCTTCGCGAGGCGCGCGGCGCGCTCGAGGTCGAGGGTGGCGTCCTTGAGCGCGACGATGTTCTCGATTCCGGCAATCCGGTGCACCGTTTCTTCGGCGATCGTCACGCCGGTGCGGCCGGGCACGTCGTAGGCAACGACCGGCAGGCCGACCTCCGCCATCGCGGCGTAGTGCTGGACGAGCCCCTCCTGCGTGGGCTTGTTGTAGTACGGCGTCACCGCCAGCACGGAATCGACGCCCCACTGCGTCGCGGCGCGCGTGAGCTCCACGCTGGTGCGCGTGCAGTTGGTGCCGGTGCCGACCATGACGTGCACGCGGCCCGCGGCGATCTCGACCGCGCGACGGCTGAGCTGCTCGCGCTCCTCGGCGTGCAGCGTCGCCGCCTCGCCGGTCGTGCCCGCCACGACGATGCCGTTCGTGCCCTGCTCGATGTGCCACTCGACGAGCGCCCCGAACGTGTCGAGGTCGAGATCGCCGTTGCGAAACGGCGTCACGATCGCGACCAGCGACCCATGCAGCTCACGCACCGATCGCCTCCCGCATCTCCATCACCGCGCCCTCGAAGCCGAGCTGCAGCGCGCGCGCGACGATCGAGTGGCCGATGGACAGCTCCGTGATCTCCGGGATGGCGGCGACCGCGCCGGCGTTCTGCACGGTGAGGCCGTGGCCGGCGTGGACCGCCAGTCCGAGCTCGCCCGCGAGCTTGGCGCCCTCGGTGAGCGCCTTCAGTTCGTTGGGGTCGTTCGTTTCCGCCCAGGTGCCGGTGTGCAGTTCGATGCAGGGCGCGCCGAGGTCGTGCGCCGCGCGGATGTACTGCTCGACCGGATCGATGAAGAGGCAGACGCGCAGGCCCGCCTCGCGCAGCGTCGCGATCGCGGTCTCGACCGTCGCGGGGTCGAGGCCGCCCTCGGTGGTGAGCTCCTCACGGCGCTCCGGAACCAGCGTGACCAGCTCCGGTCGGACCTTCTTGGCGAACTCGATCATTTCGTCGCGGGCCGCCATCTCGAGCGTGAGATACGACACCACGGGGCGCAGCGCCTCGACATCGCGCTCGCGAATATGCCGGCGATCCTCCCGCAGGTGGACGGTGATGCCGTCCGCGCCCGCGTTGAGCGCGTGGACGGCGCAGTGGACCGGATCGGGGTAGTCGGTGCCGCGCGCGTTGCGCAGCGTCGCGACGTGGTCGACATTGACACTCAGACGCATCATTCCGTCATTGTGCCAGAGGGGGCTATCGTGAGGCCCGTGCGCATCATCGCGGGAGAATGGCGACGCCGGCGGCTCTCGGTGCCCGACGGCATCCGGCCCATGCTCGATCGGGAGCGCGAGCGCCTTTTCGCCATCCTGGGCGAGCGGATCGAGGGCGCACGCGTCCTCGACCTGTTCAGCGGCACCGGAGCGATCGGCCTCGAGGCGCTCAGCCGCGGCGCCGCCTTCTGCGCCTCGGTCGAGAACGGCCGGAAGGTGCTGCCCGTCCTGCGCGCCAATCTCGCGCTGGTCGAGCCGGGCGATCGCCACCGCCTCATCGAGACCTCCGTTTTCCATCTGACGGCGCTCGATCCCTTCGACGTCGTGATCGCGGCTCCGCCCTTCCCGCTGCTGCACGACGAGGCGTGGCGCGCGCGCTTTCAGGATCTGTTCGGTCGCATCCTCGAGGAGTGGCTCGAACCGGGCGGCATCTTCGTCCTCGAGATGCCGGCGGAGCTCGATCCCGAACAGCTCACGAACCTCGGCCCGCCGGCGGATACGCGCAAGACCGCGGCGAGCCGCCTCGCGTTCTGGTCGCGGCCCGTATCCGGCTGAGTCACCGGGGGGTTCCTTTCTCAAGAAAGGAATCGGCGGCGTCGATAGGGGCGTGACGAAAGCCCTCCGGGGCGGTGCAGCCGCCCGGGAAGAAAGCATGTTCTACGCCAACGAACGCGACGTTCCCGCCAAGTTCCGACGACTCACGAACCTCGTGGGAATGCTGTCGGGCGTCGACGGCGTACGCGAGGACCTCGTGGACGACATCCGGGATCGGATCGACGCGGGGGAGTACCTCACCGAGGAGAAGCTCAACGAGGCCATTTATCGCCTGTTGCAGGAAATCATGGCCGAGGAGGAAAGATAGTCATGAGGTTCGACAAGGCTCGTATTGCACTGGTGGTGCTGGCGCTCGGCGCCTTTCTGCTGCCGAAGCCGGCGGACGCCGGTTGGTTCTCCAGCGACGATGAGAAGAAACTCACGCTCGAGGACGTCATCCGCAACCCGGACGACTTCAAGCAGAAGAAGTTCACCATCACCGTGACGTTCAACAGCGTCGCCAAGCAGTTCAACCCGTACTTCACCGAGTACCACAACGAAAGCAACGGCAACTTCGGTGCGTGGACGCTCGATTCGCGCGTCTACACGAAGCGCGACTTCCAGCGCTGCTACCCGCACTTCTACGTGAAGAAGCCGAGCGAGCAGTGGGAAGACGTGAAGGATCTCGAGCGGTTCGACCGCGTCGAGCTCACGTGCACGCTGCAGCACGTCTTCCAGGGGCGCCCGTACATCGAGGTGCTCGAGGTCGACGAGGTGAGCGGCGGCATGGATGCCGACGAGGTGAAGGCCGCCATCCGCGCGCAGGCGCACTACCTCGCGGGCCACTACGGTCGCGCGGTCGAGCTCTACCGTCGCGCCATCACCAACGACGTGCCGGCCGTGGTCCGCATGGACCTCTACCGCCGTCTGGGTGATGCGCAGTTCAAGGCGAAGCAGTTCGCGGACGCGAAGTCCTCGTACAAGCGCGCCATGCGCGACGCGCCGGACAGCGCCGTCCTCAAGCAGAACATTGCCGCGAGCGAGCAGGCCTACGGCCGCGCGAACGGCAACCAGCAGTCGATGATCGAGCCGACGCGCTACATCGCGCACCACCTCGAGACCGTCCGCGAGGACGAGGGCCGTGGTGTCGACCTCGTCATCGCCGCGCTCGAGGATCCGGCCAAGGTCGCCGAGATGACCCGCAAGGAGAACGAGCGTCTCGCGCGCCGCTCCGTGCACGGCACCGAGGGCCCGAAGACGGTCGTCGTCTCCGAGACCAAGCCGGTCGAAGAGCCGATGGACGAGGAGCCCAAGGAAGCCGCCGCCGGCGCCGAGGAAGAGCAGCCCGAGGAGGTCATGCCGGAGCCTGAGGCTGCCGAGCCCGAGGCGATGGATCCTGAGGCCGCCGAGCCCGAGGCCACCGAGCCGGAGGTGATGGAGCCCGAGGCGATGGAGCCCGAGGCCACCGAGCCGGAGGCCACCGAGCCCGAGGCGACCGAGCCGGAGGTCATGGAGCCCGAGGCTGAGGAGCCCAAGACGGAAGAGACCGTCGAGGAGCCCAAGGCCGAGGAGACTCCGGCCGAGGAGCCCAAGACGGAAGAGATCGTCGAGGAGCCGAAGGCCGAAGAGACCGTTGAGGAGCCGAAGACGGAAGAGACCGTCGAAGAGCCCAAGACGGAGGAGCCGGTCGAGGAGCCCAAGCTGGACGAGCCGGTCATGGACGAGCCGAAGGCGGAGGAGACTCCGGCCGACGAGCCCACGACCGAAGAGATCATGGAAGAGCCCAAGGCCGAGGAGACTGCCGAGGAGACGACGCAGGAGCCGATGGCCGAGGAGCCCGCGCAGGACGAGAGCGTGTCGGACGAGAACATCGACCAGGAGTCGATGGAAGACGCCCCGGCGCTCGAGACGGACGAGACGATGGACGTCGACGATCCGCGCGTGCTCAAGGTCGGCAACACGAGCTACGTGCTGCCGCGCCTGCCCTTCTACGGCTGCGCGCTCGTCACCTACGAGCAGTACCGCGCGGTGGTCGAGGAGATCCTCGACACCGAGGACGATCTGCCCGTCGAGGGCATGACGGACGTCGCGGAGCAGCCCGCCGAGCCGATGCCCATCGAGAAGATGGAGCCGATGCCGGCCGAGAACGCTGTCGAAACTCCCGCCGAGGAACAGGGCGGCGAGAAAGTGGAGGAGACCAAGGAGGAGCTTCCCGCCGAGGCGCAGCCGATGGACCCCGAGGCCAAGCAGGTCGAGGAGCCCGAGGCCAAGAGCGAGGAGCCGAAGGTCGATGACCCGTGG
>JBCDBY010000012.1:0-29742 GCA_039182715.1 Planctomycetota bacterium
TCGGAGTTGGCGAGCAACCCCGACACTGCGGCTCTCAAGTTGTCTACCGGAGTGGCCAATGCGCGGAACGTGCATTCATTGCACACGGAATCAGGCGAGCCGATTCCTCACGTGCCGATCGGGATCGGTACGCCCCTGACCATTGAGATCCGGCATGTCTATACGGGTCGATTTCCGCGTGCGTGGGCCTGGGACAGTGACAAGGATATGCTTGTCGTCTCCGCGATGAGAGGGCTGGAGACCTATACTGCGGCTCCTCGAGCCGTCAATTACCTCAAGCGAGATGTGACGAAGCGGAGCCACCATCGAGCGGCATCCGCTACGGAGCAGGGGACTCCGCTGGTTTTCTACTCCCCTGCGCTCACCGGCCTCAACAGCGTTATCGATCTTGAGATCGTATTCGACGAGTTCCCGAGCGAGTTGTTTGGCGCGATCGGGGGGGCGACATCCGCGGCGGCGGGCGTTCCTGTGTTTATTCCGGCGAGTGGCTACCTCCTCGCCGCCGGCGAGATTCTGAAGCTGCTCGGTCGGGCGGGAGAGGCCCTGTTCGATGGCACGCCGGTATTCAAAGAGACGCACAGCCTGTCGTTCGACCGGCCGGGCGACTCCAAGGCCACGGCAGACTTCCGACTTGTGATGAGGGATCAAGACGAAGCCGCTCTGGAGGGCAAGTACCACGTCGACGGCACGGGCAGGCTCGTCCGGAAGGGCGATGGCAAACCGTACGACGGTGACTCTCCGTACATGGTGCTGAGCTTGGATGGCCGCGAGCGCCCCGACTTCTCCAGTTTCAGTCCTACCGCCGCGAGTGCGGCGATCCTTGAGCGCTTCTATGGCAAGGGCGCCGGACTGTCCGCCGGTATGGAGGTTTTGACCGACGCAATGCAGCTTTATAACGACTGGGTCTTCCGCGGCAAGGCGGAGCGAATCGCATTGAAGCTGGAGGGGATGAGCCCGGGCGATCCGGGGTACGACGACCTACGGAAAGAGCTCGACGCTTCCCTCAAGAACATCCAGAACAGCGCACTCAGTCCGGAGATCTCCACGGACTGAACTGACGAGAGGTCGAAGTGTTGTTCTGTTCACATGGGGCCAAGTCGTTAGGCCCGGCGACCGAGAGCGCCGCCCGAGGGACTGGGGGAGCGGGCGACATTCCTCAACGCGGTTATCGAGACCGCCGGGGAGGTCCGCTCGAGTGTGTCGCCACCCATTTCTCCAGGCATGGCCATCTTCCAAGTGTCTGTCAGGCCCGGCGGAGAGTCTGATCAACGAATTCAGATTCGGACTGCTGGGAGTCATGACTCCAGGAATCAGGTGAGATGCACTCTGACGTCAAGCCCACTGAGCACATTCAAGCGGAGCTTCCCTTGTTGATTGGAGCCGAGTAACGATGTCGGAACTGCTGCCGTCCGAACGGGATCAGGCGATCATCGAGGGTGCTCGCGCAGTACTGCATCGGCAATTCGACACACTCGTGCGTTGGTTTCTCTTCTTCCTCCCGATCATGTTGGGGACCGTCGGAATTGTCTGGTGGAAGGTCCAGACTCATTCGGACTTGAAGCTGGCGAACTCTTGGGCCAGCCCTGCGTTGTGGATAACCCTCTTCTTTGCGCTGCAGGGGGGGCTCGGGATCGTTGCGTGTTGGTCGTTCAGACGAGAAGCCGAGAGAGTGGGGCTGCGGATTGAAGCGCTGCTGAAGCAGCATGACGACTTGGCGAGCGGGCATTGCCTCTTATCTCTCTCGCCGTTATTTGACCGTGCGACATTCGTGGCCATCATCTCGCTCGCGGCGAACGTCTTTCTTCTGTTGGTGGCTTTCGCGGTTCAGATCGCCAGGCTGCCTTAGATAGAGTCGACCCTGGATCGATTACGGCAGGGACCACTCAGCCGAGTGCCTTAGCCCGAGGCCGCTGCTGCGGAGCACGTGTTGCGTGCAGAGATTCGGCGACGTCTCGCGGCATTCTGCTTGAGTCACTCTCGTCTCATCCTGGTCGGGCCACGAGCGCCGCAGGAGGGTGCGTTCGGCTCAACGGACAGCGAGGCCGCGTCGCGGCAGAAGGCTGCCCTCCGCAAGATAGAGCTGCACGAGTGCGATGCGGTAGGCGACGACGGCGCGGACCTCGTCGATTTGCACTTGGAGCAGGTCGCGCTGCGCTTGTGCGACGAGTAGGCCGGTGCTGGCGCCGACTTCGAAGCGTTGGAGTTCGGCGGCGACGGTGAGCTCTTGGAGTTCTCTCGTGGTGCGCGTGGCGGTGATCTGCTGTCGTGCCCGTTCGAGTTCGTTGAGGGCGAGGCGGACGTCGAGGCGGACGATCTGGGCCAGGTTTTCGACGGCTTCCGCGGATCTTCTCCAGCTTGCTCGGGCGGCGAGGTCGCGGCCTCGGGCGGAGCGGTTTTCGAGGAAGGCGCTGAGCGAGATGCCGACTCGGGCGTCGTAGTTATCGCCGTCGAGGTCTTTGAAGGCGTCGATGAGGGTGTCGGCGTAGCCGGACTTTCCTAGCGTCACGAAGAGGTCGAGTCTGGGGAGGATGCCGTTTCTTGTGACGACCGTTTCTAAGCGGTT
Organism: Planctomycetota bacterium; assembly: GCA_039182715.1. GTDB lineage: Bacteria > Planctomycetota > PLA2 > PLA2 > PLA2 > JBCDBY01. Next base: position 2,564 of record JBCDBY010000012.1, read on the forward strand.
CTGCTCCTGGCGGAGTCTTGCCTCTTGGAGGTCGGGGCGGGCTTTGAGGGCGAGCTGGACTCGTTCGTTGTCGTCTTCGACTTTGATTGGGGCTTCGATCTTCGGTTCGCTGGTGGAATCGATGGGGCGGTCGAGGCCTCCGTCGAGGTCGGGGCTCATTTGGCGGAGGAGCCTTAGGCGGCGTTCTTCGAGTCTGGCTCTGGCGTCGATGAGGGCGAGCTCTCGGACGGCGACTTCGGTGCGGGCGACGGCGATCTGGTCTTCGGGGAGGGTGCCGACGTCGATGCGGGTTTGGAGCTCGTCTCTCTGTTGGACGGCGACCTCCAGCGATCGCTGGAAGATGGCGATCTCCTGCTTGGCCAGCACGTAGTTCCAGTAGGCGATCTGGGTGTCGGCGATGACCGCCTGCGTGAAACCCTCGAGTTCGAACTTGCTCGCCTCGGTGCCGATGGCGGCTTGTTGGACTCTTGCGAGATTCACTCTCGGTCCCAGTCCTCGAAGGAGGGACTGGGTGACGGTCAGGCCGAGGCGGACCTGCTCCTGGGTGGGCGCTCGGTTCGACGTGTCGCGTTCGTTGGTGAGGCCGATGTCAATGTCGGTGCCCGTCGGGAGGCGCTGTCTCACGCCAACGCCGGCTGCGACGTCTTCGGCGTCGACGTCGAATCGCTCGCCCGTCGATCGTGAGACTTCGCTGCTTGTCTCTTCTCCGTAGGCGAGGTCGGCGTAGACCTCGGGGTCGAAGACGCCTCGTTCGATCAGCTCGAAGGCGCCGGCGATGACGGGGTCGAGCTGTTGGACGGCGAGGTCTCGATTGTTTTGGAGCGCGAGGATGGTGGCCTGTTCGATCGACAGCGAGAGGGGACCGTTGTCGGGGGGCAGGTCCAGCTTGGGCTCGTCGGCGGCCGGCTTGTCCTCTTCCCTCACCAGGTCTCTGGGCGGCTTGTCGGGGTCGGGCTCCGGCCAGTCGGTTTGCATGCTGCGCCACTGGTCGGGGGCGCAGGCGACCGCGCAGAGCGCGAGGACGATGCAGGCTCTCACGACTTCTCGGGGTGGAAGAGGGAGTACACGGCCGGGATCAGGACGAGCGTGATGAGCGTGCTGGCGAGCAGGCCGCCGACGACAGCTCTTGCGAGCGGGGCCTGCGCGTCGGCGCCTTCGCCCACGCCCAAGGCCAGCGGCAGGAGTGCGAGCATCGTCGTCAGCGACGTCATTAGGATGGGGCGGAGCCTTCTTCTGCCGGCTTCGGCGACGGCGTCTTTCACGCCTCTTCCGTCCTGTCGCAGGCGTCCGGCCTGGTCGACCAGCAGAATCGCGTTGTTGACCACGATGCCGCCCAGCATGATGCATCCGATGGCGGATTGCACGTTCAGGGTGGTCTCCGTGAGGAACAGTGTCACGATCACGCCGATCGCGGCCAGCGGCACCGAGAACATCACCACCAGCGGGTCGCGGAAGGACTCGTACTGGCACGCGAGCACCATGTACACGAGCACCAGCGCCAGGATGAGTGAGTCGATCAGCTCGGCGAACGCCTTCTCCTGCTCCTCGTAGTTGCCGGCGACGTGCATCTCGAAGCCGTCGGGGCGCGGGATTTCGTCGAGCATCGCCTGCACGTCGAGGGCGACGGAGCCCATGTCGCGGCCGACCACGTTGGCTTCGACCGTGGCGAGGCGCTGCTGATCCTTGCGATCGATCAGGAGCGGGCCGGTACCCGCGTTGCTCTCGACAACGTTGCGGAGGACCACCGGGTCGCCGCTCGGCGTGGCGATGGTGAGGTCGAGAATCTCGTCGATGGTGCGGCGCTCGGCGTTCTTGAGCTGCACGAGAATGCGGTAGGAGTTCCCTTGCGTGCGGTAGTCACCGGCCTTGGAGCCCGCGACGGCGGTTTCGATCACCTCGGCAACATCGCGCACCGTCAGGCCGACGTCCGCGGCGCGGTCGCGGTCGACGCGGATTTCCTGCTGCGGCACGCCCGCTTTGCGGGAGAGCTCGACGTCGCTGATGCCGGGGACGTCTTCGAGTCGGGTCAGCACCTCGTTGGCCAGCGCGTCGAGGGTGTCGAGGTCGAAGCCGCGCACCTCCACCTTGAGGCCTTCGTCGCCGCCCAGCACGCGCTCGAGCAGGAATTGCCCCTGCCGCGCGCGGGCGCGGATGCGCATGCCGGGGATCTTGCCGTCGAGCTTCTTCCGCAGGTCGTTGGCGACCTCCACGTTGGAGCGGTCGCGGTCGACCGCCGAGGTGAGCGAGAGCTGGATCTGGCCCTTGCCGGCATCACTCGCGCGCCAGCCGGTGGCGCCGACGCTGACGACCGAGCCGACCATCTCCGGCACGTTCGCGAAGACGATGTCCTCCATGCGGCGCGTTTGGGTGTCGACGAGATCGAGTCGGGTGCCGAGCTCCATCTCGCCGGTGATGCGCACTTCGGCTTCGTCGCTGGGCGGCAGGAACTCGCTCCCCAGCAACGGGACGAGCTGGAGCGCGGCGAAGAAGAGGCCGATCGCGCCGCCGATGGTGATCAGGCGGTGGCGCAGCACCCAGCCGAGCAGGCTCTTGTAGCCGTCTTCGAGCTTCTGGAAGAACGCATCGCCGGCGCGGGCGAGCTTGCCCTTCTTGGTCTCGCCCTTGTCCAGCAGCTTGCTCGCGAGCATCGGCACCACGCTCAGCGAAACCACCAGCGCCGCGAAAAGCGAGAACATGATCACGTACGCCAGCTCCTCGAAGAGGATGCCGGTCACGCCGCGCACGAAGATCAACGGCAGGAAGATGACGAGCGTGGTGATCGTGCTGGCAACGATCGCGGAGGCGACTTCGCCGGCGCCGCGCACGGACGCCTCCCTTCGATTCTCGCCCTCTTCCGTCTTGCGGCGGAAGATGTTCTCGAGCACAACGACGGAGCCGTCCACCATCATCCCCACACCCAGGGCGAGGCCGCCCAAGGTCATCAGGTTGATGGTGAAACCGCCGAAGTAGATGAGCGAGAAGGTGGCGATGCCGGAGATGGGGATCGCGATGGCGATGAGCAGGGTGCTGCGCAGGTTGCGGAGGAAGACGAGCAGCACGATCAGCGCGAGGCCGCTGCCGTAGAGCACCGAGCGCGCGACGTTTTCGATCGACTTCTCGATGAAGTTGCCCTGGTTCACGACCGGGACGATGCGCACCTGCGGAAACTCGGCGTTGACCGCCTCGATCTCCTCGAGCACGCGTTTGGCGACCTCGACGGTATTCGCGTTGGCCTGCTTGCGAATGGCCACGCGCAGACCGCGCTCGCCGTTCACGCGCACGATGCGGGTGAGCTTCTCGTAGGTGTCCGTCACCTCGGCGACCTGGCCGAGCGTGACGACCGAGCCTTCGCGGTTGAGCACCACCGTGTTGCGCAATTCGTCGAGGTCCTTGAACTCCGATGGGGCGCGCAGCGTCACTTCGTGGCGGCCCGCCTCGATCTTGCCGGCGGGCAGGTCGAGGTTGGCGTCCTCGATGCGGTCGAGGATCGTGTCGAGCGGCACCTGGAAGGCGCGCAGGCGATCGGGGTCGATCTCGACGCGCACCTCGCGGTTGAATCCGCCCCAGGTGTCGACCTGCGCGATGCCGGGAATGCGCGCGAAGCGGTAGCGGATCTGGTCCTCGATGAACTCCGTCAGGTCGACCGGATCGAGGCTGCTGGAGATGCCGAGGATGACCACCGGGAAGCTTGCGATGTCGAACTTCGACACGCGCGGCCGCACGATGTCGTCGGGCAGCTCGTTGATCTCGTCCTCGATGGTCGCCTGCAGGTCGAGCGCGGCGGCGTCGATATCGGTGCCCCAGCCGAAGGTCACCCGAATGCGGCTGTTGCCCTCGCTCGACTCCGACGTCATCTCCTCCACGCCGGGCACGGTCGCGATGATCTCCTCGAGAATCTGCGTGACCAGCCGCTCCATCACCTCGGGGCTGGCGCCTTCCCAGCCGGTGCGCACCGTCGCGGTGGGCAGCTCCACGTTGGGCAGCAGGTCGATGCGCAGGCGCAGGAGCGAGACGGTGCCGAGGATCAGGACGATGAGCGTCGCCATCGTCGTGAACACCGGGCGCGCGACGCTGGCGCGGGGGAGACTCACTCGCGCGGCTCCGCAGGCTGCTTCGCGTCGTCGGGAATGACGATCGCGGAACCGTCGTCGACCAGCTGCTGGCCGAGCGTGACGAATCGCGCGGCGAAGCCCTCGTCGAGCACCTGCACGAGGTCGCCGTCGCGAATGCCGAGCTGGAGCGGCGTCCACTTCACGTGCTCGTTGTCCGCGGTCACGGTGAAGACGCCGACCTGATCGTTGCGGCGGGTGAGCGCCGCGGCGGTGATCAGCGTGGCGCTCTCGACGCGCGCGAGCACGACGGTCGCGCGAATAAACATGCCGGGCTTCAGGCGGCGGTCGCCGTTGGGCAGGCTCAGCTCCACGCGCGCCTGCCGCGTCTCGCGCCGAAACGTGGGGGCGATGCGCTGAATGGTGCCGCGGAAGGTCTCGTCGGGATAGGCGTCGGTCTGGACCGTCACCTCTTGCCCGGCGGAGAGCCGCGCGTAATCGCGTTCGGGCACGTAGACCACGCCGATGAGCGGGTCGAGCTCCAGAATCGAGAAGAGCGGGTCGTTCGCGCGAATGGTGCTACCGGCGTCGACGTGGCGGGTGGCGACCACGCGCTCGTCGTCGCCGCCGGTCCATGCGGCGCGAATCTCGGTGTAGCCGAGGCGAATCCGGGCGGTCTCGCGCGCGGACTCGGCGCGCTTCACGCGCGCGGCGGCCACCTCGATCGCCGCCTTCTTGGCGAGGTGGTCGGCGACGGCGACGTCGAGCTGCGATTCCGACGCGACCTTCTTTTCGCGCAGCGTGCGCGCGCGCTCGAGGGCGCGCTCGGCGATTTCGAAGGCACTCTGGGCTTGGACGAGGTTGGCCTTGGCGACGAGGATGTCGGCCTCGGCCTGGGCGAGCTCCTGGACGTGCTCGTCGTCGTCGAGGCGAGCGACCACCTGGCCGCGCTGGACCGGGTCGGCGAGGTCGACCGTCAGCTCGTGGATGCGGCCGTCGATCTTGGGCGCGACGACGAGCTCGTCGGGTGCCTCCAGGGTGCCGCTGAATGTGCGGCGCAGCTCGATCGGGCCGCGCGTCGGGGCGGCGACGGCGACCGGCGCGGCCTGCATGGTGCCGCGCCGTTGCGCGGGCTGGTCGAGCTCGTTTAAGCGACCGTAAATCTGCCAGCCGAGCCACGAGAGTCCCGCGACGACGACGAGGATGAAGAAAGCACGCAGCATCGAAACCCAGTCCAGCGGGAGAATTCTACCGACCCGTTAGGAGTTCGACGGTTTCGGGCGGCGGATTCGGCGGGCGCTTAGTTCCGCGACGGGAAGACACCCTTCGTGCAGATCAGCGCGCGCACGCGGGCGGCCGGGGCGGGGCGGAGGGACGAGTTCGCGGTCGTGCCCAGCTTGCTCGTGATGGTGATGCGTTGACCGATGCGGATTCGGGTGCCGCCGGGCGGGGTGCCGGCGCCGACGGTCCAGAAGCCGCGCAGGTCGGGCAGCTTGAACTCCTTGCGGCCATCGCCCCCGTACATCATGCCGAGCAGGCTGTAGAGGGCGCTGTTCTTGGCGATGGAGATGGTGGTTCCGTCACACGGTGCGAAGCCCTTGGGCGTCAACTCCGTGGCGAACAGCCGGATCTCGCCGATCATCGGATCCTCGATGGGGAGGCCCGGTGCCACGCCCGTGCTGACGACGTGGTGGCGGATGCCGAGGTAGCGCGGCGTCATCGGGCCCTGGGAGATGCCGCGTGCCGGGGCGATCGGTGTCTCCTTGCCGAGCCGGTTCAGGAACTTGGCGCTGCCGGTGTGCACCGTCACGCGACCGCGCAGGTCGGGCGCGCGGAAGGTCGAGGTGGTGCCGCCGTACGTCTTGCCCACGGCGCGGTACAGGTTGGCGAAGTCGGTGGTGCGCAGTTCCTGGCCGTCGCAGGCGGGCCAGCCGTTGGGCGGGAAGGTTCCGGCGAACATCACGATCTCGCCGTTGTAGTGGGAGCTCGTGGCGGCCGCGCTGCGCGACGGGTACGAACCCTGGAGCGCGATGACATAGGTATAGGCAACGCCGCTCAGCGTGACCGATCCCTTCGTGCCGGCCTGCTGGCCGCGTTGCCCACCCCAGCGCTGGCCGATTCGAATCGTCTGGTCGCCGCGCTTGCCGGTGTGCACGGGCGAACGCCCGCGCAGGTCGGGGAGCCCGAACGTCGTCCGGCCGTCACCGCCGTAGGTCGTGCCCAGAATCGAGAAGAGTGCGGTGTTGCTCGCGATGGCGAGCAGCTGGCCCTCGCACTTGGCCCAACCGCGCGGCGCGAAGTTAAAGCCGACGGCGCGGATCTCGCCCAGCATGGGGCCGGACGAACGTCGCCGGGTGGTGTCGAGCTTCGGCGTGGGCAGGGGCTTGGGCTTCGGCTTGGCGGTCAGGCGCTCGATCGACCGCTTCGCGCCCTTGAATTTCTTCGCGTCCGCCTTGCGGAACCACTTGAGCGCCTCGGTCTTGTTGACCTGCACGCCGTCTCCACGCTCGTACATGAGCCCGATGTTGTGCATCGCCGTCGGGTCGCCGCGGTCGGCCGCCTTGTGGAACCAGCGCAGCGCGGCGGGGTAGTCGCGCTGCACGCCCAGACCGGCGCGCAGCAGGTGGCCGATGTTGTTGGCCGCGCCCGCGTGGCCGCGGTCGGCGGCGACGCGCCACTTGGCGTACGCGCCGAGGTAGTCCTTTTCGGCGTAGCGCTTGTTGCCGATGACGAAGTCCGCGTCGTCCTGGGCGAGCGCGGTGGGAGCGACGGCGACGAGGACGACGAGCAGTCGGATGGCGTGGGGCATACGTGGGGTCGACGATACCGGCCAACCCTCCCGTGTTCCTCGTGGATTTCGGCGGGGCCTCGGGCCTATCCTGTCGCTGCTTGCCATGGACGATCCCCACGAACTCGCCCTCATTCGTGTCCTGCAGAATCTTGAACGGGTTCCGGTCTGGGACCAGGGGGGTCCGGAGCACGAGGAGGGGCTGCGAGCCATGCGTCAGCTGGCGGGCGAGTTCGACAGGAGCGAACTGGTCTCCATCTTCCAGCGTGCGCGGGAGCGCGAGTCCGTCTCCGAGTCAGTCGGGTTCTTCCTCGTGGCCTCGACGGTGATGCGGTGGATCGACGAGTCCGAGCGGCCGCCGGCGCTCGAGAAGCTGGCCGAAGAGCAGACCGAGATCGAGCGCCGGCACGGTCTCTCGGATCTCGAGTCGTTCTACGTCGGGCAGGGGCCGCCCGAGTGGGAACGCGTCGTGAAGCAGTACGATGAGGCGCTGGATGCCCACACCTACCAGGTGATGGTGAAGTGCGGTCTCGAATCGATGGCGCAGCTCTACCGCGACGATCCCGACGCGTTTCAGCGGCAGTACGAAGCCGGCCGTCGCAAGATCCACGGCGCCCCGCCGCCGATCGAACTGGAGTGATGCCGTGGCCGTCGCGCCCGATGCGTAAACCCGGTGCGGCGATCCTGTGAGGGGCCGCCGCACCGACGGAGAATCTAGAAGTCTTCCGACATCTCGCGGCCCGAGACGTGGCGCAGCCACCACTCGTCGGGTTGCACGGGAGTGCCGTCCGGGCCGAGGATGGAGAGCGACGGACAGCTGCCCGCCTCGCCCGTGATCGTGATCAGGTCGCCGTCGAACGACTTGAAGGTGCACTCGATCGCGTCGCCGTAGGTCGGCGCCTGCTCCATCAGGATGCCGACCGCGATGCGCTCGCCCATGCGCAGCGAGTCGTAGTAGTCGGAGTAGTAGTGCACGCCCGCCATGTTGCGACCGATGGAGATGTTGGCCGCCAGCTTGTCGAGCTCGCCCTGGATTGTGAGACGGCCTTCGAAGGGCTTGGCCTTCTTGAGGCACGCGCCGTCTGCGGTCGGAACGTAGGCAAGTCCCTTGGGGCCGTACAGCGGCCGCTCGACGCGCGCGTCGCAGTCCTCATACATCTCGAAGAACGCCTTCAGCATGGTCACGCAACCGCCGGCGACGGTGGCGTGGCCAGCGCCGTAGGCGGGGTGCATCGGGGAGCCCTCGGGGAAAGCCATCGGCAGAAGAAGGTTGTCGGCTTTGTTGAGCTTCTTGGGGATGTCCTTGTCGTCTGCCCCGCAGGTGAAGTTGCGCATTGCGCGCATGGCCTTGCTGTTCTGCCCCTTGTTGTGCTTGCGGACCGCCTCGAGAAGCTGGTCCGGAATTTCGGACAAGTTCAATTGGAAGTCATCCTCGGCACACCCGAGCTTGCCACCCTCCTTGATGTCGACCAGATGGAACCGGCCGCCGATCGTCTCCGGTCGGCAGCGGCGGTGGTAGTTGAACTTCTGGCGGCGCACCGCCTTCAGGCAGCGTGTCGCCACCTCGCAGACAAGTGAAAGGATGTGCGGTCCGCCGAACGTCGCGAACGGGGTGCGGTGGCCGGAGGGGCCGGGTTCCGGGAATCCCCTGGAACTCGGCGTCTCTAGGTCAATGAGAATCAGGCAGGCGTTCAGGTACGCTTCGTACAGTGCATCGAAGTGCACGTAGGTGGCGAGATCCCGCGGTGTCGTGATGAACCGTCGGTCTTTTTCGAAGACATCCGTCCGCTGAAGGGCGGCGCCGTTCTGCACGTCCAGCCAGGAACACCAGTCCGTCATGTAATCGAGACAGTTCTTCTGGGACAAGGTGCGCTGGTCGATCACGATCGATCCGTAGTTCACGAGGCCGTCGAGAACGTCGTAGGTCGCACTGGTGCCGGGGTGGTTGGGCGGGTTCGTGCCGCCAGCGCCGGCCCGCGACTTGTTCCCGATGAGCATGAACTGCGAGATATAGGGTCCCGTGAACGCACCCTCGGTAGAGCCTCGGAACAGGATTTCCGGTCGCAGTGTCTTTCCTCGGCAGCGTGCCTTCCGCCGATTGCGTTCGAACCGATTGAGGTTGTCATCCCCTGTGTTGGATGGTGTGGAGGACCGGATGCAGTCTCCCGAGTAGAACCGCATGCCCCCGAGGAGCTTCGCGACTTCGGCGGCGGACAGAAGCGAATCACGAAATTTGCCCCCAGACTTACACACAGTTCTGCTGCCTCCCTCGCAGATCACCGTGAAGGGCACGTCGCGCAAGATGGCCATGGCGTAAACCTCAGCCATCTCGGCAGCCAGCTCGCTTGACCCCACGCGCGGCGCCGGAGCCATGCCGACGGCGCCCGCGTCGGGCCCTTCCAGCTCATAGACGTGTCCGGCCCGAGGGCTCTCCCAGCCGCGCCACTTGGGTTTCTTCTTCGTCCCGCGCAGAACGGAGTGGAACTTGAAGCCCTTCTTCTCGTCCGCGCCCTCGACCTGCTTCTCGAACAGCGTCGGGTCCGGCGCGTTGATGGCCTCCACGAAACACCGGTAGTCCTCCGCGTGCTTCACGAGACCGAAAATGTCGTGCAGCAGGCCCTTCGTGAAGTTCGCCGGGTAGCGAGAGCCCGACTTCGGGTCTTTGCCCGGGCCATGGTCGGCCTCTTCGCCATTGGTGCGTGTCAGCGCCTGCGGCTGGAGTCGTGATACTTGCGTGGCGAGGTCGCGCACGGCCTTGGCCAAACGCGCCCGCTCGGATCCCGCGGGATCCGGTTCCGAGAACGGTAGTCGCATACTTTCCCCTTTAGTTGTAATTCCTACGAACCAAGTGGCAGGCTAGCGAGCGACCGGGGAATTGCAACCGACCGTCTGCATCAAAAGTTGGTTCCATGCGATCCGGTCGGACGAGGCCGTGGACCATATCGGGCGCATCAGGCAGGCGGTGGGCGCCGCCGCGTTCCTTCGGTACTGTTCCGGCGCACGATGGACGAGGGGTTGAATCTTCTGCGGGTGCTTGCACAGCTCGAGGCGATGACGCGGGCCCAACGGGGAACCCTTGCCCATTACGCGCTTCTCGACGAGCTGGTCAATGCGGAGTTGAAGTACGACCGGACCGCACTCCTTCAGCTCTACAGGAGTTTCCGAAGGCGTCGCCAAGTCTCGGAGGAGGTCGGCTTCTTCCTGGTCGTGGGGACCGTCACGCAGATGATCGACGACGCTCCCGATCCGCCGCACATACGGGCACTCGCGGAGCACGCAAAAGACATCGAACGGGCGCACGGCCTTGGGGACGAAGAGTCGTTTCGGGTCGGCCACGGGCCGCCGGAGTGGGAGAGGGTCTGCCAGCGGTACTCCGATGCGCGCAGCGAGCACACCCAGCAGGTTTTCCGCCGCCATGGACTCGGCTGGATCGCCGATCTGATCCGGGACGACGAGCCCGAGTATGACCGCATCTACGAAATCGGCCGGTTCATCGTGTACGGCCCGGTTCCGCTCCTCGGGACCGGCGAGGCAGACTTCCCCGAGCTTTCTTGATGGCCGCCGGCCCGGTTCCCCGTGAAGCTGGTAGCCATGAGGGGAATTGCTGCACTGCTCTGTTTCGCTTCGCTTTGTCCCGCGCAGGAGCCGACCGTTTCGACCGGCGGGCTCAAGCTGGTACCGCGCAAGGAGTATGAAGAGGCGGCCACGGGCGCGCTGAAGGCGATCGCCAATCCGTTCGATCCCGCGCACCTCGACCGCTACATCGCGCGGTATCCGCATGCGAGTGGGGCGGCCGTCGCCTTCGCGATGCGGGCGAGCTTTCTGCGGGGGTCGCCGGTGGCGGACGAGTACCACCGCTTTCTTGCGCGCTATGCCGATCGTGCCGGGAGCCGGCTGGCGACGTCCGATCTGTTTCAGCTCTATCGTCGGGAGCACCGCCTCTCGAGCTATCTCGACTTCATGCGGCGCTACCCGGCGGCGCCCGAGTCGGCGGTGGCGCGGCTGCACGTCGAGCAGCTTGCATTCGAGCTGGCGCGCGCGCTGAACACCTCGACCGACTACGACGCCTATGCGCGGCTCTTTCCGGGCGCGGCGCAGCGCGTGTTGGCGGAGACACTCGCGGAAGAGCGCGCCATCGAGGAGGAGCGCGCGCTCTACGAGGCGGAACGCGCCCGCAACCCGGACGGGATCGACGACTGGGTGAACCGTCGCCTGCGCAACTTCGTCTTTGCGTCGCGCGACATGTGGGCGTGCGCCACGCAGGCGGAGCCCACGCGGCAGTCGCGGCGCTACGTGGAGGAGAACGTCTTCGGCGGCAAGTTCGACTCGAAGAGCACCGAGACGCGCCACTACCTGGCGCAGCGCGTTGCGCGCATCTACTCGGTCGTGCGCTCGCTCGAGGCCTATCGCATGCATGCCGCCTCGGATCAGATTCTGGCCGAGACGCGCCACCAGGAACTCATGACCCAGCTCGCCGCCATCCGCAACGAGCTGGTCGCGCATCGCGAGCAGATGCAGACGCTGCTGCGCGAGGAGTTCACCGAGACGCGGCGCGTGCTGGAGGCGGGGTTCGAGGCGCTGGTCAAGGAACACCGGCTCGATCGGCAGGTGCTGCTCAAGGGGTTCACCGCCGTCGCGACCGGGCTCGATCAGCTCCATAAGGACCTCGTCGCCGTCCACGGCGAGATTCGCAGGCTGCGCGTTTCGGTCGACAACGTCGACGAGGGCATCCGCGAAGCGAACGCGCGCCTCGCACGGCTCGACCGGCAACTCTCCGTGGTCAACGCCAACCTGCGCCAGGTCAACGCGAACCTGGTCGTCGGATTCGATCGCGTCGCCTTCGGCATCGAGAACCTGCGCGCGGACATGAATGCCAACTTCGACCGGCAGGCGGCCATCGCGATCGAGCAGCTCGCGGTCGCGGAGACGTCGCTCGACGTGCAGATGCAGACGCTCTACACGGTCGATCGCGGATTCCAGCAGGTCGACATGACGCTGCGCGCCGGCTTCACCCGCATCGAAGACGCGACCTGGGGCGCGGCCTCGCAGATCGTCCGCTCGCACCAGCAGATGGGGGCGCGGCTGGCGCGGCGCCCGAAGAAGCGGAAGCGCGGGCCGAGCAAGGAGCTGCTGGGCGCCGTCCTCGGCTCGGCCGCGACGGTGGCCGGCGCCGGCCCGATTCTCGGGCCCGTGTTGGGGGACATGGCGGGGCAGCTGCTCGTCGACGGCAACGTCGATCCGCTGGCGCTGGGGCGCACGGCGGTGGCGGCGACGGCGGTGAAGAAGTTCGCCAAGGTGCCGGGCGCGGCGCGGATCGCGGGCTCGCTCTACGACGACGTGCTCGGCCGGCGCCAGCAGAACTACGCGCGCACCGCGCAGGCGTTCGAGCAGCGCACCGGCGTGCGGCGGCCGCAGTCCCAGCCGTGGCCGGAGCTGGTCACCGGCTACTCCACCCCGGCGGAGTTCCGGCGGCTGGAGCAGCGCATCGCCGAGCTCTACGGCACGCGGCCGGACGTCGTGCGGCTCTGCGCGGAGAGGATCTACTGATGCGCGCGCTCGGGGTACTGCTGCTCGCGACGGCAGTCTCGGCGGACCCGCTGCCGGAGGGCGGGTCGCTCGTGCTGACTTCGCCCGAGGCGGGCACGCTGCTGCTCGCCGACCGGGGCGAGGTCGACGTGCGCTGGAAGGCGGAGGGGCTGCCCGAATCCGCGTACGTGCGCGTGCAGTACCGCGTCGGAACTTCGCGCTGGTACACGGCGACGGGCGGCTCCTACGTGCCGATCGTGCGCGGGCGGTTTCTTGTCCGGATCGGTCGCATACGCGAGAAGGGCGCCATCGCCATCGGCCTGCGCTACCTCACGCCGCACGCGCCGAAGACGTGGACGGTGTCGAGCCGGGGCGGGCTCAAGGCGATTGAGACGCGCGTCCGCCCGGGCGACACCGTTGTCTGCACCGTCGATGCGATCGACGCGGGCGTGGGGCTGCCGGCCGGTGTCACCTTGCGCGGGGCGCCGGGGACCGGAACCAGCGTGATCTTCGGGAAGCGCAATGGCGTCGGTATCACCCTCTACGGCGTGCCGGGGTTCGCGACGCCGACGCGGGTAGACGGCTTCCGCTTCCGCGTTGGGCCGCAGGCGCCGCCGCGCATGGCCGGCTTTCCCCACGGCATCCAGGTGCGTGGCGGGACGGCGGAGCTCGTCGACTGCGTCTTCGACCCCGGTCTGGGCACCGGCGTGCAGGGCGACTTCGGGGCGCGCATCGTGGCGCGGGGCTGCCGGTTCGAGATCCCGGGTGGGTCCGGCATTCACATCAAGGGGCGCGGCACGAGCGTTGACGTGCGGGGCGGCGTGTTCACGCGAAGCGGTTACGGCGTGCAGGGGCAAGGAGATACCGTCGTCGCCGTGCGCGATGCCACCTTCGAAGGGCTGTCGTACGCCGCCGTGCGCATCAACGGCCGTCGCGCGCGCTCCGTGCATCTGGAGACGTGCCGCGTGCGCAAGCAGCGCACGGGGTTCAGCCTGCAGGTGCTCGATCGCGCCGTGGTGCGCGACTGCACGATCGAGGTGAGCGACGTCGCCATCCACGTGAATGGCGAGCTACCGATCCGCGAGGGGCGGGCGGTGCGCTTGCAGACGCGCGCCGAGGTGATCATCGAGAAGAACCACATTCGCGGCGCGACCATCGGCGTGCGTGCGCAGGACGTGCTCGACTGCATCGTGCGCGGCAACATCTTCGATCGGATCGACGCCGTCGGCGTGCAATTCGACTGCCCCGGCACGATCGAGAACAACCGCATGCGCGGCACGCGCCGGCCGTCGGACTACGCGCCGCCGGAGTTCCATCCCGCGTGGCAGCTCGGCACGATCGGTGTGCTGTACGGCCTCGAGCGTCGCGACGCCAAGCCGATCATCCGCGGCAACGTGCTCCACGGCTGCTCGCGCGCAGCGATCGTCTTCGTGGGCGGCGCCCAGGCGACGGTTGCGGACAACGAGTTCGATGGCAACCTGGCGAAGCCGAGCCAGCGAATCTCGGTCGCGTCGAACAAGCAGCGCGAAACGCTGCGGAAGCGCTGGAACCAGACGCGCGCGCGGTGGGAGCAGAAGCACCCCGAGGAGCGCAAGCGGCGGCGGTAACCATCCTCGCGCCGAGGGGCCGGGCAGAGCCCCTGCTCGTTCACGATTCGCTACTCGATCCGTTCGTACCTCTGCCCGTCGATGGAAAGCGACTGGACCTTGCCGTCCTGCTCCCGGCCCAGGTCGAGCACGTACGCCTTGCCGCCCTGGAACGCCGCCAGCTCACCGCTCTCGTCGGGACCAATCGTCATGCGGCTGACCATGCCCTGCTTCCAGTGCAGCACCACGCGCAGTTGCCCCCCGGCCATCCAGACCCGCAGGCGGTGGCCGGCTGCGTGCCTGTACCTGCCGCTGAGCCGCCGACCGACCGCGGGGTCCGCCTTGCTCGGCAGGCGCATGGTCAGCGCTTCGCCGAACAGCAGCTGCTCGAACCCGTCCACGATCGGGCGCAGCGGCGCGTCGTCGCGATTGCAGAGCACGATCAGGCAGGCGTCGTCGTTGGGGTAGCGGCGCATCTCGCAGACGAAGCCGCGCACACTGCCGCCATGCGACTGGACGCGGCGTCCGTTTCTCGTGTGCACGAACCAGCCGAGCGCGTAGCTGCCGGGACCGGGCTCGAACAGCTGCTTGCGCGACGCCCCGCCGAGCAGCTGGCCGCGCAGCGCGCGGTCCCAGCGCCAGAGGTCCCAGGCCGACGTGACGATGCCGCCCATGCCGCGGTACTGGAACCCGTACGAGCCGTAGGGATGCGCGAGCGCCGATCGGGACGGCCCGCGCGCGGACTTGCCGACGGCGACGACGACGCCCGGCGGTGCGGGGTCGCCGGTGAAGAGGGTCGTGCGCAGCTTCGCCCGCTTGAACAGCGCCGTCCGGCAATACTCCGTGTACGCTTGGCCCGAGGCGCGAGCGATGACTTCGCTGGCGAGCGCGTACCCCTGATTCCAGTACTCGAAGCGCGTGCCGGGCTCGTGCTGCGGACCACCCCGCAGGAACGACGGCAGGACGGCGGCGAGGTCCGTGCCGCCGCCACGCGAGTTGCGGCCGGGAATGCCGGAGGAGTGCTGCAGCAGGTGGCGCGTGGTGATTGCCTTGCAGTCCTCGGGGATGCCCGGCAGGTAGTCCGCCATCGGCGCGTCGAGCTTCAGCTTGCCCTCGTCGACGAGTCGCAGCGCCGCCGCGGCCGTGAACTGCTTGGTGAGCGACGCGATTTCGAAGAGTGTCGCGGGCGTGTTGCGCACCTTCCCATGGGCATAACCCGCGCCAACCGCCGCGACCACGCGCCCCTCCCGGCCGGCGAGCACCACGCCGGAAAACCCCGAGCGTTCCGCGCGCTTGATCCACGCGACAATCTGCTTCCCCGCTTCACCGACGGCGACGGTCTTCGTTTCCTCCGCGGCGACGACGCCCGCGAGCAGAATCACGATCCATGCTGTTTTCCCCATGGTTCGATCCTACGTCCGAATCGTGACATGGGAGGGGGCGCGGGCGGTGGTCTCGATCCGTCAGGGCACGCGATCGAACTGCACCCGGTGAATTGTGATGGACTTCACCTGCCCGTCCTCAGCTTCCCCGAGCTTCACCGGGTAGGCCTTTCCGCCCTGGAACGCGACGAGGGTTCCAGCTTCATCGGGGCCGATGACCAGATTCCCGACCCAGCCTTGCTTCCAGTTCAGGATCGCCCGCAGCTTGCCGGCTTCGCGCCAGACGCGCAGTCGATGACCCAGCCGACCGTGCGCGTACTTGCCGACGAGCCGCTTCGCCGTGGCATCGTCGGCCTGGGTGGGCAGCTTCACGGTCAGCGGCTCGCCGAACAGCATCTGCTCGACGGCGTCGGCGTACATCCACGGCTGCAAGTCGTCGCGGTTGCAGAGCACGATCACGCAGGCGTCCTGATCGGGATAGCGGCGCATCTGGCAGACGAAGCCGCGCACGCTTCCGCCGTGGGAGTGCACGCGCCGCCCGTTCTTATCGAGGACGTACCAGCCGAGCGCGTAGTCCTGGAGGCCGGGCTGGAAGAGCTGTTTCTTCGACTCTTCGCGCAGCAGCTTGCCGCGCAGCGCGCGGTCCCAGCGCCAGAGGTCCCAGACCGAGGATACGACGCCGCCCATGCCGCGATACTGGAAGCCGTACTCACCGTACGGGTGTGCGAGCGCGGAACGCGGGCGGCCACGGGCGGACTGCCCGATGGCGACCGTAACGCCTTCCGGCGCCGCGTCGCCGGTGAAGAGCGTCGTCTTCAGCTTCGCGGGCTGAAACAGCGCCTTGCGGCAGTACTCCGTGTACGGCTCGCCGGCCGCGCGCGCGATGATCTCGCTCACCAGCGCGTAGCCCTGATTCCAGTACCCCCAGTGCTTGCCCGGCTCGTGGCGCGGGCCGCCTTCGAGGAACGAGGGGAGGACGGCGGCGAGGTCCGTTCCCGCGCCCCGCGCGTTGCTGCGGGGAATCCCCGAAGTGTGCTGCAGCAGGTGGCGCGTGGTGATTGCCTTGCAGTCCTCGGGGATGCCCGGCAGGTAGTCCGCCATCGGCGCGTCGAGCTTGAGCTTGCCCTCGTCGACAAGTCGCAGCGCCGCCGCGGCCGTGAACTGCTTGGTGAGCGACGCGATCTCGAAGAGCGTGGCCGGTGTGTTGCGCGTTCTTCCTTGCGCGAAGCCGGCGCCGACCGCCGCAATCACCTGCCCATCCCGGGCGGCCAGCACGGCACCGGTGAAACCGGCCTTCTCGGCGCGCTCGATCCACTGGACGATGCTCTGGCCCGCTTCGCCCTTCGCAACGGTCTTCGATTCGCCTGCGTGGGCGAGGGCTGCCAGCAGTCCCACGATCCAATGTGCTTTCCCCATGACTCGATCCTACCCCCGCTTCGGGATCTTCAATGGAGGCTCGGCTGGGTCGACTGCCGAGCGAAGGCAGGGCATGAACCTCCCGGGATCCATGCACGGCTGGAGTAGGCTATGCCGCCATGCCGAACAACGAAACCCTGACCTCGGTCGGGCTCCTCGTCCTGCGCGTCGGCGCGGGCGTTTACATGATCACGCATGGCTGGGGCAAGGCAGGCATGCTCTTCTCCGGCGAGTTTGATGGTTTTCCGGACCCGATGGGCATCGGCAGCACGATGAGCCTCATCGGCGCGGTCTTCTCCGAGGTGGTCTGCGCCGCCCTCGTCGTGGTGGGCCTGTTTACGCGCGTCGCCGCGATTCCGGTCGTCTTCACCATGGTCGTGGCGGCGTTCATCGTGCACGGCGGCGACCCGTGGGTGATGGGCAGCGGCAAGAGCAAGGAGCCGGCGATGCTCTACCTGATCATGTACGCCGCCATCGCGTGCCTCGGCGCCGGTGCCTACTCGATCGACGGCATGCTGCGCGGTAAGCGCGGAGGCTGATGGGCTGGCCCGTCCTCGAGACCGACCGGCTGGCGCTCACGCTGCCGCCGGTCGCTGCCGCCGAGCGCGTCGCCGCGTTCTACGAGCGGAATCGGGCGCACCACGCGCCGTGGAGCCCGATTCCGCCGGACGGCTTCTACACCGAGGAGTACTGGCGGGCGCAGCTGCAGCAGAACCGCGAGGAGTTCGAGGAGGGCGCGTCGATGCGCCTTTTCCTCTTCGCGCGTGACGACCTCGACGGGGCGGTGCTCGGCGGCTGCAACTTCACCAACATCGTGCGCGGGCCGTTTCTCTCCTGCCACTTGGGCTACCAGCTCGACGAGGCGGCGGTGGGGAAGGGGCTCATGCAGGAGGCGCTCGGCGTCGCGCTGCCCTACGTGTTTGACGAATTGGGGCTGCATCGCGTAGCAGCCAACTACATGCCGGTCAACGAACGCAGCGGGCGACTGCTGCGGCGCATGGGCTTCGTCGTCGAGGGCTACGCGCGCGACTATCTCTGCATCGCCGGCGAATGGCGCGACCACGTGCTGACCGCGCGCTACGCGGACGCGTAGGATAGCGCGCATGCTCGACCACACGCTGCCCAACGGCGATCGCATGCCCATGCTCGGTCTCGGCACCTGGAAATCGGAGCCGGGCGAGGTCGGCGAAGCGGTGCGCGCCGCGCTCGAGATCGGCTACCGCCACCTCGACTGCGCGGCGATCTACGGCAACGAGAAGGAGATCGGCGAGGCGCTTTCCGACGAGATCGTGCCGCGCGACCAGCTCTGGGTGACGTCCAAGCTGTGGAACAACGCGCACGCGCCCGCCGACGTGCGGCCCGCGCTGCAGCAGACGCTTTCGGATCTCCAGCTCGACTACCTCGATCTCTACCTCATTCACTGGCCGATCGCGCTCAAGAAGGGCGTGCTGATTCCGGAGAGCGCGGACGCGTTCGTGTCGCTCGACGAGCAGCCGATCGCCGACACCTGGGCGGAGCTGGAGAAGGCGGTCGACGACGGGCTCTGCCGGCACATCGGCGTCTCCAACTTCAGCGTGAAGAAGCTGCAGGCGCTGCAGGCGGGCGCGCGCATCCAGCCGGTCGCCAACCAGGTCGAGCTGCACCCGTACCTGCAGCAGCCGGCGCTGCTCGACTACGCGAACCAGAACGGCGTGGTGCTCACCGGCTACTCGCCGCTCGGCTCCGGGGATCGTCCGGAGCGGCTGCGAGGCGAGGAAGAGGTGATGGTGCTGCAGGACCCGCTCGTTGCCGTCGTCGCGGAGCGCAATGGATGCACGCCGGCGCAGGTGCTGCTGGCGTGGGCGCTGCAGCGCGGCACGTCGGTGATCCCCAAGTCGGTGAAGCGCCACCGCCTGGAAGAGAACCTGACCGCGGCGCGCATCGAGCTGAGTGCCGAAGACAGGGCGGAGCTGGCCGGACTCGATCGCGGCCGTCGCTACATCGACGGGTCGTTCTGGGTGCACGAGGGTGGCCCGTACACGCTCCGCAACCTCTGGGACGACTAGCGGTACGGGTTGTTGAGCGGCTTGTACGTGTCGCCCAGCAACCTGGCCGCCTCCGCGCGGTAGCGCTCGGCGGTCTCGAACTCGCCGGCGCCGCCGCCACTGAGTTGGTTTCTGAGTTTGGCGATAGCGGAGTAGAGCATGCCGAGCCGGGCGTAGGCGTCGGCTCGAAGCTTTCCGCTCGTTCCGTTCGCGTGCCGGATCGCCGCTCGCGCGCAGTCCGTCGCGTACTCGATGCGTCCCCAGTCGCACGCGCGCTCGCCCAGTCGCGCGTACATCACGACGAACCGGCGATGCATCTCGGCGACGGATGCGGCGTGGGAGCGGGCGCCGCCCGGACCACTCCGGGACGGAATGTACCGGTAGCCGTCCCAACGCGGATTGCCGGCGTTGCGGGCGCACAGCTGCACGATCCGGTCGAGCTCCTTGAGCAGGTCGCCGACCGCGTCGATGGCGCCAGGATCGGACGACGCCAGTCGGCTCGTGATCATCTCGTCCAGCTTGACTGCGATCGGGAATGCGAACTGGGACTCGAGGCCCTGCTTGCGCCGGTGCTCGATCTCCCGTCGACGCTTCTGGTTGCGTGACGCGTCAAACGGCTGGATCGGCATCACGTTGCCGCGCTTGAGGGTGACCCGACGGCTCGTGCGCTGGCCGAGGTGCGTGAACTGGATGGTCGCGCTGCCGGGCACGGAGCCGTCGTAGAGCGTCAGGCTGATCGTCCCGCTGAACTTGCGGACGCGCTTGGATCGACCGGCGACGCTCAGAACCGCGGGCCCGCCGCCGCGTGCGCCCTGAACCGAAACGGAGACCGTCGTGCGGCCGTTGCGGTGCCGGCTGACGCCGCCGCGGGCCGTGGGGCCGGCGCCGTCCTGGATCGAGAACTTCGTCGAGAACTCCTGGCGGGCGAGCTCCTTCGTGCGCTTCGGATCGCTGAACGCGACCATGCGAATGTGGACGTTGAGCGCTCCGAAGCGCGGCTTGAGCCGCGGCAGATAGAGCAGGTACTTCGTTCCGCCCCGCGTGCCGCCGAGCTCCTTCGGCGCGCCGCTGGCGCGGGCGAGCTTGCCCTTGTCGACGTGCGGCGGGGTGCCGCCGGAGACGGTGACCTCCGCGTGGATCCACGCCTTCTTCGGGCGGTCGGTCCAGTCCACGAGCACGCGCAACGTGCCGGGGCTGACGCCATTGAACAGAACGTCGTAGTTGCAGTTCTTCGCGTCCGGCTTCTCGAAGAACACGCGTCGTCCCATCGACTTCCGGTCAGGGCGCACAAAGTAGACCTGCGCGCGCGCGGCGCTGGGCGGCGGCGGGGGAGGCGGCTGCTCCACCTTCTCCTCCGTCGCGCGGGCCGCTCCGCCGGCCGGGACGACCTGGCCGAGCAGGATGCCGTCCATCGTCGTGCGCGTGGGGAGCGCCTTCATCGTGCCGGGCAGCGCGTCCTCCCAGTCGATCCGGGAGGCCGCGAAGACCGACACGACGGGAATGACGACCGGCGCGTTCCGGATCGCTTCCGCCTCGCGCACGGCGCGCGCAAGCTCGTCGCGCGCGAGCAGCGCAACGCCGTCGATGCGTCCGCTTCGCAGCGCCTGGTGTGCGCTGCGAAGGTCGAGCTGGTGGATCTGCGTGCGGAACGGGCCGCGGTAGAGGTGCGGGTCGACCTTGACGCGCACCCTCGCTTCGACGCGATCACCGATGAGGTAGATCGTCGCCTGCACCTCGGGCGGCTGGCGCGGCACCGCCATGACGCGCATCGCCTGGATGAGCTCGTCGTAGGCGGGGTCTTCGAAGTCGGCGACGTAGAGGCCGGCCGCTTCGGCGTCGTAGGTCTGCTCTCGCTGCCGCACCCGGTGCGGCACCTGCTTCCTGCGCCGCTCCTCGAGCTTCTGGAACTGCTCGTAGAGCGCCTTCGAGCGAAGGAAGTCCTTCGTGAGCCGGTCCTTGAGCGCCTGCACCGGTATGTCGGTCTGGAGGCCGTGCCGCTTCAGCTCGCCGCGGGCGACCGCGCCGCGTCGCTCCAGCCACCAGTCGACGTAGCGATCGGGGTTGGCCTGCGCCTCGTTGCCGATCTCGTCCTTCCGTCGGCGCGCCCACTCGAGGAGCGCCGGGTAAACGCTGTCACGACGCAGCTTGAAGAGCAGCTCGGGCACGCCGGAACGCTTCTCGCGCTCGCTCAGGCGCGCTTTGTTCGGCTGGCCGAGCGCGCGGCGCAGGAACCGGTCGGCGCGCTCCTTCTGGCCCTTGCGGTACTCCAGCTCGTGAAGCTCCTTCTCCTTCGTCAGGAAGTCGTCCACGCCGTCCGCCCCCTTCTCGATCTCCTTGCGCAGCAGCTCGAACCGTTTCTCGTCATAGGTCGCGCGGAAGTCGACGAGGCCGGCGGGGGAGTAGGAGATGATGGGCGGGATGGCGGCGAGCAGCGAGTTGCGCACAAACCTCTGCTCCTTCACGGCACCCCACTGGCTGAAGTAGCCGCCGGCCCACGAGCCGTCGCGGAAGGCGACCCAGCGCTCCTTCTTCGAGCGCAGCGCGAGCACGCGCGTCTTCAGCTCGTCGGTCTGCTCGCGCTCCAGGCGTGCGCTCAGGATCTTGAGCTTGTGCGCGTCGTCCTTCGTGAACTGCGGCGGCGCCTTGTCGTACGCGCGTGTCGCGGGCCCGGCGAAGCCGCGGTAGAGCGCGTCGAGCGTGTTGTTGCGCGCGTGGACGGCGAACTCGGCGTCGTAGATCGCGTAGCCTGCCTCGCCGATGCTGGCGACGAGCAGGCCGATGCCGAGGATCGGGAACTGGATCGCGCCGGCGATCAGCACCGCACCCTGGATGCCGCCGCGCGTGGCGGCGACGAGCTGACCGGCGACCGGCACGGCGAGCACGATCTCGTCGACGATGACGGCGCGCGTCTGTTCCAGGTCGCCCTTGCTCGTGATGTAGGTGCGCACGATCTGCGCGAGCGCGTCGATACTGCCGGGGTCCCAGACCATGTTGCGGGCGAAGCGGGCGGGGCTCCACGTGCGCGGCTGGAACTGCAGCAGGCCGCGCACCGCCTTCGCCTTCTCGGCGTCGGCGAAGCCCAGTTCCGTGATTACGCGCTGTTGCACCTGACGGTTGAGCTCGGGCAGGGCTTCGCGCGTGAGATAGCGCGCATACGCCTTCGCCGCGTCGGGATCGAGCTCGATCTTGAGTTCGGGAAGCTTGGGGCGCAGCTCGGGGTTGCGGATGGGGGCGAGCATGCGCTGCGCCCGGCCCTCGACCCACAGCCCGAGCAACGACGGCTTGGAGAGTCCGGGGAACTGCTTCTGCATGCGGCCGAGCAGCTTCGCGCTCTTCCACCAGCCGAGGTCGTAGAGGCTGTAGAGGAACGTGATGCGCGCGGCGGTCTGGATGTTCTTGCGCGTCTTGGGCCAGTCCTCCGGCTTCACGCCGCGCATGAGCGGCTTGTAGGCCTCGAAGTCGAGCGGCTGGCGGAAGCGCTCGTCCTGCATCGCGCGGAAGGCCTCCTCGGCGGTCCGGAACACGGACTCGAGGCAGAACTCGCTGGCGAGGTGGCGGTGCTTCTTGTTGGCCGCCTTGATGTGCGCCTCGGTCGGTTCGTCGACGTCGAACATCGTGCGCGCGAGCTCCTTGAAGACGATCGCGTCGCGCGCGGGGCCGGTGCCTGGGTCGCCGTCGGGGAACACCTGATCGAACTTGCCCTTGTGCACCAGGCGCAGGTCGGCGCTGATGTCGAGCGCGAGGCGATGCAGCCGGCGCTGCTTGGGGTCGGCGAACATCTCGTCGATCACCTCGAGGTTCCAGAGGCGCCGACCCTCGGCATCGAGTTCGAGATACTCGAAGCGGTCGTCGCGGTTCTTGCGGAACAGCGCGCGGACCAGCGCGGCGTCCTCCCACGTGCGCAGGTGGTACTTGGTCTCGAACTTCTCCTTCTTCATGTAGCGCTGCAGCTCGAGGAAGTTCGCGACGGCGGCGCCGTACGCGTGCGCGGGCTGCAGTTCGGGGACGAGACCGAACATGTGGCGGATGGCGGCGTCGGGGTCGAAGTCGAGCTTGCCGTCCTTCGTGTACTGCATGAAGGAGCGTTCGTTGCCGGCCCAGATGGCGGCCAGCGCACGGAACTGCATCTGCTGCGCGACGGCGCCGCCGTAGGTGTAGGCGCCCGGCGTGCGGCGCAGCGCGTCGGTCGTGCTGAGAAACTTCGTTTCGAAGTCGAGCCAGACGTCGCGCGGGTCGGGGAAGCGGTTCTTGCCGGGGATGGACGCGATGTCGAGCGCGGCGAGCGACGGCAGGCTCTTGTTGTCGGACCACTTCTTCTCGAAGAGGTCGATGAAGGCCTTGTCCGCTTCGGGGTCGCGCACCCACTGGCCTTGCGGGCCCTTCTTGAAGACGTAGAAGGTGTGGTCGAGATCGCTCTTCATGCCGCTCGAGGTGTTGCCCGAGTCGGAGCGCGCGATCTTCCACTCGCCGTCCTTCTCCTTCACGATCTCGTCGATGATCGTCTCGATGTGGCCTTCGCGGATTTCCGCCATCTGCACGCTGTGCTCGTGGGCGATCTTGCGGGGGCGGATGGACTTGTCCTCGAGGTCCTCGAGTTCGAGCCCCTTGTCGATGAGCAGCGCCACGGCCTTGAACGCCTTGTCGCCTTCGCCGGCCGCGGCGTAGATGCGGCGCATGACCGAGTCGGGGATGGGGCCGTCGGCGGTGCGCGCCCACTCGGCGTAGACCTTGAGCGCCTGCTCCGCCGAGCCGCCCTTCTCGATCTTGAGCGCGCGCAGGTAGACCAGGCGCGCCCGCTTGTCGTCTTCGCGCTGCTGCGCGTGGGTCGGCACCGCCACGAGCAGCAGGCCGAGAAGCACCAACCGTCCAACCACGCCCCGCACTATAATCCGTCGCGTGGTTCGGCCGTTCATCAAGATCCGCTGCGGGGCGGGGACGGGCCGGGAGGGACGGGTGATCCGGCTCGTGGGCAAGAAGTTCATCTTCGGCCGCGATCCCGACTGTTCGCTGCCGGTCGAGTCCGACGTCGCGTCGCGCCGGCACGTGCGCGTGGCGCTCGAGGGCGCCGGGTGGGTGGTGGAGGATCTGCAGAGCCGCAACGGCACGACCTTGAACGGGCAGCCGGTGCTGCGCGCCCCGCTGCAGTGGAAGGACGTGCTCCAGTTGGGGCCGGACGGCCCGAGCCTGAAAGTGATTGATCTCGGCGTCGACGCGAAGCTGGAGCTCGATCTCGGCGCGACGATGTCGGCGGTGCCGCCGATGCCTACGCCGGCGCCGGTCCAACCGCGCGCGAAGCCTGTGGCGCCGCCGCCCGCGGCCGAGTCGGCGTCCCGTCGCTCGCTGCGGGTGCCGTGGGTTGCGATCGCGGGGCTCGCCGCGGGCATCGTGACCGCGCTCTCGATCTGGCCGGACGCGTTTCCCTACGCGGTCGTCTGTGCGCCGGTGCTGCGCGGTATCGAGGCGTTGGGCCAGGCGTGGCCGGCGTGGACGGCGGCGAAGGCGGGCTGGCTGCTGGTGTCGGGACTGGCGCTGTACGGGTTGGCCGTGGGGCTTTCGCTGCAGCGGCCGCTGCGCCGGTGGGCGCCGCTGCTCGTCTTGATCGCGCTGCACGCATGGGCGGTGTGGGCGGTATGACGCGCTTCGAGTGGGCGCTCGTCGTGTTCACCGTCGTCGGATCGGCGACGCTTCTGGCGACCGACCTCGTGCCGCCGCCGGACACGAAGCTGGTTGCGCTGCTGGACGTCGAGCAGCCGCCCGGGCCGCTGCCGATGGAGGACTTCCGTCGCGCGGCGCGCGCGATCGCGGACCGAGGCGCGGCGTTCGATGGAGCCGACGATGCGCTGGCCGAGATCGAGGCGGAGCTGGAAGCCGTCGAGCAGCTGCCGGCGGGACCGGACCGGCTTCGTCGCGTGGACGCGCTGGCGCGCGCGTTTGAGGTGCGCCGTCTGATGCTCGAGGCGCCGATGGATGTGCCGGCACGCCTGGCCGAGGAACTCGACGAGTACGACGCCTCGGAACGCGCCGAGGCGCGCGCCATGCTCGACGCGCAGCAGGCCGCCGCGGATGCGCCGCCCGACCATGCCGCGCTCCTCGCCGACCTCGAAAGCCGCATCGCGAAACTGCGTTAGGCACGCCGCCTGATACGCGCCAGAGCCTCGTTGACGGGCCCAAAAGTCGCCTGGCATCGACCGAATCGCGCCACGGCGGATTTACCTGGCACCGTATCGGGGGCGATGGCGTTTCTGCGGGCATGTCTCGCCTCCTGATCGTGCTCCTCCTGTGCTCCGCTGGTTGTGGTCGGCTTGCGCCCGATCTGCTCGTCACGATTGTCAACCTCGAGGGGCTGCCGACCGTCGTGACCGCAGAGTGCTCGGGCGAGACGCAGGTCGTGGAGCTGGTCGCTCGCTTCGATACGGACATTCCGCAAGGAGCCACCGCCGAGGTCAAGAGTGTCCGGGTCGACCTCGGTTCGAGTAGCGAAGCACTCGTCTTCGGAACGGGTCCGGACACCTTCTTCGAGGATGGTGAAGAGAACACCCTGACCGCAAAGCTGCTCGAGGAGGGGGGCACCCGATACGAAGCACGCTTCTATGCCCGCGTCGCCCCGACGTTCGATACCCGCGCGCAGGTCGTGCTGACCATCGAGGCCGAGCTGACGTTTTCCCCGTTCCGCGAAATCCAGACCCGGGCGGTCCCCCGACAGATGTCGCTCTTCATCGACAGCGAGTGTTCCCGCCTGTTGGCGCTCCCTCCCCGGCTGACGTTTCCGTGCGAAACAGACGACTGGCAGACCGCCCCGCTACGCATTGGACTGCGCGGGGAGTGGGGCCCCAACCGGCGACTTTCCCTCGTCGAGCCTGCGGAGTTCGTGCGTCTGCGGGTGGGTCCGCGCATCTACCTGCCGGGCGACGAGCTCGCATTCGACACCGACGACGTCGAACTCGAGGTCGAGGTCGATACACGGGAGACGGTCGAGCCCGGCACTCTTCGACTGCGCGTCGAGAGCGACGACGACGATCCGCAGGAGATCGACGTCGAGCTGACGGTGGCATGCGATGAGTGCAATCCCGAGAACGCGGGGCCCGTGCTCGTCGAGAACCGGATCGACGGAACCGGCGCGCGCCGGATGGTCATCGGCGTGGGCACGCAGTCGGTAATCTGGACCCTGCTCGACGACTGGCTCCTGCGCGCCGGTCGCATGCGCGTCGAGAGTCCGCGTGTTTCTCCCGACGGCCGCTTCCTTGCGTTCATCGCGGCGCCGGCGCTCTCTTCCTCGACATCGCAGGTCTACCTGCTCGACCTGCAGAACAGCCCGCTCGAAGATCCAGTCGCGCTTACGCCGGTCGCCGGATTCAACTACGCCGATCTCGCGTGGTCGCGCGCTCCGCGGCGGCTGCCGGGCGAGGCCGACACCGTGCCCGCGCGCCATCTGCTCGCGGCCGCCCGGCGCACCTTCCCCAATCCATTCGCGCGCCGCATCGTGCTCATGGACATGCCCGCGACGGGGGAGGCACTCGACGCCTTCGTGCCGTCCATGGACGTGGTCCTGAGTGCGGGGAGCGTCGACCGCGTGCAGCCGACCTGGTCGCCGGACGACGAGCGGATCATCTACAACGATCTCGATCAGGGGCACCTGTTCTCCATCGCCACGGATGGAAGCGAGTCCCAGCCGGAGCTCGTGTTCGGTCCCGTGATCGCCAACCGCCTCGAGGCACCGACGCGGCCGCAGTACCATCCGACGCGCAACGAGATCGCGTTCGGCTACCAGAACCAGATCTGGTTCATGTCGCTCGAAGAGCGGGTCCCGACACTGCTGCTTCCGAACGAGCAGCTCTACGCGCCGGTCTGGTCGCCCAGCGGCGAGTCGGTCATCTTCCAGATCCGCATCGAAGATCCGATTTTCGCGCTCTCCTGCGGGGACGAAGAGTCGGTGGACCTCATCCGCCTCTCCGAGGGACAAGCGATCTCGGTGCAGGCCGCGACGACCGAAGCGATCCGGGACGTACTGGTCGCGGCATTCAACCGCGAGATTGCGAACGCGTCGCGATGACGATGGCGATGCCGCCGATGATCGTGGCGGAGGCGGCGACGAGGCGCAGGGTGACCGGCTCCTGCAGGAACAGCGCGCCGGCCGCGGCGGCGATCACGGGCACGGCGAGCTGCAGCACCGACGCGCGCGTCGTGCCGAGGTGGGGGAGCACCGAGTACCAGAGGACGTAGCCGAGTCCGGAGGTGACGGCGCCCGACGTGACGGCGAGCAGGATGCCGTTCGTTTCCAGTCGCGCGGGTTCCCGCAGGAGCAGCAGCGCGCAGATCGGGAGCGCCAGGAGCGTGCCGCGCACGAAACTCGATCCGATCGCGGCGACGGGGTCGCGCACGCCGCGGCCGAGCAGGCTGTAGACGCCCCA
>JBCDBY010000013.1:0-29403 GCA_039182715.1 Planctomycetota bacterium
CCGCGAGCTGCCCGGCGGCGCCGACGAGCTCGTCACGGTGCCCGCCTCTGATTCTTCTTCCGAGCCCGCCTTCGACCCGGAGCGCGAGACGATCGAACTCCCCCCGGAGGACGAGAACGATGGGTAACGTCTGGACACTCACCCGCAAGGAGCTGAGGCAGATGTTCCTCAGCCCGATCGCCTACGCGTTCATCATCGTGTTCACGGCGATCCTGACCTTCTTCTTCTTTCGCACCTTCTTCCTGTTCCGGCAGGCCTCGATGCAGGAGTTCTTCCGCCTCGTGCCGCTGGCGATGATGGTGCTCGTGCCCGGCATCGTGATGCGCATGTGGGCCGAGGAGCGCAGCCGCGGCACGCTCGAGTTCCTGCTCACCAGTCCGGTCGAACCGTGGCAGGTGGTGGTCTCGAAGTTCCTCGCGGGCAGCGCGCTCGTGACGCTCTGCATGCTGCTCACGCTCTACGTGCCCTACACGGTCGCCTCCTACGGCGACCTCGATCCGGGACCGGTCTGGGGCGGCTACGTCGGGTCGATCCTGATGGGCGCGGCGTGCGTCGCGATCGGCATGTTCTGCTCGGCCTTCACGTCCGACCAGATCGTCTCGTTCCTCGCCAGCGCGCTGGTCATCGGCTTCCTGATTCTCGGCGGCCACTGGCTTATCCAGAGCGGCTTCGAGCCGGGTGACTGGATGGGCCGCGTGCTGCGCATCATCAGCCCGACGACCTACTTCGAGTCGTTGGGACGCGGCGTGATCGATCTCCGCGACGTCTACTTCTACCTGGCGATCATCGTCGTGTTCCTCTACCTGAACACGCGTGCGGTCGACTACAAGCGGTGGCGCTAATGAGCGACGTACGCAAACCCTTCCTCAGCTACCTCTTCCAGAAGGTCATCCTTCGGACGTTGCTGCTGTTCGGCATCCTCTACTTCCTCGGGCTGCTCGTGAACGACAGCCATCTGCGCTGGGACCTGACCGAGGACAAGCGGTTCACCATCTCCGAGGCGAGCTATGGGCTCGCCCGCGAGTTGCCCGACCGACTGACGATCCGCGCCTACTTCTCCAAGTCGGACAAGCTGCCGGAGAGTGTCTTCCCGTATTACCAGCAGGCGATCGACATCCTGCGCGAGTACGAGGCGGCGAGTAACGGCAAGATCGTCATCGAGCGGTTCGACCCGACCGAGAACAGCGCCGTCAAGAGCGAGGCGGAAGGCTACGGCATCCGCGCCGCGACGGTGACCGCGCTGGAGGCGACGTCGGTTCAGCGCCTCAACGTGTGGGGCAGCATCGTGATGCTCTATCGCGACCGCCAGAGCGAGGTCATCGACATCGCGCTGCGCTACGGCGAGGGCTACGAGGGCCTCTCCGGTCTCGAGTACGAGATCAGCTCGCGCATCTGGCAGCTGTCCAACGACAAGCCGACGCTCGGCATCACGGGCAACCTGACCAGCACGCCGCCCAACGCGAACCCGATGAATCCGATGCAGGCGCGGCCGCGGCCGATGTTCCAGGGCCTGCGCCGGACGCTGGGCGACGCTTTCGACATCGAGGATGTCGATCTCAACCAGACCGAGCCTGACCCGGCCAGGATCCCCTGCCTGCTCGTCGTACGGCCCAAGGAGTTCAACGACACGCAGGTCTACCGCCTCGACCAGTACATGATGAAGGGCGGCCGCGTGATCATGTTCCTCACGCAGGGCGAACTGTCGGCCGGCGGCATGGGACAGCGCGGCGGGTTCATTCCGTGGAAGACCGGTCTCGAGCCCTGGCTGGAGTTCCAGGGCGTGCGCGTGCCGACCGAGTTCGTCGTGCACTGGGACGAGGCCTACCCGGAAGAGCGCCGCACCACGTTCCAGGGCATTCCGGTGTCGCAGCAGGTGCCCAACCCCTTCGTGCCGATCATCAGCGGTGAGCGGGAGGGGCTGCTGAACCGGGAGAACCCCGCGATTCAGCCCTTGCGCACGCTGCTCTTCCTCTGGCCGCACCCGGTCGACGTGCTCGACGCCCGTCTGGGCGAAAACGTCACCGCCGAGGTGCTCGTGAAGTCGCACAAGCCGCAGTCGTGGCGCTGGAAGGACCTCGCCCGCATCACGCTCGACGAGATGCGCAGTGCCGTGGAGTCGGGGAAGGACGCGCCGACCGAGACCTTCTCCAGCCCGTTGATCGTGGCGCTCGAGGGCGAGTTCGACTCGTACTACGCGAAGAATCCCGTGCCGCCCTCGATCGCGGCCGCCGGAACGGATGCGCCCGGCGAGGAGGGCGCGGAAAACAAGGACGAGGCGAAGGCGCCCGAGGTCCTGAAGAAGAGTCCGACCAACCAGCTGGTGGTCATCGGCAATGCGCTTTTCGTTTCCGACATGGTGCTCGGCGGTCAGCGCCGCAACAAGCAGGCGGAGCAGATCGCGCAGGTCGCCTTCAACCTGGTCGACTGGCTGGCGCGCTCGCCCGAACTCATCGCGCTGCGCGCGAAGAAGTACAGCGACCGCGCGATCACCGACAAGGTGGTCGAAGAGACCGAGGAGATGGAGGAGCTGTACCGCGAGGGCGACATCTCGGTGGATGAGTTCAAGGACCGCTACAACGCCGCGCGCGACAAGCAGAAGCTGGATCGCAAGGCGGCGCGTTCGCGCAACCTCTGGATGCCGATCCTGCTGGTCAGCTTCGTGGGGCTGGTCGTCTGGGTGCTGCGCACCGTGCTGCGCGCCGCCCGCCCCGATATTCCCGTCGCGGTGCCGCCCGAGCGCGGAGGTGACGCATGAACAAGAGCAATCTCATTCTCGGCGGGATCCTCGTGGTCCTCGTCGGCATCTGGCTGTTGAAGCGCGACGGTGACTTCGAGACATCGAGCGCGCAGGCGCCGCTGCTCTTCCCCGACTTCAACAAGGAAGCCGTCGACGGCATCCGGATCGAAGGCGGCTGGAAGGGGATGACCTACGAATACAAGCTCGTCGGTTCGGCCTGGACGCTCGCGTCGGCCGGTGGGTTCCCCGTGAATGCGGCAGAGGCCCAGAACTTCGTCGATGCCGTCGCGCGGATGCGTCGCGACAACCTGGTCGGGGAAAGCAGCGAGCTGCGCGCCGACTCGCGCACCGACGAGAAGATGGGCCGCAAGATCTCGATCCTGCGCCAGGGCGAGCCGATGGCGGAGTTCTATCTCGGCAAGCACCCCAAGGGCGAGTGGCAGGCCTACTTCATCCGTCGCGCGGACGAGGAGCAGATCTACCGCTCGAAGACCGCGACGAAGGACGACATGGGCGATGACACCCCGGCGCGCACGCCCGCGTTCGACTGGGCGCAGTACAGCAACAACGTCTACAAGTTCGCGGACACGCAGATCTGGAACCTGAACGACGGCGACATCCGCGAGATGTGGCTCGAGCGTCCCGGCGACAGCTTCAGCGTGAAGCTCAAGCGGGCGGAAGAAGACAGCTGGATGCTGATCGAGAAGGAGGGCGCCGAGCCGGTCAAGGCCGACACCTCCGCCGTCGAGGGCATCACGAGCCAGCTCAACTACCTGCCGTTCGAGGAGGTGGTGGGCGCGTTCGACGATCCCGAGGCGCGCGCGAAGTGGGGGCTCGACAAGCCGGTCATCACGCTCGTCATGACGCTCCGCAAGAAGGTGGAGAAGAAGGAAGATGAGGCCAAGCCCGACGGCGAAGAGAAGAAGGAAGGCGAGGAGGAGAAGGACGAGAAGGCCGATGAGCCGGAGTACGTCACCTTCACGCGCACCATCACCGTCGGCAACAAGGTGAAGCTGCCGCGCAGCTACAAGGACGAGGAAGGCAAGACCGACGACCAGGAGTTCTACGCGGTCAAGGTCTCCGGCGAGCTGCCCAACCAGGAGCGCGCGCCGTTCATCTACCTCGTCGACGACTTCAAGATCGGCCCGCTCAAGACCGCCCTCGAGGACCTTCGCCTGAAGGAAGAGGAGAAGGAGCCGGCCGAGGGTGAGGGCGAGGGCGACACGAAGCCCGCCGAGGAAGACGGCGAGGACAAGAAGCCCGCCGAAGAGTCCGGCAAGCCCGAGGAGGACGAGACCAGCAAGCCCTCCGAGGAAGAGAACAAGCCGGAAGAAGAGAAGAAGCCGGCCGAGAACAAGCCGGAGAAGACCCAGCCCGAAAAGACGGAGCCCGAGAAGACGGAGCCCGAAAAAACGGAGCCGGCCGGCGAGCCCAAGTAGTCACGCCACGAACTCCAAGGGGCGCGCGGACCGAGGGTTCGCGCGCCCCTTTTTCGTGCCGCCACGCGTCGGAATTGACGATGTCGTGACCGGGCGCGCCGTAGAACCGGTGCATGCGCGTCGTCCTGCTGGTCTCGTTCCTGGCTCTCGGAGGCTGTGCCGGTGCGGCGAAGAAACCCTCGCCGATTGTCGTGCTGCACGACTCCCAAGCGCGGTTCGCGGCGTTTCCCGTCGCTCGCAGTCCGGTGTTCGTCCTGTACGAGGATGGCCGCACGATCTATCGAAGTAACCGACCGTCGGGCTACCGGAGCGTTCGACTCGATGAAGGCGAGCGGAAGCGGATCGAAGGTCTGTTGACTCCCGAGCTGGGCGAGCTGGACCAGGACATCGACGTGATCGAGAGAACGCCCGCGCCGCCTCCGCCCGACCCCTCGTTCGCGAAGCTCAACTTCTGGCGTGACGGGCGGCGCCGGACGATCTACGTGCACGGGTATCTCGGAGCCCGCTCCGAGAACCGAACGCGCTGTCCAAGAGCGTTCCTCAATCTGTACGACGCCCTGCGCGAGTTCGAGCACGCCGGGTCCGAGCCGTGGACACCCGAGAAGATCGTGGTGCGATTCCGCGAGCACGCATCGAACGATCAGCCCTCACGCTGGCCGGATGGCTGGCCGGACCTGACGCACGCCACCACCAGGCAGGACGAAGAGGGGTGGACGCTCTACCTCGATTTCCGGAACCTGGACCAATTGGCGGCCATGTGGGCGCATCCGGGCAACAGCCACGCCGACGTCGAAATCAACGGCCGTCGCGGCAGTATCCACTACTGGTACTCGTTCCCGCTCGAGGAGAGCTGGGGGTACTGAGCCAACTGGAAGTACTGAGCCAACTGGAAGTACTGGGCCAACTGGAGGTACTGAGCCAGGGTTTCTCCCGCTGTCTCGGTGTCGCGCGAAGGCGGATGGTTGTCGTTGTCACGCGGCGCCCGTGCCGTTTCCCTGGGAGAGATTCGGTTCCACGGCTGCGGATGCCGAGCGACGGCTACCGCTTCTTGAGTGGCAGATAGAGCTCGCCGGCGGGCCAGAACCCGTTGCTCCAACGGTGAAGCTCGATCTTGCGGGCGAGCACGCCGCATTCGATGCCGTAGGTGCCTGCGTGCGACTGGAGGTAGTGGGACTGTGCGTAGAAGAGCGGGCCGTCCGCGATCCCGACCTCGTGCCACTTGTGACCGGTTCGCAGGAATCCGCCGCCGGTGGCATGGAGGCCGAGCAGGCCGGTCGCTCCGTGGCCCTCGATGGCAAGCCAGCAGTAGACCTCCGGTGTGCCGTCACCGTTGGCGTCCGCCACGATGACTCGCTCGGTCTTCTCCTCCATCTTGTGGATCCACGCGAGATCGCCGTCGCTCCCGACAATCGCGACGAACCCCTCGCCGTGGGACCAACTGGTCTCCCAGAGATGGGTCCCGTCGAGGAAGAGCTCGTCGGCTCCGTCCCCGTCGAGATCGACGTGAACACGGCGGTGTCCCGGGATGTGTTGGTCGATCGCGCGCAGCCGCGGCAGGTAGTCCTGTTCGTAGTCCCGATCGAACTCCTCCTTCCAGGCGCGATCCTTGCTCTCGACGAAGAGACGTCGATACATCTCTTCGGTCGGCAGTGGTTCCAAGCCGTTGCCGAGGCGAAAGCGACCCTCGCTCTGAATCTGCTCGGGTGGAACCGGACCGTGCAGTCGGAGCCTCGCGTAGAGGCGAACCAGGGGATCGGGCGCGTCGAGCAGCACGTCGAGGCCGTTCGCCTCGGGCACCAGCGCCAACAGGAGTTGTGCGCGCTTGTGGTCGCCGTTCGGCTGCATCATCGATTGGATCGCCGATGCCACCACCTGCGGCGTGACGAGCTTCTCGAGCCGTGCGCGCGCGTTCGCGCGTTCCTGGAGCCGTTCTTCCCGCCGGAGCTCGTCGCCCTCGAGCAGTGCAAGAAGAGAGTCGATCTCCCCCTGTCCCTGCTCCGATGCCGAATCGGGCGCGCGCTCCCGCGCCGCGCGACGAGAATCCTGGGCCAGTTCCTCACGGTGTTGCACCGCGTGCGGCGGGCGCGGCTTCTCCGCGCGGTTCGGACTCGTTTCCCGGCTGGCGTAGACGATCCAACCCCCGAGGATCACCAGAATCACCAACGACAGAGCCCGCACCCTTGGATCCTACTCCGGGACGATCCCGGCGCCGGTCGCTCCGGAGTGACGATGACCGAGCCGGGTTCGATTCTTCCGCCATCTCGTAGTCGCGCGGGCCTGCCGCGCCGAAGCGCGCCGCGCGAAGGCGGGGCGCACCCGTGTCAGGAGGAGGGCCCTACTCCCGCCGCGCCGACCCGAACGACCAGATGTACGCGGGGTACTGGCCGGCGATGAAGAGACGGTCCTCCGTCTCGAAGAGCCCGATGTTCCAGGTGGTCGTGCTCAGCGTCGTCTCGGTTCGTGCGCGGAGTGTGAGCTCTTCCGGACCGATGTCCCAGACGCTGAGAACCGTCGGATGCACTCGCCCCGATACGAACTTGCTGGACGTCGCCGCGAGACGCGCGCCCGAGTCGCAAAGCGCCAGCATGACGTCGCCGTCCGGACTGCCGAAAGTCGTCTCCTCCCGGACGACGTTGCGCGCGATGTCGTAGTGGACGAACGACCCGCGGCGGGTCCCGATCCATGCCCTCCCGTTCCACACGCACAGGCTGCGCCGGAACTCGGTGTCCGGAATCTGGAGCCGATGCCGCAGCCGGAATGTCTTCCAGTCCACGACCCGGATCTCCCCGTCCGTCCCGGCGATCACGAGCGCGTCGGTCCGGGCGTCGTAGGCGCACCGCGTCGCGGTCTTGAAGCGAAAGCGAGCGCCCCGTCCGACTTCGAAAGGCTCGTTTCGAATCTCCAGGATGTCGCCACCCTTGGAGAGCAGGCACCAGCCGGTCCGAGTGCGGCACGCGTCGCGCGAGAGCGGAAACCCTCGAATGTGTCGTGCCGTTCGTCGGGAGATCGACTCGCCTTCGCGGAGCTCGGTCACGGAAAGCAGGTAGTACGTGCGGCCGTCCACGGCCAGGATCTCCCCCTTGCGGTGGCCGGGTGCCATCACCTCGAAGGCCAGCTCGACCTCGAGCCTGCTGTGGCCGTCCGGGCCGATCAACACGAGGTCCCGTCCGGGGCCCGTCAGGTCCGTGGCGATGAGATCCATCCCGGGGACCTTGTACGCGTTCATGAACGCATCGCTCGGGGCACGGCGTGATACTTCGAGCAGCTCACTCCCGTCGGGCAGCCCGCGCGGTCCGGATACGGCCTGCCGCGCGCACGATGTCCAGACGAGGATCAGGACGATGCCGGTCCACGCGGCTGCGCGGGTGAGTTTCTCTCTCGCTCGCTCCATCGATGGAGAACGTACACGTTTCTCTCCAGCACGCCGGAGGATCGGGAGGACGCGCCGCCATCGAGTGTGTGCCTGGCCATCTCCGCTTCGGGGAAGCGAAGCGGTCGCCGGCCGAGGACACACACGACCCTGGCTCGTCGAGCAGGGGATTGGCGATCCGAAGCGCAACGGTGCAGCGATCGTCGCCGCACTGCGGCACCGGTGCCGCACGCCGCGTGCGTAACTCCGGTGGCGAAAGCGGGTTAGGGCCCTGACGAGCAAGAGTGGTTGGTCAGGCGGGGAAAAGGCCAACCTCACCCCGTCCGCGTGTCCCCGAACCAGTACCCTGCGCACGTGGATTTCCGAGATTGCGAGGCGGCGTTGGTTGGGGCGTTCATCGTTCCGACCAAGCGGGGGCGCTATCGGTCCCTTCTTGCGAATCCCAAGCGCCGCAAGACGATCCTCGATGGACTGAATCACCTCACTGATCTCGACCCTCGCTACGCGACGTCGGTCCCGTCCACGACGGACATCGCCGGTAGGCTTCGCCAACTCGGGGCGCCCGATCGATGCCATCTGGTCTCCAACGCCTCGGAACTCGACGGTCGGGAGATGAATCTTGAGGAGGCGATCGAGGCGGCAGAGTTCGCGTACCAGGGAACACTCGTGGGCTGCATTCCCGGGGAGCTTGCGTACTACTACGGTGAAGGGGGCGAGAAGCGCGTGATCCTCCATCGCTCAGGGCGCGTGAGCTGACCTGTACCGGTTACTACCGGGTTGAGCATCTTGATACCGCGAAAGCCCGCATGCCTTCGTCGTCGTTTGTTGGCGATTGCGAATCGACCGAATCCGCGTGAGCTGCGGTCGAGCACCGACCTGCGAGCTTTCGGACGCTGTTCCTAGAGCGGCTTCGTAAAGCGGGGGTCAGTCGCGCCGCGCTGCGGCACCCGTGCCGCAGTGGGGCGCCGTAACCCTCGCCCTTCGAACGGGTTGCGCCGCATGATCCCAAGAGTGGTTCGACTCCCGGACTCCCGGGTTAGGGCCCCGTCGGGCAAGAGTGGTTGGTCAGGCGTGTCAGGCGGTTTGCCGAGGTGGTTCGTCGGGCGCGTTGCCACCGGCGTCGGGCGGAGCGCTACCTCGAGGTCTCACCGACACCGAGCTCGTCGAACTCGGACTGCGTCAGGACCCTCGCCGTTCCGTCGGCGAAGACTACGATTCGCCACCCGGCGCGGCCGTATCCGAGCTTGTCCCAGAGAATCGGCCGGTTCCGCGAACCTGCCGAAGTCCCGAGAACGTATGGGAACTTGCTGTAGTCGCCGCCCTCGATCTGACGCATGTCGGGTCCGGCGTTCGTACGAGACGACCAGCACAGTTCCGGGATGTTCTGCTGCGGGCTCTCGGGAACGCCTTCCCGGAGGATCGCGTACAGGTCGATCCGGTCACCCTTGATCGACGGTAGGTCGGGCCCGCGTGCGCGGACCACCTCGGCGATCATCCGGGCTCGATTCAGGTCCCCCATGAACGCTCGATCCTGGTGCGGATTGAATTCGTCTTGCGCTGTCCGAACGACCCAGGCGGCGATTCCGATCGCCGCTGCCAGTGACAGTAGGAGGCCGATCAGGAAACGGGGGAGGGTCACTCGAACCATGAGAACGTCGTCAGAGCGTGGGTCGCACGCGATGCTCGGTGCAGGTACCGGAGACTACCGGATGGCGAGCAGCTCGATCGCAAAACACCGCACATGATCCCAAGAGTGGTTCGGCTCCCGGTTGGAACCGATTGGAAAGGCGGGCCCTGTGACACGGTGGTGCGCAGCGGGCCGGTAGAGTATGCGTCATGTCGTTGTTGCTTGGCCTTCTCCTCTTCGTGAGCGCGGGCCGTGCCGAGGAGTTTCGGATGGTCGCGCGCCCCGCTCCGAAGATCGTGCCCGGCCCCGCATGGAAGGGCTCGATCGACCTCGACGCGGAGCGCAAGAAGCCGCTCTTCCTCTACTTCACCGCCGCGTGGTGAGGGTATTGCACCGACATGGAGCGCGTGACGTTCCCGGACAAGAAGGTGCGTGCGGCGCTCGCGTCCTACGTCGTCGTCAAGATCAACGTGGACCGCGAGAGCAACCGCAAGATTTGCCGGCGCTATCGTCCCGCGGGCCGGATTCCCTCCTATGCGATCGTCGACCCCAAGGGGAAGCTCGTGGGGCAGTTCGTCGGGTTCCCTCAACCGGATCCGTTCCGGAAGGCACTTGCGAATCCCGAGCGGCCCGCGCCGAAGCGCACGCCGAGCCCGGGCCCCGAGCTCGACCGTCGAATCAAGGCCGCGATTCGACGATTCGACGAGCCGGCTCCCGGCGGCGTGGGCGCGCGCATCACCAAGTGGCTCGGGGGCGAGCCGAAGACCATGATCGGATGGGTCGAAGGACAAAACGACGCCCTCGACGAGTTGACGCAGATCGGTTCATTGGCCGTCCCCGCGCTTCTTCGCTCCATGGAGCATGGCAGCGCGCGGTGTGTGGACCGTTGTTCAACGGTGCTCGGTCGGATCAAGGCGCCCGAGGCCAAGCGAACCATCCAGGTCCTGCTGCAGCACGAACGGGCGCATGTGCGCGCGGCGGCGGCCCAAGCGATGGGCTTGTATTGCGATCGCGCCTTCCTGCCCGCTCTCTGTGAGCGACTGCGGGACACGGAAGAGCTCGTGAACGTCCGGTATGAGGCGGCGCACGCCATCCGGGGCATCGCGGCGAGCTACGGCGGCATCGACGATCCGGCGGTCGCCCGCGCGCTTCTGCTCGCGACGCGCACGGACCACGCGCCACTGCGATGGATCTGCCTGCAGGCGCTCCTGAGTTTCGACTCGCCCTTCGACCTCGCCACCCTGTTCCCGCTTATGGACGACCGCCGGCCCGGGTTCGGCGGGAAATCGGATCATTCCGTCGCGGCGAATGCGTGCTGGGTCTTCATGCGTCTCAGTGGACAGCGGATCGAGCGGATCGACGGGGAGGAGTTCGGCGACTTCTCGCCGAAGGAGATCGCGTTTCTCAAGGCGTGGTACGCCCGCGAGAAATCCAACCTCACCTGGGACCGCCAGCGAAAGCACTTCCGGCTGCGGGACTCCTGAGCATCCGCGATCGGTCGTCCCTCGCTCCCGTCACGAGGCCGACCCGGCCGACTCGTTCACGCGCCATGGCATTCGACTCGGGGCCGAGGAGCGCGTCGGTCGAGTCTTCGTGCGTTGTTTGTTCGTCAAGCGGGGACCTGTCGCGCCGAAGCGCCCCGCGCGAAGGCGGATCAGCTGTCGCCGCGCTGCGGCACCCGTGCCGCAGTGGGGCGCCGTAACCCTCGTATCTGGAACGGATGATGCCGCTCGACTCCAAGAGTGGTTCGTCAGAGTGGTTTGTCAGTGGGTGCTCAGTGTCGCGACAGGGCGGCCAGGTGCGCTTCGAACGCGAGGCGGAACGAGTCCGATTCGCGCGCCGCCTCGAGGACTCGTCGCGCGATCTTGTAGGGCGTGGGAGCGCGCCGGTCCCCCCATTCGAGGTCGGAGCCGAAGAGATCGGTGCCCGTGAACGCGAGGAGGGCCATCGACGTGGAATAGACGCGACCGCCCTGCTTGCCCCAGGCGCCCACGGGGTCCCACGAGCCGGACTCGAGCTGGCGCGTCGTCAGCATTCGGCGGAGCTGGTCGATCCAGCGATCGACCCTCCGGTTCCGCTTGCCGCTCCGCATGTGGTCCCAGTTCGCGGCGCACGCCGTGAAGTGCCAGAAGAAGAGGTCGACCCGCGCCTGGCTCTTCTGGCGCCAGTCCGCCAGCGAGCGAAGGATGAGCTTCCAGCTCTTGTCGGCGCGGTCGGAGTCCCCGCCCTCGTCATCGAGGAACCCGCGCGTCCACAGCCCGGCGGCCACCATGGCGTAGACCTCCTGAGGCGGAAACGCGGCGTGCCCCCTCGAATTGCTGGGAGAACCCAACGTCGTCAGCTCCCGGGGCGAGTCGATACGCGACGAGAAGGTGCCGGCGGAGTTGTAGCCGACCGTG
Organism: Planctomycetota bacterium; assembly: GCA_039182715.1. Classification (GTDB taxonomy): domain Bacteria; phylum Planctomycetota; class PLA2; order PLA2; family PLA2; genus JBCDBY01. The sequence goes on from JBCDBY010000013.1 coordinate 11,573, forward strand.
CCGAGCTCGTCGTCCGTCATCTTGTCGAACCATCGGATCGTGCCGCGTCGCGCCGCGTTCGACATCGGGATACCCGCCCGCTGCGCGCTTGCCAGGGCGTAGGCGGCCCACGTCGTGCAGAAGGTGTCGTTCTCCCCGCCCCGACGCTGGTAGCGCCAGGCGTCGCTCGGGTTGCGCCAATCCTCGATCACCTTCGCGGCGCGGGCGAGCGGACCGCGATCCCGCTTCGTCGCTCCGACGACCTGCGCGTCCGCCAGGGCCACGGTAGCAAGGCAGTGTTGCACGAAGAACTGGTGCCGCTTGGGGTTGCCGATGTGTCCTTCGTCGTCCTGCCGGCGCACCAGCGCCTCGAGCCCGCGCCGGATGGTCCCGGCCCACGGGCCGACCGAATCCGCGTGGCCCGCGGCCGAGAACGCCATGAGAGCGAGCGCGGTCACGCCCACGTCGCCCTGCGGATGTCCTCCGTGCGCTTCCGCCGACCAGAGCCCGTCGGCGCCCTGCGCATCGGCGAGCCAGGCGCACGCCTTGTCCGTCACCTTGCGGAACTTGCGCATGCGCTCCGCACGCATGGCCGGGGACCCCGGCACGTACGACGCCTCGAAGCGGCCGAACGCCGCGATCGCGGCGGCCGCGGCCCGACCGTCGCCCTTCGCCCCGATATCGAGAATGCGGATGGACTCCGGCGCGTGCAGCACCATCCCACCGGCCGCCGCGATCGCGTCGGCAGACCTGCTCTTGTCGAGCAGCGCCAGCCGGGCCTTCGCCAACGAGCCCGGATCGCTCGCCGTGCGCGCGCGCGCGGCGAGGGCCCACGCCCGCACGGCCACGCTCTCGTCGGACTCGAGTCGATCGAGGAGCTTTGCCGGGACCGGCGCATCGCCCCGTGCGCAGAGTTGGGCGGCCATACGGCGTCGACCCTCGTCTTCCGACGCGGCTTCCTCTCGAACGCGTGCCCAGCTGGACTCGGAAAGTCGGGGACGCCGCATGAGCGAGAGGATGCGCAAGGCAACGGCGTCCGACTCCGAGCCGAGAGCAGCTTCCAGCGGCTTCACGGCGGCCGGTCCGATGTTCGCAATGGCGCGCTCGTAGCGCCAGCGGTGCGCGTTGTCGGCCTTCGCCCTCGCGTCGAGAAGGAAGGGGACGCTGTCGCCCCCCGCGAGCGCGGCTTCCCGCACGATGCGTGCCACGACGAACGGCGAACGGTCCATCAGCGCGGACGCGATGACCGTGGCTCGCTGCTCCGTTTCCTCCGCCGCGGCGGCGGAAGCCAGCAGCGCCCGGGATCGAATTTCGGTGTCGTCCATCTCGATGAGCGGGACCAGGAGATGGCGCAAGGACGCGGCGGGCGGGCCGATGCGTCGCACGATGCGCAGCGCCACGAGGACGTCTTCGGCCGATCGCACCTGCAGCAGCTTTTGCATCTGCGGGACGGCCGCCGCGCCCGCGCGCACAAGCGCGTCGGCGGCCGGGTCGGCGGCAGCGTTCTGACCGCGCGCGATGCGCACGAGCAGCGTCCGCGTCGCGTCTCCACCCTGGGACAGAAGCGCGATCGCGGCGCCCCGCACGACCTCGTCCGGGTCCTTGAGCGCCCGCCCCAGGATTTTTGCGGTCCGGTCCACCCGCTCCGCAGAGAGTTCGAGTTCGCCGATCGTGAGCGCGGCGGCGTCCCGAACGAGGTCGCGCCGGTCGACGAGGAACGGAACGACCTCTTCGTAGATGCTGTCTCCGTGCGCCCGCAGATCCCTCGCGATGCGCCACGGATTCACGTCTCCCTTGCGAAGCTCGGCGATCAGTTCGTCCCGCTCCCCGGCCCATCCGGGCAGCGTCAAGAGAATCACGATCGCCAGGCTGCGCGGACTCGTCATGTCGCGGCAGTCTAACCTCCGACGCGGGCGGCTTTGCGTACGCGCGCCCCTCGTTCACGAAGCGGGGGCGGTCGCGCCGAAACGCGCAGATAGATCGATCGGCGCCGCGCCTGACGCACGTGGATCGTCACGCGTCGCCTAGACTGCGGACATGGCGAACACGGACGGCGTGGGGCACGCGCGCGGCTTTACGGTCCTCCTCTGCGTGGCCGGGTTCTTCTTCCTGCTTTTGGCCGTCGCCATGCATTCGATCGCCGAGCAGATCGTGCGGGAAGAGGGCGGCGACGTCTGGGCATTCGAGATGGTTCGGAATCTCGAGATCATCATCGCCGTGGCGTGTTTCGTGGTCGCGACGCTGCGGTCGTTGGAGTCCCCGGTCGCGGGAACGGCCACGGCGGGGCTCTCCATCGCGCTGGCGCTCTTCTTCCCGTTCGGCACGGCGCTCTTCCTCTGGTACGTGTTCAAGGTGCGCAAGATCGAGAGCTTCGGAGGCGGGCGCCCGCAGCAGGGGTGAGGTCGCGGCTCCGGATGACCCGCCGCGTTGCGCGTAAGCAGTTGCTACTTCGGAAACGCGAACGTCAGCGTCTCGCGCTTCACTTCCAGCGGCACCGGGTAGCTGACGCGAACCGGGTAGGCGATCGGTGTTCCATCGTCCCGTTCGAACGTGGCTCCTCCGCCGCGATGGTTCGCGGCGAGCGAGCGGGACTCGAGCCGGCGCCACTTCGCGTCGACGACCTGGAGCGCCGCGAGCAGCCAGATCGGATCGGTCTCGCGAAGGAGCCGCTTTCGCGCGACCGACACGCCGATTTGCACGCCGGACTTCTCCTTCCGGTGGATCTCGACGGTGAACGGCCCCTCGCTCGGGTTCCACTTCGACTTCACCACGCGCAGGATGTCGACCTTGACGACGCGGACCGGGCGCTCCGACGTGATCTCGATGCGCCCGCTCGGGTGACGCCAGATCATCTCTCCTTCGGCGGATGACCCCGCCTCCGCGAACAGGTGCGTGGTGGGGTGCCACGGCTCCATCAGGAACGTCGTGCGGTACTGGTCGCCGATCTTTTCGGCCTTCAGGCACTGCAGGATGAACTCGCCCGACTTCGCCATCGGGAGGCGGAGCGCACGGATACGCTCCTCGAACTTCCAGACCGGCCACCAGCGCCGCAGCTGATCGTCGTCGCTCGTCTCCGCGTACAAAACCCGTTTCTTCACGATCGGGAAGGCCGTCGTATGCCGCCCGAGCTTCTCGCCCTTCCCGGGCTTCGAGAAGAAGATCACGATCTCCTGGCCATCCTTCACGTCCACCCCGTGCTCGCCCGCGCGGGAGAGGTAGTGGCCGCTCTCATCGACGTTGCCTTCGCCGAACGCGCTCGGGTTCCACCTGCCGCGCCACGTCTCCAGAACCTCGAACCGGATCGGGCCCTTCGCGGGAACGGATGCCTTCGCCTTCACGATGAGCGAACACCCGCGGACGTAGTCATGGAGCGGCGGCCAGCCCTCGGCGTGGACCGCGGACGCGAGGGCGAGGAGGACAAGGACCCGCACGGGAGTAGAACCGTCGTCCGCGATTCCGGTTCTCCGGTCTCGACAACCTCGTCGTGACACGGGGCCGATACGATTCGAATCGTATGACGCTCTCGAGAATCGCCACGGTCGCCGTCGTTCACTTCGTCTTGACGTTGATCTGCGTGATTGTGGGATTCGGGGAGATCTGGGGCGAACGGACGGCGCTGCAGGAGGTCGCCATGGGTGTGGGCGAAGTGCTTGTGCGCCCCGGCGCGTGGCTGTGGACACGATGGGCGAGCCACAACCTTCCCGACATCCTTGAGTGGGCGCTGGTCATCGCGAACAGTTTCCTGTGGGCAAGCGTGATCGTCTGGGGCTGGCGAGCCCGGGCGGATCGGGTGTCGTAGAGCGTGCCCAAGTCATGAGCAATGCGAGCATGTGGTCTGTCGGCTACGGGATCGCCTACACGTGGATCTTTGCCGCGTTCGCGTTGCTGATCACCTCGGTCTCGTACATGGAAACCACGCCCGATCAGGACGGGCGGAGCTGGCTGCGTATGGCGTTGATCACCTACGTGATGGTGATCCCGCTGTTCGCTGGTCTGTTTGCGCTGATGCTGCTTGCGAACGAACCGCGTGGGCTCCTCGCGTACGTCGGTGGATTGGTGTGCGGGAGCGTCGTGCACGGTGTTTGGCTCCTCTGGATGCTCTTCGAAGCGACAAGGTCAACGGCCTGGACGCTCAGCCTGTTCGTCTTCCTCATGCTGGGCCCGCCGGTTGTGGCGATGCGATGGGCGCGTCGCACGCGTGTCGTCACGTGAACTCGATGTCCGGCGTTTCTGCTCAATCCGACGACCACGAGCCGCCCCGCGTGGTCGCGCCGCGATCCGACCTGGAACGACTGGTCGGCATTCCGTACCTCATGCCGGCGATGCTTGCGCTCTTCGGACCCGAGTGGCTCAGAATTCTGGCGCCGGACGGTCCGGCATGGCTCGATGTCGCGCTCTGGTACGGAACGGCCCCAGCGTGCCTCGTCGCGATGTTCCTGGCGACGTTCGGCGTGGGCAGGTTGAGTGGCGGGGAACGGTTCGCCTACGCCACGATCAGCTTCCTCGGGGCGGCCCGGATGTGCCTGCTGCACACCTTCGTTCTCATCATGCGGGACTTCTAGGGCGTATGGGCAAGGAGAGCGCCGCGCGCCGGAGGCTAGGATTTCGGGTGGTGACCGCGCTGTTGGCGATCTTTGCGGTGTGCCTCTGGCTCACCTGGTGCGCGCCTGACGGCGAGCTTGCGGCGCGAATCGAGAGCGAAGTAGCCCGGGGCCCGGGCACGAAGTTCCGTCTCGCCGACCTCACCGAATTCGAGTGGGAGCGGGTTCACCTGTTCGGCCCCTACACCTCGCCGGAGACCATCGAGAAGACGCTGGGGTTCTCGTGGTGCGGATCGGTCCGGACGGAGATTCAGTGGTCCGAGTCAATCACCCTCCTCGTGTTCGTGAAGGGGGACTCGGTCGTGCGGCATGTCGTTCTCCGGCGGGGCCGAGGAGATTTTGCAGGCTTGTCCATGAAGAGTGGCACGGTCGCCTTCACCCCGAAGGAATCGGCCTTCGAGATCCGCGAGGGCGATCACGGGTGGATCTACGTCGTGCTTGACCAGCCGGGCGCACGGTGAACCGGACCCCGGTCGCAGGCCAAGGTAGGCTGAGCTTCATGAGGTGGATACTCGGAAGCGTTCTGCTCCTCGGCTGCTTCGCGCATGCGCAGGAGCCGACGGTCATCCTCGACTTCGAAACGGGGGAGCCTGCCGACGGCTGGCGTCTGCGCAACCTCGCCATGTCCGAGGTAACGTTCCCGGAAGGCAAGACGCCCTCCGGCGGGCGGGCGCTGGCGCTGCACTCGCGCGGAGAGCGCAAGGGAGGCTTCCGCGGCATGATTCAACGCTCCCTGCCGCGCGCCGACTGGCGCACGGCGGAAGCGTTTTCGTTCCATGCGAAGGTCGAGGCCGACGGCCCGATCGCCCTGCGCGTCATCGCCATCCGCGGGCGCGGCCCGGCCGGACTGCTGCGGCGCTTCACGCTCGAGCCGGGCGACTGGCGAGAGGTGACGCTGCCGCTGAAGGACTTCCGCGAGAGCGGGTACGACCAGGTCTGCGGATTCGAGCAGATCGATCGGCTGATGATCCGTTGGGATCGCGGCGCCGGGTCCGTGACGATCGACGATCTGCGGTTGCTCCCCGGCAAGCGCGGCGTGCTCAGCTGCACGCCGACGAACGAGGATCGCGCCGCCGTCGCCTTCGGGCCGGACGCGAAGCAGGTGCAGTCGTTCGAGTCCGAGCACTTCGTCGTGCTGACGAACGTGCCGACGGCGACGAAGGAAGCTGTTGCGCCGCTGCTCGCGAGGCTGGAGGAAGGGCTAGTCGTGCTGCGCGATCGATACGGCGTCGCGGGCAGCTTCGACGACAAGGTGCCCCTTTTGATCTATCGCACCCTGGACGGCTATCGCGCGGCGGTTCCGCGCATCGGCAAGCACTACGGGGCCGGCGTGTCCGCACCGCAGGCATCCGGCTACTCCTTCTTCGGCGTCGGGATGAGCGTGTTCGTGCCCGCCAAGGGATGGGAGCGGCCGGTCTTTCTCCACGAAGCGATCCACGGCGCGGTCCATCGCCTGCTCGGCGTCGCGAGCAACGGCAACTGGATCCAGGAGGGCCTCGCGCCCGCCGTGCAGGTGACGGTGTTTCCCGATGCGCTCGACCGGAAGAAGTTCGGTTCCGCGTTCCACATGGAGAAGGGAGGCTGGCTGCTGCCGTGGGACAAGGTTCTCGCGGGGCGCAGCGTGCGGACGCGGAACTATCCGCAGACGTTGAGCTTCATGGAGTTCCTCGCCGACCGACACGGAGCGAAGCTGCCGGAGATCTGGAGCGCCGTGCGCGCCGTCCGTGGACCGATCCACAAGGAAGCGATGCCGGCAATCGCGAAAGCGCTCGGCACGACGCCGGAGGAACTCCAGTCGGAATGGCTCGCCTGGGGCCCGGAGTACTTTGGTGGGTAGCGTGCGCGTCCTGGACGGCGTGCTGTCCCTTTCGCGTGAGGAGGATGCGCCGGTCGAGGTGGACGATGCCCCGACCGGGTGAACCCTCGATCGCACCGGCGCCGGGAAGGCGCTCGCCACCTTCCCCGTGCCTACGCCCCGGGAGCTTCGCGTATGGCAAGGGGCACGCCCACCGGCGAAGTCTGACGAATGCGCGTGTGGCGCGCTTTCATGAGAGACTCGAACGGAACTTGGAAGCAGGAGTACTTCGTCTCTCGGCTCGAATTCGACGGAACAAGTCTCCCGATGCGCGATCGATCGGTCTCGCGGGGCTTGGCCCGGCTCGCCGACTCTCGACTCTGTTCCTCCTCGTGTCCTGCGCCAGCCCGGTGGTCCCGCTCCCGGCGCAGCCCCAGCCTCAAACGGTCTGGTCCAACGAGATCCCTCCGGCAGCATGGGATGAAGACCTGCTGCTGCATCTGTCGAGGTTCGAGTTCGGACTCGGGGATGTCGTGACGGAGTACGCAGCGACGGTCGAGGGGCAGGTCGAAGGAACGGTGACGGTCGAGAAGTTGGCAGCATTGGCCGCGTGCACGCTGGATCCGGAGGTGAAGGGGCGCGCCTTGTATCTGCTGGGCGCGTCGAGGAATGCGAAGGCGCTAGTGGCGATCGGGGAGGCCCTTTCGCATCCGGACCCGGAGGTGAACTGGTGGGCTGCCTGGTCGATCGACAACTTCTGGATGGAGTCGCCCCTGACAGCCGCGAGCGACGCGGGCATCCTGATGGCGGCCGGCCGGTGGTGGAGCGAGCGTGCGTTGAAGATTCGCGCGAGCGCGAGCGCCGGCGACGCGCGTCGGACTCCCTCCCGAGTCCAGGCGGGCGGAAGCGTCGCGCCGCTAGCGGGGACACGGTAGCGGCGACAATCGACTACCGCTGCGACGCCGCCTTCACGAACTCGCGGAAGATCGGGTGCGGCTTGGTCGGCTTGCTCTGGAACTCGGGGTGGTACTGGACCGCGATGAAGAACGGGTGGTCCGGTAGCTCCACGACTTCGACGAGGTCGAGATCAGGATTCACGCCCGACACGACCATGCCCGACTCCTCGAGCTGGCCGCGGTACTCGTTGTTCACCTCGTACCGGTGGCGGTGGCGCTCCTCGATGCGCGGCTCGCCGTACGCGGCGCGCGCCCTGGTGCCGTCCTTGAGCTCGCAGGCATACGCGCCGAGGCGCATCGTGCCGCCCATGTTCTTGACCTTCTTCTGCGCTTCCATCAGGTCGATGACCGGCGTGCCGTCGTCGCTGAATTCGGAGCTGCCCGCGTCGGCGATGCCGCAGACGTGGCGCGCGTACTCGGTCACCGCCGCCTGCAGGCCGAGGCAGATGCCGAAGAACGGCATGTCGTTCTCGCGCGCGTAGCGCACGGCCGCGACCTTGCCCTCGTAGCCGCGCTCGCCGAACCCGCCGGGAACCAGCAGGCCCGCGGCGCCCTCGAGACGACTGGCGACGTTCTCCTCGGTCAGCTCCTCCGCCTGGATCTTGCGGAACTTCACGCGCACGTCGTTTTCGTAGCCGGCGTGCGAAAGCGCCTCGTAGATCGACTTGTAGGCGTCGTGGAGCGCGATGTACTTGCCCGCGACCGCGATCTCGACCTCCGCCTTCGGCGACTTGATGCGTTCGATCAGGTCGTGCCACGGCGCGACGTCGGGATCTTTCGTGTCGAGGCCGAGGCGCTTGCAGACCAGCTGGTCGAGGCCCTGCTCGTGCAGCTCCAGCACCACCTCGTAAATCGAGTGCGCGACGTCCTTCTCCTCGACCACGTACTGCTTCGGCACGTTGCAGAAGAGGCTGATCTTGTCGCGCATGTCGTCCGGCATCGGCAGCTCGGTGCGGCACAGGATCACGTCCGGCTGGATGCCGATCTCGCGCAGCCGTCCGACGGAGTGCTGCGTCGGCTTGGTCTTCATCTCGCCGCTCACCCGTAGATAGGGGATGAGTGTGAGGTGAATGAACATGACGTCGTCGCGTCCCTCGTCGAGCGCGAACTGGCGAATCGCCTCGAGGAACGGCAGCCCCTCGATGTCGCCGACCGTGCCGCCCAGCTCGGTGATGAGCACGTCGACGTCGTCCTTCGCCGCGTGGATGCCCGACTTGATCTCGTCCGTGATGTGCGGAATGACCTGCACGGTCCGGCCGAGGTACTCGCCCTGGCGCTCCTTGCTGATCACCGAGTGGTAGATCTGCCCGGTCGTGTAGTTCGAGTGGCGATCCAGCTCCGCGTTCGTGAAGCGTTCGTAGTGCCCGAGGTCGAGGTCGGTCTCCGCGCCGTCGCGCGTGACGTAGACCTCGCCGTGTTGGTAGGGCGACATCGTTCCGGGGTCGACGTTGATGTAGGGGTCGAGCTTCTGGAGGCCGATCTTGAGGCCGCGCGCCTCGAGGAGCGCGCCGATGGCCGCCGACGTCAGTCCCTTGCCGAGGCTCGAAACGACGCCGCCGGTGACGAATATGTGCTTGGGCATGCTGTGAAAGTCCGGGTCTCGCGGAAAAGGCCAATCCTAACAACCACCCGAAGACGCTCAGGAGCCGTGGGGGGTGCGCTCGACGAACGCGCGGTAGTCCTCGGGCGTGTCGATCCCCACGCCGCAGTGGATCGCCTCCACCGCCCGCAGCGGCACGCCGGCGTCGATCGCCCGCATCTGCTCCAGCCGCCGTGACTTTTCCCGCTCGCTGGGCGGCCAAGTGGTGAAGGTTCGCAGGAAATCTGGCGTGAACGCGTAGATCCCGAGGTGGCGCAGCCCGCCCGGCGTCGGCCCCCGGCGGAAGTCGGTCGCCCAGCCGTCCTCGACGATCGCCTTCACGACCGAATCGTCCGCCTGGTCCGTTTCGCTCAGCTCGGGGTAGACGAGCGTGCCCATGCGCGCCTCGTCTTCCCGCATCGCCGCGATGAGCGCCGCCACGTCGCGTGGCTCCAGCTCCGGCTCGTCCGCCTGCAGATTCACGATCAGATCGCAGGCTCGCTTCTCCGCCACCTCCGCCGCCCGGTCGGACCCGGACTGGTGGTCGGCCGACGTCATGATCACGTCGCCGCCGAAGCTCTCCACGGCCTCGCGCACCTCGTCGTGGTCGGTTGCGATGACGATCGCGTCGGCACCCTCGATCTGCTGCGCGCGCTCGTAGACGTGCTGCACGAGGTACTTGCCGGTCTCGCGAAGGATCACCTTCCGCGGAAGTCGCGTGCTGTGCAGCCGCGCCGGAATCACCACCAGCACGCCTTCGCGCGTCGTGCGGCCGTAGGAGCCGGTCATCGACCGAATTCCGCCTTCTTCACCCCGAACTCGCCGTCGCCGGTCGCTGCCTGGAACTTCGGCCGGTTCGCCGTCCAGACCTGCTGGTACGACGCCGCCACCGACTGGTAGGCCTCCGCCTCGGCCACCGGCTGGCCGCGCCGCCGCAGGATCGACCGGGCGCGACCCTGCTCGTCGTAGATCGTCACCTCGCCGATGACCCCGAACGCGCGTGGATCCGACGGACGCGGCTTGGCGTAGGCGGCGAAGTCCGATTTCTCGAACGACTTCAGGAGCCGCCGCATCTCGGCATCGCTCACCCAGGCGACCGGGCTCTCGCCCTTGCGGACCGGCTGGCTGCGCAGCTCCACGATGTCGCGCCCGGCCAGATTCTCCAGCACGAAACGGCTTCCGTTGCGGTAGTGCTGCTGCATCACCACCCGGGTTTGGGGCAACGGCTGGCCGCCGTCCTCCGAAGAGGTCCCTGCGCAGCCGATGAAAAGGGGAAGAAGAACCAGCACCGCGGTCCGCGTCATAGAAGATGGATTGTCGCGCGTGGGCCGTCCGACGTAAAGGCGGCAGCGCATGACCCCCCGGTGACCGCTCGGAGCAAGATGATCATGATGCCGCGCCCTCTGTCCTGCGCCCTGCTGCTGCTGCTCGCCATGCCCGCCGCGCCCGCGACGGCCGAGCCCCAGGATCTCGCCCCCGACATTGCCGCGATGCACCCCGAGGGCAAGTGGAAGATCCGCAAGCGCGACTTCTACGTGCACCTCGCGCGCTACAACAGCGCGCACCCGAACGCGCGCATGGCGATCGAGGACTACCTGCAGACGCGTGTCGTGCAGCGCGAGGCGGCGCGGCGCAACATCACCGTGACCGAGAACGAGGTCGCGAAGTGGCTCGAGAAGATCGACAAGCAGGTCCGGGAAGCGACCGGGGGCCGGACCACGCTCGAACAGTATGTGGCGCAGCGCGAAATGGACATGAGCGACTTCCGCCGCCGCGCGCGCGTCGCGCTGCTGCGCAAGGAGCTCGCCAAGTCGATCATCCGCGAGCGCGACAAGACCTGGCCGGCCGACAAGGAGGTCACCGACGATGGCGTCACCGTCGCGATGGACAAACTCTACGCCGACCAGCCGAAGGTCACCGACCCGGCCAAACTTCCCAAGGGCGTGCTCGCACAGGTCGGCGACATCCAGATCACCGAGTACGACTACGGCCGCCAGCTCGCGCGCGTGCTGCCCTCGACCGAGGTGAAGCGCGCGCTCGACGATCTGATCCTGGCGGAGGAGGTCGTTCTGCTGCTCGGCGACCGCGGTCAGCCGACGGCCCGCGAGTTGGAGGCGGAGCGTCGCGCGTTCCTCATCCGCGAGCGCAACCGTCTCTCGCGCGCGGTGCAGGGCAAGCAGATGAAGCCCGAGGACGTCACGATCGCCATGATCGAGCGGTTTCTCGCGCAGCGCGGCCTCTCCATCGCCAAGGTGCTCGAAAACCCCGGGTTCCTCGCGCAGGCGCGCGCCCGCGGGCACTTCATGGGCAAGATCGACGAGGAGGGGCTCAAGGAGTTCTACGGCAAGAACCAGGCGAAGTACGGCGACCGCCTGCGCGTGCAGCGCATTCTCATCCTCTCGCGCGCGCAGCCGGTCAATATCGCGGGCAAGAAAGTGCGCACGCTCGAGCAGGGGCGCGCCGCCGCGAACGCCATCCACATCCGCCTCGAGGGCGGGGAGGACTTCGGCAAGCTCGCCATCCGCAACAGCGACGACCCCGACGTCATCCGCAAGAACGGAGGCTTCGTGCCGCTCTGGCTCACCGCCGATGCGGTCGGCTACGAAGACACCTGGAAGCAGGCCAACCGTCTCAAGGAGGGGGAGTTCACCAAGCCCTTCTTCAGCGCCGGTCGCGGCTTCGTCATCGTCAGACTGCTCAACCGCAAGCGAGCGCTCGGCTTCGCCGCGCAGAAGGCGAACATCCGCCGCGACGCCGCCGAGTACGACTACCGCCTCTGGCAGGTCAAGGTCATCCGCGCCGCGCTGCGCAGCCGCAGCCTGTAATGCGTTAAGCTCCGCGCGTGCAACGCGCCCTCGTTCTCCTGCTGCTTGTCTCCTGCGCCGCGCCGCCGGAGCAGCGTGACAGCGATCGCGTGCGGCGGCACTACCGCGAGGCGGCCGGACTCGGCCGCACGGGGCTGCCCGCGTCGACGCGCGCGCTGCTTGACGAGCGCGGCTGGCGCCGCCAGCCGCTGGAGCAGTCGCTGGCGCTCATGGAGGCGGAGGCGCCGACCAACCCCGACCTGCGCCTCGAGGCGGCCGACATCCACTATCTGACGGGTGGGCCGCCGGGCGCGATGCACGCGGCGCGCAACGCCTGGACCTGGATGGCGCAGACGCGGGAGCCGGAGGGGAGCGCATCGTGGACGCGCGCGCGCCGGCTCTACAACCATGCCGTCACGTCGCTGGTGCTCGGGGGCACGTACTCGCTTCCGGAAGGCTTCGATGGCGTGCTCGCGAGTTGGAGTATCCCCGATCGGGGCTTCCGGCAGCGCGTGACGCAGGAGGGCATCGGCGCGTCCCTGCTCGGCATCCGCAAGCGAAACGACGCGCGCACCGGCGCCGATCCCTTCCTGCCGGAGATCGACGTCGGCGTGGCGCTCACCGCGCTCGTGCGGTTCGACGGTCCGCGCCCCGCCTTCGAGCTCTACGATCCGCTCGTCGAGGATCGCGTCCGCGCGTTCGGGCGCACCGTTTCGCTGCAGGCCGACTTCACCGCGCCGCTTGCCTACCTCTTCGAACAGGTCGACGGCAGCGAATGGGAGCGGCAGACCGTCTACAACCCCGCGCTCACCGACGCGGGACTCTCCATCCTGGAGCCGCCGCGCCGCAACAAGATCCCCGTCGTCTTCATTCACGGGCTCAAGTCCAATCCGGCGGACTTCCGCTGGATGATCAACGAGCTGCGCGCGGACCGCGAGGTGCGCCTCCACTACCAGTTCATCGCCTATCGCTACCCGAGCACGCTCCCGCTGCCGTTGCTGAGTCTGGAGCTGCGGCGCCGGCTCGACGAGTTCTGGAGCTGGTTCGACGCGCGGGCGCCGGGCGCGCGTCGCCAGGGATTCGTCGTGATGGGGCATAGCCTCGGTGGGCTGCTCTCGAAGACGCTCGGCGTGCGCAGCAAAAACGAGCTGTTCGACGCGATCTTCACCGTGCCGCGCGACCAGGTCTCCTTCGACGGCGAGCTGGGCGCGGAGCTGGAAGACGCGCTCTTCCTCAAGCCGGTCCCCAAGCTGGCGCGCCTGGTGTTCCTCGCGACCCCGCATCGCGGCAGCGTGTGGGCGGAGGGCGCCACCGCGGAGGTGGGGCTCAATCGCATCGAGATCCCCGAGGAGCTGCAGCGCGCGGAGGAGGAAATGCTGCGCCGCTACGGCCCGCAGCTTCGGCCCGTCGTGCGCGAGCGTCTCTTCCAGAAAGCCACCAGCCTCGACAACCTGCGCCGCGACGACCCCTATCTCGTCGCGCTGACCCGGCTCCCCGTGACGGTGCCGTTCGACAGCGTCATTGCCAATCTGCTCGGCACCGAGGCGCCGCCGAGCAGCGACGGCATCGTGCGATACGAAAGCGCGCGCCTGGACGGTGCGGAAAGCGAGACGATCGTCCGCTCCGGCCACCAGGTGCAGCGCTCGCCGGAAGGCATCGAAGCCGTACGCCGGATTCTGCTCCGGCACCGGAAAGGACTCGATCGATGAAACGACTCGTCTTGTTGCTGTGTCTGGCGGGGTGCGCCTCGACGCCGCCGGAATCGGAAGGGTTTTCGGACGTCGCCGCGAGCTATCGCGCCCTTGCCGAGGTCGGCATGAAGCGCGCTTCGCCCGTCACGCTCGATGCGCTGCGGTCGCAGGGCTGGTCCGATCTTTCGTACTCCGCCGCCGCCACCAACTTCGAGGAAGTGGCGGAGAAGGGCTCGATCGATTGGCTGCACGCGTCCGAACTGCGCCTCTACGCGGGCGGCCGGGAGAACGCGTTTCTCGGCGCGCGCGACGCATGGAACTGGCTGGAAGCGACCAAGGGCGGCACGACCGGATCGCCGGAGCTGCGTCGCATCGCGGTGGCGCTCTACAACCACAACGTCGCGCTCTACGCGTCGCTCGTGAACTGGAAGAAGCCGATTCCGATCGAGTTGGTCAACATTCGCCGCGTCCGGCTCCGGCGCGAAGGGTATGCGCGCGAGCCGTGGACGGAGCTGCGTCCGACCTACACGGAGTCGACCAAGGAGTTTCCCGCGCGCATCGCGACCAAGGGCGTCGGCGGTCCCCTCTTCGCGATCCTGCCCGACACCCAGGAGCGTCGGAGCAAGTACCCGTACCTCTACCCCGGGCCCTATGCCATGCCGTTGACCGCGATGCTGCGGTTCGAGACGAATCGCGCGACGCTGGTGCTCCACGACCCGCAGGCGACGCCGTCGGTGGACTGGTTCGGAACGCCCACGCCGCTGCGCGCCGACTACGCGGCCGCCTGGGCCTATTCGATGCGCAATCGCCCGATCGACATCGTGGCGATGTCCAAGACCGGATCCCACCAACCCAAGGCCGGCACCGAGCACATGTACGCGCTCCAGCTGCCGCGCGAGGATCGTCGCGTTCTGCTCTTCGTGCACGGGCTGAATTCCAGTCCGAGGGCGTTCACGCAGCTCGCGATCCGGCTCATGCGCGATCCGCGCATCCGAACGAACTACCAGTTCATCGCCTACCAGTACGACACCGGTCATCCGTTGATGATCAACAACATCCTGTTCCGGCATCGGCTTCGCCGCTTCTACGACTGGTTCCAGGAAGCGGCGCCGAAGGCGTACGGAATGGGGACCGTGGCCATCGGACACTCCATGGGTGGCCTGCAAATCAAGCCGCTCGCGCAGCGAAGTGACTTTCAACTCTGGGACCGCGTGTTCACCGTGCGCCCGGATCAGCTCGACCTCGACACGCAGGCGGGGCGCATCGCCCGGCTCGGCCTGATCTTCGAGCCGATGCCCGAGATCCGGCGTCTCGTCTTCCTCGCGGTCCCGCACCAGGGATCCGGCATGGCGCGCGGCATCATCGGCGCCATCGGAAAGTCGTCGATCCGAACCGACCCCCGCGTGGATCAGCTTCGCCGATCCGTCGTCGACAAGTACGGGGATCAGCTGCGTCCGGAGATCAAGGCGGAGCTCCTGGCGAAGCACACGTCGGTCGACTCGCTCTCACCCGGTGACTTCTACCTGAGCGGCATCGGCAGGCTGCGCATCGAGGTGCCGTATCACAGCCTCATCGGCGACAAGAATGGCTCCACGACCAATCCCACGAGCGACACCGTGGTGCCGTACGAGAGCGCCCATCTCGACGGGGCGGCCAGCGAGAAGATCATGCGCTGGGCGCACAACCTCGCGGCCGCGCCGGAGGCGGAAAAGGAGGTGCGGCGCATCCTCCTGCTGCATCTCGAGCAGGAGCGTTCCTCAGGAACGTCGTCAGGAACGTCCTCAGGATCCTCCTCAGGGAAGTAGTTCGACGATCGGTTCCGGCAGGTCGAGTTCCTGCACGGCCTGCCGCGTTCCGTAGCCGTCGAGCAGTCCGTTGATGCGCGCGGCCGCGGTCGAGTCGACGAATGCGCGGTCGTCCCCGAAGTGCTGGACGAGCGCGTCGTGCAGTCGGCCGGCGTGGCGCAGGCGGTACTTCTGGTGATAGCCCTCGGCGCGCCAGAAGGTGCCGTCGGCTCGGAGGCCGGTCGCGACCTTGCGCCCGAGCTTCTCCTCGACCGCCTCGCGGCTGATGCGCAGCAGGCGCGCCTGCTCCTCGCCGTGCGGCATGACCCACGAGGCGTACTGCGTGGAAAACGCGCGGCGCGTCGGGTTGTGCGAGGTCCAGAAGAGTGCGAGCAGCTCCTGGTAGGAGATCACGTCGGGATCGAAGTCGATCTGGATCGCCTCGGTGTGGTCGCCGAGGTCGTGATAGGTGGGCTGGTCCTTCGTGCCGCCGGCGTAGCCGACGCGCGTGCGGACCACGCCGGGCAGACTCCCGAACTGGGAGTCGGGGCCCCAGAATCAGCCGAGCGCGA
The DNA here is from genome assembly GCA_039182715.1 of Planctomycetota bacterium. Lineage (GTDB taxonomy): Bacteria > Planctomycetota > PLA2 > PLA2 > PLA2 > JBCDBY01. The sequence goes on from JBCDBY010000013.1 coordinate 27,334, forward strand.
AGGTCGCGGTCTGGATCTTCGAGGTGGAGGGCAGAGGCGTCTGCGCCTCGGTGGAGGAGTCGATGCGCGTCATGTGATCGTTGCAGGCAATACAGAGGAGAAGCAATGCGGCGGGTCGCATGTCGGTTGCTTGGATGCTAGCGCGGGTTGGGCGGTGCGCCTGGAACGATCTCGGGCAGGAGGGGACGGGAGGGGGCTGAGGGCGCGGAGGTATCGCGCTGAGGAAACGGAGGAACGCTGAGATCGCTGAGAACGAAGAAGGGGGTCGTCGGTCGACCCGATGCCCCCTTTGTTTCAGCTCAGCGATCTCAGCGGAACTCAGCCATCTCAGCGCGAACTCTCCGCGCCTCAGCTCCCTCTACTTCCGGACGATCCCTTCGGCCGTCGCCAGCACGATCTTCGACTCGGCATCGATCACGCGCGTGCGGAGGTAGACGGTCTCGTCTTCGTCTGCGGTGTATTCCCCGACGAGCATCGCTTCGCGGGTTACGGGGCCCCAGCCGTCGCTGTCGGTCGGCGGCGCCTGTTGCACCTTCGCGGTGCTGTCGACCACGCGCAGCTGCGGCGCGAGCGCCTCGATGAGCTCCTGACGGAACTCGCGCGGCGTCTCCGGCTTGGCGAAGTAGACGCGGTTGCGTTTGGTGTAGGTGCGGTCGGATCCGGTGCGGTCGTCGAACGAGCGAACGGTCACCTTGAGCCGCCGAAGGTCGGTTCGTTCGCGCAGTTGGACGACCAAGCGGTCGGCCATCTCGATGGAAACCTCGTGGTGATTCTCGCGCGTCTGCTCGCGTGCGGACGAGCAGGCGGCGAGGGCGAGGGGGAGAAGCAGGGTGCAGATGCGATGCATGACGTTCCTCGGGCGGATCAGGCTCCGTCGAGCATGCGGAAATAGCGCTCGAACTCTTCGACGTAGAAAGCGAACTCGCGGGGACGGCCGTCCCACTTCGACTTGAACTGCGCGTACTCCTTGCGCGCGGTTTCGATGCGGCTTCCGTCGACGGCGGCCTGCGCGGCGGCGAGGTCGACCCAGGCCGGGTACTTCTCGTCCTCCTCGCGGATGGTCTCGATCAGGCCGTTGACCTCCTTCAGGTTCTTCGCGCCGGGCACGGCGTTGGTCTTGCCGCGCTGGTGGAAGTGCGCGTAGAGCAGCGCGAGGCGCGGTGCGCTCTGGTCGGGATAGTGCTCGTTGAGGAAGCGGAGCAACGCGATCGCTTCACGGAACCGGTCGGCACGGTAGTAGGCGCCGGCGCGCTCGTAGACCGTCGCCCGGATCGCCGAACGGTGCTCGTCGCTGCGGTCGACGCCGTCGAAGATCTCTTCGGCCGCTTCGACCTTGCCGGCCGCGAGGTTCTCGGCGATCTGGTTGCTGGCGTCGTCCGGGCTCAGGTCCGGGGTCGAGCCGCAGCCCGCCAGCGGGATGATGACCGCGGCCAGCATGAAGGCCGAAGTGAGTTTCCTGATCTGCAACATGGGAGGCTCCTAGGGTTGGTTCTTCCAGCGGGTGCCGTCGGCGAAGACGAGCTGCTTGACTTCGATGTCGAACCCGCCGCCGGAGAGCGGCACGTACCGCATCTCGACCCGGCGCAGGTCCTGGAGGCTGCGCGCGCCGCTCAGTTGCTGCTGGCAGGTGGCGAGCGCGGCCTGGCGTCGTGCGATGACCACCGCCCATTCGGACGGGGGGATGAGCGACGCGAAGAGGTAGATGTCCGAGCGGACCGGCACGCGGCGGCGCAGGGCGCGCATCATGCCGGGCAGCTCGGCGTATTCGTACGACGAAAGATCGCGGTACTGGCGAAAGCGGTTCGTGGGCGGCTTCTCGTTCACGCGCACGATCTTGTCGAAGCTCGCACCGTCCACGCGATAGTAGAAGTGGTTGCGCGGATCGAGGCCCTTGCGCGGCACCAGGACCACCGGCTCGCCGAAGAAGCGCGCGATGGCGAGCTGGTCCTCGGCGGAGCTGTAGAAAACGGTGCGGAAGCCGCGGCGGGTACGGCCCGAGACCTCGGCGGCGGCCTCTTCGATCTTCTCGGGCGAACTCTGGATCTCGGAGATCTCGCGGCGCACGCGCTC
>JBCDBY010000014.1:0-28104 GCA_039182715.1 Planctomycetota bacterium
CGAAAACAACAAAAATAACAAAAACAACAAAAATAACAAAAATAACAAAAATAACAAAAACAACAAAAATTTAGAAGAAGGGGAGATTGCAGAGGACGAAGAAGCTCAATTGAAATCGGGGTTGCAACAAGAGGATCGTGAACATCTGGGAATTGAAGAAGACGGGGAAAGCGGTTGTGGGGTTCGGGTGCGCCCTTGCGTGGAGAGGTGTTTCTCGTCGGCGGGTGTCCTCGGCGACCCCAGGCCTCTCGGGCCCCTGGCCCCTAGCTCCTGGCCCCTAGCCCCCTGTGCGTTTTCCATACGCCGGTGATGCACCCACACGGCCGATCCGGAGACACCGCTCCGGGAATCCTCGAAAACCTGCGCGCAGGGCGGCTTTTCCAGCGTGCCACATCCGTGCTTTCGGCACGCCATGTGTTCCTTGTCGGGCGATGAAGTCTGTCCGGACCGCTGCCCTCGTCGTCCTCACGATTCCCGCCCTCGTCGCGGCGGCGCCCCCGAAGTCGTTCGCGGAATGGCTACCGGCCGAGACGATCGCGTACCTCGAGACGGACCGGCCGACCCCGGCGGAACTCCGCAAGGCGATCGCCTACAAGTGTCTGCAGGAGCCCGAGCTGCGCCGCGTGCTCGACCGCATGCTGGCCGAGAGCGGAAACTTCTCCGAGGTCGCCATGCCGATGGGGGAGGCGAGCGTCCGGCTCCAGTTCGACATTCGCGAGCCCGGGCTCTTCTTCAACCTGCACTACCGTCGCGGCACGTCCGAGTCGACCGTGCGGGTGCGCGGGCGTACCGCGTTCGCGCTCGTCGGCATGCGCCCCGGCGGCAAGCGCGGTCCGATCGTTCCCGACCTGGTCGCTGCCCTCGAGGTCGAGAGCGATCCGCGCGAAGCGGTCGAGGTGCTCGGAAAGATCCTCGCCAGCGTCGCCGAGCTGAACGCCGACGTGCCGAACCGGCCGCAGCAGTCGTGGAAGCACGGCGACGTCGACTGCCGCAGCGCCGACCTCGGCATCGTGCGACTCCACTACGCCCAGGTCGGCCGGCGCCTCGTGCTCGCCACGCTGCGCAAGCGCCTCACCGACGTCATCGACCGATCGCGCGGGACCGCCGCGAAGAACTCGTTGGCCGCCAGCGATACCTACCGTCACGCGCGCCGCAACGCCCACGGCGACGGCACGATCACGACGCTCATTGCGCTCAACACGCGCAGCGCGCTCAAGACCCTGGCCCGCATCGCTCCCGAGCAGTTCACCTTCATCGAAATGAACATGAAGACCGCCGGCCTCGGCGGGCTCGAGGGCATCGTGTCGACCTCGCGCGTCGACGGCGCCGGCGTCGGCGGCTCCACTTCGGTGCTGCTGAGCGGCCGCCGGGTGGGTCTCAGCCGGTTCTTCGAAGGCGGCGAGCCCGCCAAGCTCGATGCGCTCGGCTTCGCGCCGAAACAGACCCTCTACGTGGCGGCCGGACGTTTCAAGGGCCAGGGCATCTCCCGCGGCCTGAACGAGTGGTTCGGGCTCATCTACGAGCAGGCCTCCGTCGAGCTCCGGAACGCGCTCGGCGTGAACCTGCGCACCGATCTGCTCGAGCGCATCGGACCCGAGGCGGCTTTCATCGTCTCGGGCAACGACGGTCTCGTCCCGGATGTCGGACTGGTCTTCGAGAGCGACAACCCCAAGCGCCTGCAGAAGGCGCTGCTCACCATGCTGGGCAACGTCGCCTGGGAGGGCGGTACCGGCGTCGACAAGACGCGCATCGGGGGTGTCGACGCCTACGTCGTGAAGTCATTCCACCCCGAGTTCAACGAGCTCCCGATCGCGCCCACGTTCGGCATCGTCGACGGCCACTTCGTGCTCGCCCTCTACCCGATCAGCTTCCAGCGCTTCGTCTCGACCAAGCGCGGCGAGCGGGAGTCGGTCGCCGCCAACCGCGACTTCGCCACGCTGCGCAAGCGGATCCCGGAGGGCGCGCTCTCGGTCTCCTATCTCGACATCCGTCGCGTCTTCGCGAGCGCCTACGCCACGCTCGTGCCGCTGCTGCAGTCCATGCCCCAGGAGGGCGAGACGACGGTCTACGAGCTGCCGGAGGCGCACGTCTTCACCAAGCACCTCTACGGTCGCGTCGGCTGGCGGACGGCCGACAAGAACGGCATGCACTGGCATTCGCACGCCTCGACCGACCTCGGCCTGGCCGCCACCGGATTCATCGGCGGCGTCTCCAGCGTGCTTTTCCTGATGCGCAACGAGCAGGTGCAGGCGCGCGGCAATCCGGGCGGCAATCCCGGGGGGGGCGTCACCATCGGTGACCCCGACGGCACCGACGAGACCGAGGACCGCACGCCGGAGCTGAACGTGCAGCGCAAGCGGTGCGTCGCCAACGTGCGTCGCATCCGCAACCAGCTGCGCCTCTACCAGCGGCGCAAGATGGAGTTCCCCGAGAAGATCGAGGATCTGCGCGGCCCGCACATCCGAGGCCGCAACCTGCGCATTCCGGGCACGGACGGCGAGCTCTATACGTGGTACGGCCCCGACGGTCGCCGCGGCATCCTGCTGCACGGCGCGCCCAACGGCCCGGACGCGATGATCTGCGTGCTCGGCACCGACTTCACCATGCGCCGCATGTCAAAGCAGCAGCTCGACGCTATCTTGAATCCGGCCCCCGAGAACCCTGCACCCGAGAACCCTGCACCTGGGAAATGATGAAGTCCCAGGCCGCCTTCTGCATGGTGGGCAGGGCGTTGCCGATCTCGTCGAGGAACGACTGGCGCTGTTCCGCCGTCGCGCGCAGCTGGATGATGCTCGCGTAGCGCAGCAGCTTCTTCCAGTCGGCCGCCGAGAACTGCGCTTCCGCGTCGTTCGCGAACGTGATCGCATCCTGCGTGAAGTCGAGCGCGTCCGACACGCGACCCTGCGCGCGCGCGGCGAGCGAGTAGGCCCAGTAGACGAACGGCTGCATGCGCGCCACGTTGAACTCGTCGGCGCCGTCCAGCGACTCCTCCGCCTCGAGTGACCGGCCGCTGGCGAGGTGCCCGATCGCCTGGATGAGGTAGCCCTGCACCGCCTCGTCGGCGTTCTCGTCCTGGATCCCCTGGCGCGTGCGCTGCTGGCCGCGCTCGATGAGTTCGGTCGCGCTCACGTCGGGCTTCTCGTCGGCGATCGCGAGCACGCGCTCGATGTACTCCTCGACGCTCTGCTGCTCCTGCGAGGTGAGGTCCTCGGAGATGCGCGCTAGGTTGGAGAGCACCGCCGCCGTGAAGTCCTCCACGTCGCGGAAGAGATTGCGCAGCGTCTCGAGTCGCCCCGACCCCTTGGCGATCGCCTCGAGGTCGACGAACTCGCGATCGACGCGCCACTGCAGCCACGGCTGGCGCAAGCGCGCGCTCGCCTGCCGCGCGCGCCCCAGCACCTCGAGCGCGGGTTCGAGCTGCCGCATGGTGCGCAGCGCCCGCGACTGCACGAGGTAGTGGAAGACCATCGCCTCCGGCGTGGTGCCCTCGGGCGGGTCCTCCTCCAGCAGCGCGCGCGCCTTCTCCGCGTCGCGATCGACCAGGGCGAGGCGCGCGCGAACGACGCGGGCGGCGTGCTCGGGGAGTTCGGCGCCCGCCACGAGCCGGCGCAGCTCCTCGATGCCGTCCGCCTCGAACAGCAGCATGAGCCGCCAGAAGTTCTCCTGCTGCCCCTTCTTCTCGAACAGCGACAGGATCTCCGGGATATGGGCGGCCAGCTCCTCGCGTTGACATGCGAGCAGCTCGTTGACGCGCGTCTGCCGCATCGCCGCCAGCGCGGAATCGACGTCGGTGTTGCCCGGGAACCGATCGGACAGCGCCTCCAGACCGGCGAGGTCATTGTCCTCGAGCAGCATGTTGATCTCGCCGCGCAGATTCGACTCCTCGCGCTCGTCGCCCAGCGCGCCCAGCAGCGTGAGCGTGGCGATGCCGGAGACGAGGAAGAGCCCCGAGAGCGCCGTGACGACGCGATGCCGATTGAGGAAGCTCAGCGAGCGCTTGGCGAGTCCCTTCGGCTTGGCCTGGATGCGCTCGCCGTTCAGGAAGCGCTCCAGATCGTCGGCGAGTTCCTCGGCGCACTTGTAGCGCTCGTCCGGGTGCTTCTCCAGGCAGCGCATGATGATCGTCGAGAGATCGTGCGGTACCAGCCGGTTGCGCTTGCGCGGCCAGATCGGCCTCTCCTCGAGGATCGCCTTCAGGAACGCCTGCACCGTCGGCGCGTCGATCGGCGGCGTGCCGCAGATCGCCTCGTAGAGCGTGGCGCCGAGTCCGTAGAGGTCGCAGCGTCCGTCGAGCGGATAGGTGCCCGGCAGGATCTGCTCCGGCGCCATGTACTTCGGCGTGCCGACGATGGCGTCGGTCGACGTCAGGCTGCCCGACTCGCTCAGGCGCGCCAGCCCGAAGTCGGTCACGACCACGCGCCCCGCCTTGTCCACCAGCAGGTTGCCCGGCTTGATGTCGCGGTGGATCACGCCCTTCTCGTGGGCATGCGCCAGCCCGCGTGCCGCGTCGCGCGCCACCTTGGCGGCGAAGTCGACGTAGCCACGATCGCGGACGAACGACTGGCTGCCGAACGGCGCGCCGTCGACCAGCTCCATCGCGAAGTAGTGCGTGTTCTCCAGCTGACCCACTTCGTAGATCTGGATCACGTTGGGGTGCTGGAGGCGAGCGACCGACTCCGCCTCGCGGCGGAAGCGCCGGACCTGCTTGATATCGAGCGCGATATTGGCCGGCAGCACCTTGAGGGCCACCTTGCGCTTCAGGTCCTCCTGGAAGGCTTCATAGACCACGCCCATCGACCCGCGGCCCAGCTCGCCGAGGACGACGAACTTGCCGAGATGGTCTCCTGCGAAATGGAATGCTTCGTCGCGCGGCTGCTCGCCCATGGACCCGATCCGTGGAAGTGTACTCCTCGCTACCCGGGAGGGTTCCGGGCCATTCGCGGTAGACTTCGGTTCCCGCCCATGGATACGCTCCGCAGCCGCGTCGAGGCCGCTCTGGTCGATTTGAGCCCCCTCTTGAAGGTCGACGGGGGCGGCGTCGAGCTGGCCCGCATCGAGGGCGATACCGTCTATCTGCGGCTGACCGGCGCCTGCATCGGGTGCCCCGGCGCCGATATCACCCTGAAGTACGGGCTGGAGAGCGCCATCACGGAGTCGATTCCGGAGATCAAGCGCGTGATCGCCGTCGAATCCCGCGAGGCGCAGGCGTGAGGCCGCGGCGGCAGGAGCTGCTCCAGGCGCTCCAGGATGCCGCCACGCCGGAGGCGATGGCGTGGCTCGTGGAATCCGCCACGCCGGACGAAGCGCGGATGTTTCGCGCCTTCTCGTCGGCGCCGCGCCACTTTCCGCACGAGCCGATCGGATACGGGTCGTGGACGCAGGCCGAGGCGGCGCGCGTCGAGCTGCTGCTCGCCTACTCCGGGACCGATGCCGATTCCTACGTGGTGACCTGCGATCGGCTCTGCCAGGCGGCCGACGTACGCGAGCTGGTGGCGTTCTACAAGGCGCTGCCGCTGCTTCCCTGGCCCGACCGGCACGCGCTCCGGGCCGCGGAAGGCGTGCGCTCCAACATCACCGATGTCTTCTGCGCGGTGGCGCACGACAACCCCTACCCGAGCGAGCACTTCGACGACGTCGCCTGGAACACCATGGTCCTCAAGGCGCTCTTCATCGGCGTCGAGCTGGCGCCGATCGTCGGGCTCGACGAACGCGCCAACCCCGCGCTGATGCGCATGCTCTGCGACTACGCCCACGAGCGCTGGGCGGCGGGGCGCACCGTGAGCCCGGAGCTCTGGCGCTGCGTGGGGCCGTGCGCCGACGACGCGGCGATCGCCGACCTGGAGCGCGTGATCGCGACCGGGACCCCCGAAGAAAAGGAGGCGGCCGAACGCGCGCTCGCCTCCCGGAAGGAAAGCTGATGCGCTTCATCGACCCGCACATCCACTGCATCTCCCGCACGACGGACGACTACGAGAACATGGCCGCGGCGGGCATCGTCGCCGTGATCGAGCCCGCCTTCTGGTTGGGCCAGCCGCGGACCAGCGTGGGCAGCTTCGTCGACTACTTCGCGACGCTGGTCGGCTGGGAGCGCTTTCGCGCCTCGCAGTTCGGCATCCGCCACTACTGCGCGATCGGCCTCAACAGCAAGGAGGCCAACGACGAGGCGCTCGCCGAGCAGGTCATCGATCTGCTGCCGCGCTACCTCTACAAGGACGGCGTCGTTGCGCTGGGCGAAATCGGTTACGACGATCAGACCGAGGCGGAAGACAAGTACTTCCGCGCGCAGCTCGAGCTGGTCAAGGACACCGACCTGCCGGTCATGATCCACACGCCGCACCGCGACAAGAAGCGCGGCACGATCCGCAGCATGGACGTGATCGAGGAGCACGGCATCGACCCCAGCCGGGTGGTCATCGACCACAACAACGAGGAGACGGTGCAGGACGTGAAGGACCGCGGGTTCTGGGCCGGCTTCACGATCTACCCCAAGACCAAGATGGGCAACGAGCGCATGGTCGAGGTGGTGAAGCGCTTCGGCCCGGAGCGCATCATCGTCGATTCGAGCGCCGACTGGGGGAAGTCCGATCCCCTGGCGGTCCCGAAGACGGCGCGTCTGATGCTCGAGCGCGGCGTCTCCGAGGCGGACATGAAGACGGTCACCTACGACAACGCGCTCGCCGTCTACGGGCAGAGCGGCCAGATCCGCGAGGCGGACTGGGCCGACGCCCCGGGTATCGATCAGCGGCAGCTCTTCGAGGGCAACTCGGTGCTGCGGGGACAGGAGCCCCAGGTGGCCGAGGGGCTGATCGAGTAGGCACGCTCGACGTGGGACGTTCGACGTTCGACGTTGGTTGTCGGTAGCCGTCCGGCGGTCGGGCTGAGCTCAGGAATCGGACGTCGAACGTTTCGCGTCGAACGTCCCACGTTTCTCCGGCATCGAAGCGTTGGTATCGTCCTTGCGAGGAGAGAGCCCCATGAGCCTAGATCAGGAGAAAGCGGTCCTGGATCGCTACTCGGATGCCGCACAAGCGCGCGAGAACGAGCTGTGCTGCCCGGTTTCGTACAACCCCGCCTACCTGCAGGCGATCCCCGACGAGGTGCTGGAGCGGGATTATGGCTGCGGCGATCCGAGCGCCCACCTGAAGCCGGGCGAGACCGTTCTCGATCTCGGTTCGGGCGGCGGCAAGATCTGCTTCATCGCGTCGCAGGTCGTGGGCGCCGAGGGCAGAGTCATCGGCGTCGACATGAATCCGGAGATGCTGGAGCTCGCCCGCGAGAGCGCGCCGAAGGTTGCCGACACGCTCGGCTTCGGCAACGTCGAGTTTCGCGAGGGGCGCATCCAGGACCTCGCCTCCGACCCGTCGGCAGCCGCGGCGTATCTCACCGAACACCCTGTGCGCACCGCGCAGGACGCGCTCGACTTCGAGGCGCACATGGCGCGTCAGCGGCGCGAGCGCCCGCTCGTCGCCACCGAGTCGGTCGACGTCGTCGTGTCGAACTGCGTGCTGAACCTGGTGCGCCCCGAGGACAAGGGCGACCTCTTCCGCGAGATCTTCCGCGTCACGAAGGTGGGCGGTCGCGTGGTGATCTCGGACATCGTTTCCGACGAGGACGTGCCGCAGGCGATGGCGGACGATCCCGAGCTCTGGAGCGGCTGCGTCAGCGGCGCCTACCGCGAGGACCTCTTCCTGCAGGCGTTCATCGACGCCGGCTTCTACGGCGTCCGCGTCCTCAAGCGTGACGAGGAGCCGTGGCGCACCGTCGAGGGTATCGAGTTCCGCAGCGTGACGGTCGAGGCGTTCAAGGGCAAGGAGGGACCCTGCTGGGAGGGCCTGCAGGCGGTCGTCTACAAGGGCCCCTTCAGCCACGTGAAGGACGATGACGGGCACGTCATTCCGCGCGGCGTGCGCTACGCCGTGTGCGACAAGACCTTCCGTCTCTACCAGCGCGAGCCCTACCGAGAACACTTCGAGTTCGTGGCGCCGCGGGAGCCCGTTTCGGAGCAACAGCCGTTCGACTGCACGCGCGACACGCTGCGCCATCCGCGCGAAACCAAGGGCCTCGACTACGACGCCACGACCGACGCCTGCACCGGTCCGGACTGCTGCTAGGCTGAGCCGATCATGCGTTTCGCCTGGATTCTCATCCCGGTTCTCGCGGCGTGCTGGCTGTTCATGGGCCCCGCGCGCGGCGAGTCGAAATCCGCCCCCGACGCCGACACGGCGTGGCTCTCCGACAAGTCGTGGGATGACGGGGCCGCCTTCGTCTCCGTCTTCCGCGGCCGCATCCAGTGGTACGGGGAGTTCCGCGAGGCGGAAGTGCGCCACTACGTCGTTCGCGAGTTCCTCGATCCGGACCAGCTCGTGAAGTCGGACAGCCCGGACGACAAGTCCATTCCGGTGATCAAGGCGAACACGCTCATCTCGTTCAACACCGGGACCTATCCCTATCGTCAGATGGCGACGCTCTTCTTCCATCGCAAGACCGGCGTGCTCGTGAAGGGCATGGGGACCAGCCAGGAAGGATGCGGCACCTCCATGCAGCGCTGGGACTGGTCGGGCACGTTCCGCTGGGACACCTACTGGGACGGCGAGGCGCGCGGCGAGCGTGCGCTCGCGAAGCCGGCGAACCTCTTCTTCCCCGAGGAGCTGCCGTTCGTCGCCGGATTGCTTAAGCCGCAGTCCGTCGAGGTGCTGCCGCCGCTCGTGCGCAGCCGCATCCGCCCCTGGACGAAGAGCGCGGGCGAGCTGACGCGCGACGGGCGCACGACGCGCATCGGCAAGAGCGAGTTCCGCTACGACGCGGGCGGCTTCCTCGAGAGCTGGACCATCCCCGGCCGCGAGGAGTTCCGCCGCGTCACCAAGAAGAAGCTCTACTACTGGGACTACCTCCGCAACGGAGACGAGAAAGTACTCGGCCTGAAGTGAACCCCACGACCGAAGCGACGACCCCCGGCTTCGCGGAGACGCTGACGCGGCACGATCTGCAGCTGCGGCGCGGCACGACCCGCATCCTCCAGATCAACCTCGGCAAGCTCTGCAACCAGACGTGCATCCACTGTCACGTCGGGGCGGGTCCCGGTCGCAAGGAGGTCATGTCCGCCGAAACGGCCGACCGAATCATCGACTGGATGGAGGCGTACCGTCCGGCGGTCGTCGACATTACGGGCGGCGCGCCCGAGCTCTGCCCCGAGTTCCGCCGCCTCGCCCAGGCCGCGCACGGCATCGGGGCCGAGGTGCTGGTGCGCTGCAACCTCACCGTCATCTTCGAGGAGGGCGAGACCGACCTGCCCGACTTCTACGTCGAGAACCAGGTCGAGCTCGTCTGCTCGCTGCCCTGCTATTCCGCCGACAACGTCGATAAGCAGCGCGGAAACGGAGTTTTCGACAAGTCCATCCGCGCCCTGCAGATCTTCAACGAGAAGGGCTACGCGCGCGATCCGAAGCTGGTGCTGACGCTGGTCTACAACCCGATCGGGCCCAGCCTGCCCCCCGAGCAGGCGCCGCTCGAGGCGGCCTACAAGCAGCAGCTCAAGGAGCATTTCGACATCGAGTTCGACCGGCTGTTGTGTATCACCAACCTGCCGGTCACCCGCTTCGCGCTCTGGCTGAAGCACACGGGGAAGCTGGAGGAATACCACCAGCTGCTCTTCGAAAACTTCAACCCGGCCACGGTCGATGGCCTCATGTGCCGGGACACGATCAACGTCGGATGGGAAGGCGACCTGTTCGACTGCGACTTCAACCAGATGCTCGATCTCCCGATGGGGCGCCGGCCGCGGCGGTATCTCTGGGACGTGGAACCGCAGGCCCTCGAGGGCGAGCGGATCGCGACCGGACGCCACTGCTTCGGCTGCACCGCCGGGGCCGGTTCGAGCTGCGGCGGAACCATCTCATGATTCGACTCGTACTCGCGGGCCTGCTTCTCGCGGCCCCGGCGCTGGCGGCCGATGCGTCGGCCGATATGAACGCCCTTCTGCGGAAGATCGTCAAGAAGGACGGCGTCGACTACAAGCTGCTCCGCAAGGAGCGCAAGGTGCTCGACGCGTACGTCAAGTCGCTCGAGACCGCCAGCCCCGGCAAGACGCGCGAGGAGCAGATCGCGTTCTGGATCAACGCGTACAACGCGCTCACGCTGCAGCAGGTGCTCGACACCCGCAAGGGCGACGACCCCAAGTACTCCGTGCAGCGCTCCGTCAAGGATTTCTGGAAGAAGCGGAAATGGAAGGTCGCGGGCAAGCAGTACAACCTCGACGCCATCGAGCAGGTCGTGCTCAAGGGCTACGGCGATCCGCGTACGCACTTCGCCGTCAACTGCGCCTCCTGGTCGTGCCCCGCGCTGCAGCCGTGGCTGTGGAAGGCGGACACGCTCGACCGCGACCTGACCCAGGCGACGCGCGTCTTCCTGGCCGACAAGCGCCACAACACCTTCGATCCCGCCCGCCGTCGCGCCGAGATCTCGAAGGTGTTCGAGTGGTACCGCAAGGAGTTCGAGAAGGACTTCCCCAAGGATGCGCCGCGCACGCAGCTCTTCCTCGCGAAGTACGCGCCGACCGAGAAACTCCGCCAGGCGCTCACCGAAGGCACGCCGCCGTGGCGCATCACCTTCAAGGACTACGACTGGTCGCTCAACGAGGCCGGTTCGCAGGGCGCGGTCGAGAAGGGCACCGTCAACTGGGTCTGGCTCGTCTTCTACATCATCGCGACGGGCGGACTGCTCGCGTACGGCTTCCACGCCTACAAGATGCTGCGCTGGCGCAAGAGCTTCGGGCCGGGCTACGACGCGAGCATCGACCGCGCGCGCGCCGCGTCTCCGCTCGGCAAGACCGAATTCCCGCGCGTGCTGGTCCAGCTTCCGATCTTCAACGAGGCGGCGGTGGCGGAAAGCGCCATCGACGCCGTGGCCGCGCTCGACTGGCCCGCCGACCGGCTCGATATCCAGGTGCTGGACGATTCGACCGACGAGACCGTCGGCATCGTCGACGCCGTGGTCGCGCGCCACGCGGCCGCCGGCATTCCGATTCGCACGCTGCGTCGTTCGAATCGGGAAGGCTTCAAAGCGGGCGCGCTCGCCGAGGGCTTGCGCGTGAGCGACGCGGAATACGTGGCGCTCTTCGACGCCGACTTCCTGCCGCACGCGGACTTCCTGCGCCGCGGCCTGCCGGTCTTCGACGTGGGCGAGAACGTCGCCTGCGTGCAGGGGCGCTGGGGGCACGTCAATCGCGATCAGAACTGGCTCACGCGGGCGCAGGCGATCGCGGTCGACGCGCACTTCCTCATCCAGCAGTACGCGCGCGCCGCCGCCGGCCGCTTCCTCAACTTCAACGGGACGGCGGGGCTTTGGCGGGTCTCCGCGATCGACGCCGTCGGCGGCTGGGTCGGGGACACGCTCACCGAGGACCTCGATCTGTCCTATCGCGCGCAGCTGCACGGCTGGCGCATCGTGTTCGACAAGGATCTCGTCGTGCCGGCGGAGCTGCCGCCCGCGCTCGACGCGTACAAGAGCCAGCAGCGTCGCTGGGCCTGCGGCAGCATTCAATGCGCGCGCAAGTTCCTCGGGCCGGTCTGGCGCTCCGACCTGCCGTTCGGCGTGAAGACGGAGGCGACGCTGCACCTGTGCGGCTACGGCGTCTGCGTTGCGATGGTCATGCTCATTGCGGTTCTGCCGTTCGGCCTCGGCCACTGGCCGATGTTCGCGCAGTATCCGGGTCTCTGGCCGGTCTGGGTCGGCATCTGGATCGCCGCGCTCGGTCCGCTGACGGTGACCACCTACGCGCAGGTGCTGCGCGGCCGCGTCCGCGTGCCCGACATTCTCGCCTGCTTCCTGCTCGGCCTCGGCTCCTGCATGAACAACGCGATCGCCGTCTTCCGCGGCCTCTTCCGGCCCATTCGGACCTTCGTCCGGACGCCGAAGCAGGGCGCGAGCGGTATTCGCCTGCAGACACCCATGCCGGTGACGGAACAGGTGATGACGGTCTTCAGCGTCAGCTGCGTCATCTATCTCGCCAACACCAGCCCCTGGGCCACCGCGACCTACGCGCTCTTCTGCTGCGCCGGGTTCTGCACGCTCGCCGGGTACTGGTGGCTGGTCGAGCGCAAGTGAGCCGCGGCGCGTGGATCCTGCTGGGTCTCGCGCTGCTGCTGCGGGTCCCGTTCTTCTTCTGGGACTTCCATAGCAACGACCTCTACCGGTACGTATGGGAAGGGCAGATCCAGTGGCAGGACGCGAACCCCTACGCCGTCTCGCCCGACACCGCGCCGCCCGCGTTGCGCGGGCCCAAGCACGACCGCATCAACCACCCCGATCTCTCGACGATCTACCCGCCGCTCGCGCAGTATGCGTTCGCGGCGGTGGCGGGGCTCGGCGGAGCGGAGTACGCGATGCGCAACGTGGTTGTCGCACTCGACATGCTGCTCTGCGCGCTGCTCACGCTCTGGCTGGCCCGGCGCGGGCTGCCGCCGTGGTGGGGGGCGCTTTACCTGCTTCATCCACTCGCCCTGCTCACCGCGGGCAGCGGCCACATCGACGCGCTCATGCTGCTCATGCTGGTCGGCTGTTGCTGGTCGCGCGAGGCGGGGCGCCACCGCACCGCGGCGCTCTTTCTCGCGGGCGCGGTGCTCGCGAAGACGGTGGCGGTCCTCGCGCTGCCCTGGTTCCTGCTGCGCCGGCCGAAGGAGACCGCGCTCGTCACGCTGCCGGCGATCGCGCTCGGCTACCTCCCGTTCCTGGAGGCGGACGTGCTCGCGACCCTGGTGCGTTTCGGATCGGAGTTCGCGTTCAACGCGTCGCTCTACCGCTTCCTCGAATGGGTGGTGCCGGGGCACGGCACGCTGGCCTCGGCGGCACTGCTCGCCGTCTGGGTCGCCGTCGTGACGGTCTCGCAGCCGCGCGTCGCCCCCGCTTTTCTCATGCTCTTCACCGGACTGCTCGTGCTCTCGCCGACGGTGCACGTCTGGTACCTGAGTTGGCTGATCGTCTTCCTGCCGCGCGTCGGGCCGCGGCCCTGGACGTGGCCGGTGCTGACCTGGTCGTGTACCTGCCTGCTCGTCTGCGTCACCTACGTGACGTTCTATCGCGGGGCGCCGTTCTCCGAGCGCTGGTGGATCACCATCGTGGAGTATGCGGTGCCGGCGGTGGTCGCGGTCGGCGTGCTGGTCGCGTATCGGCCGCGCGCCGCGCGCGTCGAACAGCCGCGGCGCGGGGCGCCGGGGAGCTTCGGCGTGGTCATTCCCGCGCGCGGCGAACGCGAGAACCTCGAGGTGCTGCTCCCGCGCTGGCTGGATACGCCGGTAGAGAAGATCGTCGTGGCCGATACGCCGACCGGGGACGGGACGCGGGAACTCTGCCGCCTCGACTTGCGTGTGCGATACCTGCGCGTGGAGGAGCGAGGCTACGGGGCGGCGGTGCAGGCGGGACTCGCGAAGCTGCGCGGCGAGGTCGACTACGCGGTGATCTGCGACGCGGACCACGCCGACGGCCCGCGCCAGGTGGAGGCCCTGCTCGCGCCCTTTCGCGACCGGTCGGTCGGTCTGGTGTGCGCGGCGCGCCGCCGGACGAAGCATCTGAGCGCGCCGCAACGGCTGGGCAACGCGCTCGCCTGTTTCCTCATCGCGCTCGGCTGGGGGCGCCGGTTCGAGGACCTCGGGCCGTTTCGTGCCCTTCGCGTGTCGATGTGGCCGGCCGATGCGCTGCGCGACAAGAGCTTCGGTTGGAACGTGGAGATGAACGTGCGTGCGCTCGAGCGCGGCATGGATGTGGTCGAAGTGGAGCTCCCTGCCGGCGAACGCCCGTTCGGCGAGAACCAGATCTCGGGTACCCTACGTGGTGTGGTCGGAGCTGGTTGGGGGATCCTGACCAAACTCTATGTCTTGCGCGAGGAGTCATGCGGGCGACCGTCGTCATCCTGACGAAGCTTCCCGGCCACCTGCCGGTTAAGACCAGACTGCAGCCACTCCTCGGCGAACAGGGTGCGATTGACTTCCACCTGCAGGCGCTGCGCGAGACGATCGAGCTCGCGCACGCGTTCGACGAGGAGCCGGTCGTCGCGACGTCGCCGGTCGACGCCGACCCCGCCGCCGCGCTCGGTGCGCTGCCGCGGGCGCGGCTCATGCCGATCGAAGGCGACGACGGCGCCGTCTGCCTCGAGAACGCACTCGCCGCCGTACACGCCGACCGCCCGCTCGTCGCGCTCGGGGCCGATGCGCCCGACCTGCCGAAGGGACGCATCGAACAGGGGCTCGACCTGCTGAAGTGGTTCGACGCCGTCATGGCCCCGACGCGGGACGGCGGCTTCTCCTGTCTCATCCTGCGGGAGCCCATTCCCGGCCTCGCCGAGGGCTTCACCTACGGCGACGACGGCGCGTTCGCGTCGCTGGTGAAGTGGCTGGACCGTCGGGGACGAAGCGTCGGGCAGCTGGACCCGTGGAACGACATCGATACGCCGGAGGACTACAAGGCGTACCTGGCGCGGCGGAACGGATAGGCCGCGTTCGACGTTCGACGTTGTACGTTGGACCCATGCTCGACTCCGAAGCGCTCTACGAGGACGGACTGGACGCGATTCGCGAGGGGCGCCTCGACGATGCGCGCGCGATCGGCGAGCAGCTGATCGAGATGCGCTACTCCGGCGGATTCGAGGTGCTCGGGCTGGTCGAGCGGGACGAGGGCGATCTCGACGCCGCGATCGCGATTCTCGAGCAGGGCGTCGAGAAGGCGTCGACCGCCTGGCTGCTCTGGCAGCTGCTCGGCAACTCGTATTCCGACGCGGGTCGCCCGGAGGAGGCGGCCGGTGCGTACGAACACGCCCTCGGCTGCGATGGCGTCGACGTGAGTTCCGTGCGTCTGAATCAGGCGACCCTCGCGTTCCGATCGGGCCTCCGCGACGAGGGGTTCCGCTTTCTCGACGAGGTCGTCGATCCGGCTCTGCACCTCTATCGCGAGAGCCTGCGGCTCGGGGAGTGGGAGCGAGAGGAACGGTACGCGGAGATCCTGCCGCGCGCCGCCGCGCTGCTCACCGAAGCCGACGACGATGCCGACCCCGACGTTCTCGCCCAGCTCGTCGTGCGTGCGGCCTGGGCGAAGCACAAGCTTGGGGGCGCGCGCGACGACGTCGTCCGCGAGCTGCTCGTCGCCTACGCCTACGATCCGATCTGCGACGACGCGCAGTGGGCGATCCGGGAGGTCGAGGACCGCCGCGCCGACGACACGCGGCAGTTCGAGGTGCTGCTCGAAGCGACCCATCCCGCCGAGCCGGCGCTGCGCTACTTCGTCTCGTTCACGACCGTGGCCACGACCAAGGAAGAGGCGGCCGAGCTTGCGCGCCGCCACGAGGAAGCCGCCGGCGGCATCGGCCTCCGCACCGAGGAAGTGGAGCAGGGCGACCCCATCGAGGACTACCCGATCGGCGTCTACCGCCGCAGCGGGCGCCAGTTCTTCGACCCCGAGTCCGAGGTCGAGGACGCCGACGTCGAACGTTGAACGTCAAACGTCCAACGTACCCGTACCATCGATCCCATGAGCCACGGATTCGGTACGCGTGCGATCCACGCCGGGCAGCAGCCCGATCCCACGACCGGCGCCATCATGACGCCGATCTACCAGACCTCGACCTTCGTGCAGGAGGCGCCCGCCCAGCACAAGGGCTACGTCTACGCGCGCGGGGACAACCCGACGCGGCAGGCGCTCGAGGGCTGTCTGGCCGCTCTGGAGGACGCCGAGTTCGCGACGGCGACCTCGAGCGGCCTGGCGGCGGAGACGATCGTGCTGACCGATCTGGGCGCGGGCGCACGCGTCGTCGCGGGCAACGATCTTTATGGCGGGACCTACCGCCTCTTCGAGAAGGTCTTCCGCAACCTGGGCCTCACCTTCGACTTCGTCGACACGACCGACCCGGCCGCCGTCGCCGCCGCGCTCGAAACGAAGGCCGATCTGCTTTGGGTCGAGACGCCGACCAACCCGACGCTCAAGATTGCCGACATTCGCAAGCTGGCGGAAGTTTCGGGCGACGTGCCGATGCTGGTCGACAACACGTTCGCGTCGCCGTATCTGCAGCGGCCGCTGACGCTGGGCGCCGACGTCGTCCTGCACTCGATGACGAAGTACCTCGGCGGCCACAGCGACGTCATCGGCGGCACGCTCATGACCAACGACGCCGCGCGCGCCGACCGCTACGCCAAGCTCACCAACTGGACCGGCCCGGTGCCGGGACCGATGGACTCGTTCCTGGTGCTCCGCGGACTCAAGACGCTGCACGTGCGCATGGACCGCCATTGCGACAACGCGGAGGCGCTCGCCGCCTGGCTCCACGAGCATCCCCAGGTCGAGCGCGTCTACTACCCGGGTCTCCCGAGCCATGCCGGCCACGAGGTCGCGAAGGCGCAGATGGACCGCTTCGGCGGCATGATCAGCCTCGAGCTGAAGGGCGGCGTCGAGGAGGGCAAGGCGTTCTGCTCGCGCACCAAGGTCTTCTCGCTCGCGGAGTCGCTGGGCGGCGTCGAGTCGCTCATCGAGCACCCCGCGTCCATGACGCACGCCTCGGTCCCCGCCGAGGAGCGCCGCAAGGCGGGCTTCGCGGACGGCCTCATCCGGCTGTCGGTCGGCATCGAGGACCTCGAAGACCTTCGAGACGACCTCGACCAGGCGTTCGGGTAAGCGGGCCTGAGCGTCAGTTGGCCACAGAATCACAGAAACACAGAAGTTTGCAGCCTGCGCGCGCGAACGCTCCGCTGCCTGACTCTTGATCCCGTGGATTGAGAGGTTGGCTTCGGGCGACTTCCGGGGGGCCTTCTGTGTTTCTGTGTTTCTGTGGCCAACGAAGGCCTAGCCACGAAAAAAGGGCCGCGGAAGCCTTCCCGCAGCCCTCTTTGGCTTCGTAGTCGTGTGGATCAGTCGTCCGCCTGGACCATCAGCTCGTCCGGAGCCGTCTCGATCGCGAGGACCTCGTAGTTCACCGCGCCGTCCGGCAGGTTGATCTCCGCCGTCTCCCCGACCGCCTTGCCCAGCAGGCCGCGGCCCACCGGCGCCAGGTACGAGATGATGCCGCGGTCGATGTCCGCGTCCCACGGGCCGAGGATGGTGAAGGTGTCCTCGCCGCCCTTGGCGTTCTTGAGCTTCACCGTCGTGCCGATGACGACGCGATCGGTGGTGATCTCGTCCACGTCGAGGATGCGCGCCTTCTCGAGGTCGTCGCTCACCTCGCGCAGCTTGCGCATCAGGCGCTCCTGCTTCTCGAGCGCCGCGCTGTACTCCGCGTTCTCCGAGATATCGCCGAAGCTCGCCGCGCGGCCGAGGTCCTCGGCGTTCTGCGGGATCTCCTCGTCCACGATGTGCTTGCGCTCCGACTCCTTGGCGAGGTAGCCGAGGATCGTCGTGTAGACCACGTCCTCGCTCGGCTGGAACGCGGAGTCCTTCGACTCCGCCACCTCGTCCTGCTCGTGGATGTTGGGGTGCTCGCCCTCGATCACGTCGAGCAGCGCGTCCTTGGACTGGTCGGTGAAGCCGCGGTTGCGCTGGATCTTGGCGTAGAGGAACCGCGCGTAGGTGAGCGAGGTGTCCTTCACGAACTCCTTGAACATCTTCAGGCGTCGCGCGCTCACGAAGCTGCGCACCTGCCGCAGGAACTCCTTGAGCTCTTCGTCGCCGCTGCGACGCTGCTCGAGGCCGACCACGTTGGCCAGCGTGAGCAGCTTCTCCATCGCGGTCGTCGCCTTCTCGCCCGGCGCGAGCTCCGCGGGCAGCGTGCCGTTGATGAATCCGCGCACGTACCAGAGGAAGAGGTGCGGGTTGGAGCGCGGATGTGCGTTGAGCTCGGCGAGGAACGCGATGATCACGTCCGGCCGGCGCTTGCGCAGCGCCTCGACGGCCACGTCGGCGACGTCCGCATCGCCCTTCTGCAGCAGCTCGAAGACCTTGTCGGTCCAGCCCTCCTCGCCGTGCGTGGCGAGATCGGTGACCGCGCGCTTGCGGTCGGCCGGCTCGAGCTCCTCGAGGATCTCGTGCGGGTGCTCCACCAGGTTCAGCAGCGCGCGCGCCTCCTCGGCCGCCTCCTCCGCGCCGTCCTGCTTCAGGTCCGCCTTCAGGTAGAGCAGGCTGAGCCGGTCGGGCGAGTTGGGCGGCGCGTTGCCGAGCGAGCGGTCGACCTCGCCACCGATGGCGGCGGCCAGCGCGTCGGTCATGTCGAGCGCGCGCATGTACTCGCGGGCGACCTGGCACTTCTCGTGCCCCTTGACGCGCGCCATCATGCGGTCGACGACCTCCTGCTCGATCGGCTTCTCCTTGTCGCGCAGCTCGAGCAGCGGCGAGGAGCCCTTGCCGATGCGGATGGCGGGGTCCTTGAGCAGCTCCTTCTTCGCCTTCGTCCACCAGCGCGACCAGGCGTTCTTGTCCATCACCTCCGGCACGAACTCCTCGCGCACCTGCTTGAGGGTCGCCTGGCGGTTGTTGCTGCCGAGGAAGATGTGGAAGACCTTCGCGGGGTCGTCCTTGACGAGCGCGTCCAGCTCCTCGCGCCGGAAGTACTTGTAGATGCCGATGTGCTCGGCCGGCAGCCGCTCGAGGATCTTGGTCGCGTTGACGATCGTCATCCGGTGGCCGCTCTTGCGCTGGAAGTCGACGATCAGCGACTCCTCCTCCGGATCGAACTCGACGACCTGGCCGAAGCCCCAGCCGCCGGCGTGGAAGACGTACGCGTCCTCTTCGAACATGAGGTAGCGGTCGATCAGGTCCATCTGCGAACGGAGGCCGCCACCGTCGCTCGACAGCCCCGCCTTCTCGAGGAAGGGATCGAGGTTCAGGTTCGAGCCGTGCTTCTTCTGCAGCACCGCGATGAGCAGCTCGCGCAGTCCATCGGTGCGCTGGCTCGCCTTGAGCGATGCGCGCGCCGCGGCTTCCGCCCCGACCACGTCGTCCTTCTCGAGCAGCGCCTGGCCGAGCGAGAGGCAGAGCTCACCGGCAATCGCACCCTTGTCATGACGCGAGAGCTGACCGGCGACGTTGAGCAGATAGGGGTAGGCCTCCGGCTCCATGCTGGCGTACTCGCGCCAGGCCGCTTCGACCTCGGTGAAGTCGCGATTCGACATCGCGGAACCGATGCGTGACCGGAATGCTTCTGCGGACATGGCCGTCTCCTCGGCCCGGGGCCGTCCCCGGGATGCGATTCAATGACAAAGGCCCCCGGAGGGGCCGTGATTCTCCCGGGACACCGGTCCCGGAAGATTCCGTATTGTTGCAGGGGATAGGGGTCCCTGCAAATTAGCGCTGCTGGAGGCGTCTTTGGCGGCGTTCGACGGCTTTGTCGTGCCGGCGGATCTCGTTCTCCGTCTCGGGCACGAGCTTCGGCACCGGCATGGGCTTCTTGTCCTCGTCGAGCGCGACGAACGTCATGTAGGCGGACGCACAGTGCGACCGCTCGCCCGAACGTGTCGACTCCGTTTCCACGCGCACGCCGATCTCCATCGAGGAGCGGCCCGCGTAGTTCACGCTCGCCTTCAGGATGAGCACGCTGCCCATCGGGACGGGCTGCACGAAGTTGATCTGGTCGACCGCGGCGGTCACGCACGTCGTGCGCGCATGTCGCCGCGCCGCGATCGCGCAGCAGATGTCCATGAGATGCATGACGCGTCCGCCCATGCAGTTGCCGAGTTGGTTCGTGTCGTTCGGGAGAACAATCTCCGTCATCTCGACTTTCGAATCGTGCACCGTGCGACTCGTCATGTCGTGCGCCCCTTTCTCAAAATGAAAAAAACAATCGTACGCGCGTCGCTGCGCTTCTCAGATTGAGAAGGATCGCGCAACTTCAGTGCGTTGCACAGGAAACGTGTCGCGCAAAACGCAACGCGCGTGCGCGCGTGTGCGCGGCGAACGCGAACACACGCGACGCATTCACCGTTTCGTTCACGTTCGCGCGCGATCCGCGTGCAGCGTGTGCATGCGCGCCGTCCCTATCATTTTGAGAAAGGAACCGCGCGTTTCACGCGTGAAACGGGTCGAAGCGGATCCGAACGGGAGTAAAAGCGCGTGTGAAACCGTGTGGCACGGATGTTGTGTGGAAGGCGTCGTTACGTAATCCGTGGGAAGGGACGTCCCACGCGGAAAGGAGTTCGACAGACATGGCCGCACGCAAGAAGAAGGCGACTCGCAAGAAGGCGCCGGCACGCAAGAAGACCGCTCGCAAGAAGGCCCCGGCCCGCAAGAAGGCCACCAAGAAGAAGGCCACGCGCAAGAAGACGACCAAGAAGAAGGCCACTCGCAAGAAGGCCACGAAGAAGAAGGCCACGAAGAAGAAGGCCACCCGCAAGAAGGCCACCAAGAAGAAGACGACCCGCAAGAAGGCGCCGGCCCGCAAGAAGGCCGCGCGCAAGAAGGCGCCCGCGCGCAAGAAGGCCGCCCGCAAGGCGCCGCGCCGCAAGAAGCGCTAGTCGGTTGTCTCATTCGGTCGCGCGGCCCACGGGTATCGGGCCGCGCGACCAGATTTCCGATACCCACGAAGTCCCACGGAATACCGCTCTCTCGTCGAGGGCGGTTTTTTCGTAGGGAGGCCGGGGGCCGGGGGCCGGGAGCTGGGGGCCGGGAGCTGGGCGCTCGTGCAAGTGCAGCGTTGCCAGCGACTTAGGTGCGCAGTGGCCCCCAGCCCCCGGCTCCCGGCCCCTAGCTCTTCTCTTCCTCCATCTCCTTGAGACGCCGGTAGAGCGTAGCGACGCCGATCCCGAGGATCCGGGCGGCCGCATCCTTGTCGCCGTCGACCGCCTTCAGCGTGCGCAGGATCGCTTCGCGCTCGAGCTCGGCCAGGCTCTGGCCGACGCGGAAGGGAAGCGACGTGCCGTTGCCGTTCTCGGTTCCGCCGTTCTCCGGCGCGGTGGAGATGTCGTCCTCGGTCACGCGATCGCCGGTCGCCAGCACGATGGCGCGCTCGACGACGTTCTCAAGCTCGCGGACGTTGCCCGGCCAGTCGCGCGCGACCAGACGGTCGAGCGCCTCGGGCGTGATGCCCTTGACCGGCTTCCCGGTCAGGGCGGTGTACTTCTCGATGAAGTGCTGCACCAGCAGCGGGATGTCGTCGCGGCGCTCGCGCAGCGGCGGGATCTCGATGCTGATGACGTTGAGCCGGTAGAAGAGGTCTTCGCGGAAGCGCTTCTCCGCGACTTCCGCATCGAGATCCGCGTTCGTCGCGGCGATCACGCGTACGTCGACCTTGATCGTCTCCGTGCCGCCGACCCGCTCGAACTCGCCCTCCTGCAGCACACGCAGAAGTTTCACCTGCGTCGACGGCGGAATCTCGCCGATCTCATCCAACAGGATCGTGCCGCCGTCGGCGAGCTCGAACCGCCCCTTGCGGGACCGCACCGCCCCGGTGTAGGCGCCCTTCTCGTGTCCGAAGAGCTCCGCCTCGAGGAGGCCTTCGGCCAGCGCCGCGCAGTGCACCTTCACCAGCGGGCCGTCCGCACGCGGACCGAGCCGGTGCAGCGCGTTCGCGAAGATCTCCTTGCCGGTGCCGCTCTCGCCGGTCAGCAGCACGGTCGACTTCACCGGCGCCACCTGCTCCAGCATGGTCATCGCCTCGCGGAAGCGGGCCGACTGACCGACCACGCGGTCGCGCTCCTCGCGCCCCCGCAGGTCCTCGCGTAGCCGCCGGTTCTCGATGACCAGCCGCCTGTTCTCGAGCGCGCGCGCGATCGCCTTCTTCACGTCGCGCAGCTTCACCGGCTTCTCGAAGACGTCGAAGATGCCCTGCTTGACCGCGCTGACCGCCGTGTCGACGTTGGCGAAGGCGGAAATCATGATGATCGCGACCGAGGGCCGCACCACCTGCGCGGTGTTCGCCAGCCGCATGCAGTCCATGCCCGGCATCTTGTAGTCGGTCAGCATGCAGTCGATGTCCTCGTCCTGCAGGATCGGGACCGCCTTGGAACCGTCCTCGGCCACGTAGATGTCGTAGCCGGCGCGCGCGAGGCCGCGGCGCAGCGTCTCCCGCGTGTTGCGGTCGTCGTCGACCAGCAGGATCTTCGGCTTCGGCGCGATCACTCGCCGTCCTCCCGCAGCCGCGGCAGCAGGACCGTCGCCTGCGCGCCCTGCGGCTTGATCGAGCGCAGCGCCACGCGGCCGTCGTGTGCCATCACGATCTCGCGGATGAGATAGAGACCCAGCCCCGTGCCGCGCTCCTTCGTCGAGAAGAAGGGCTCGAAGAGCTGGTCCTCCACCTGTTCCGGCACGCCCTTGCCGAAGTCGCGCACCCAGAGTTTCACGTTGCGCAGCAGCCGCCGGGTGCCGAGCACCACGCGCGAGTCCTCCGGCGACGAGTCCATCGCGTTCTGCACCAGGTTCACGAGAACGCGCCGCAGCATGTTGCGGTCGCCGCGCACGATCGCCTGCCCGCGGCACG
This sequence comes from Planctomycetota bacterium, assembly GCA_039182715.1. GTDB lineage: Bacteria > Planctomycetota > PLA2 > PLA2 > PLA2 > JBCDBY01. The sequence goes on from JBCDBY010000014.1 coordinate 22,376, forward strand.
GCTTGAACTCGACGCGCACGCCGCGGCGCAGCGCCTCGTCCTCCATCTCCTCGGCGAACTCGCGCAGCACCGCGTTGAGGTCGAGCCGCTCGAAGTTGGCGTTGGCGAGCTTCGAGAGCGACAGGTAGTTCTTGATGATGTCGTTGAGGCGCTCGATCTCCTCGCGCATCACGCCCATCGTCTCGTCCAGCGGGGCGGGCGTGTCGCCCATCTCGCCCAGCTCGTCCTCGAGCAGGTCGATGTTGAGGAAGAGCGCGTTGAGCGGGTTGCGGATCTCGTGCGCGACCGAGCCGGCGATCTTCGCCATCGCGCCGAGCTTCTCCGTCTCGATGAGGCGCGAGCGGATGTGCCGGATCTCCGTCAGGTCGCGGAAGACCATGATCACCCGCGGGTCGGGCCCGTCCGCGCGCGCCGCCGCGATCCGCACCGGGAACGAGCGACCTTCCGAGCTGAGCAGGTCGCTCTCGCGCACGCGCGCCAGCCCGTCCGTGCGGAGCGCGTCCTGGATCTGCTGCGCCTCCTCCGCGTTGGCGAACAGCGCCTCGAGCTGCACGTCCTTCAGCTCGCGCAGCTTGAGCCCGAGCGCATCGCGCGCGGCGCGGTTGGCGTGCATGAGCCGACCGTCGCTGCGCAGCGTCAGCACGCCGTCGGTCAGCAGCGCGAGCAGCCGCCGGTGCGTCGCCGCGATCTGGCGGCGCCGATCGAGGTCCTCGGGCCGCATCGGGTCTTCGCGTTCGGCCAGCGCGCGCAGGGCCGCGTCGGCCGCGCGCTCGCGATCCGCGCGCTGCTGGGCGCGCCCGCGGCTGCGGCGCATCGTGGCGCGCGCGCGCAACACGAGGTCGAGCAGTTCGCGCGTCGGCTGGTCGCGGGCGAGCACCGCGGCCCGGGCCGCATCGGGGTCGCCCGCGTGGAGCGCCGGCACCAGCTGGGTGAGAAGTTCCGCCGCGCGATCGAACGGGGCGGCGAACTCGCCGCGCGCGTCGAGGTCGGCAAGGCAACGTGCGAGCGCACGATCCACGTGGTTCGTCTTGTTCGAACGTGTCGTCGAGGTACCGGTCGAGGTCGTCGACTTCATCGCAATGCCGCACCGCGCATAGTAGGAACTTCGCGCTCCGGAGCATACGGCCTTTTCCGGACAGTTCGTACGCGAGTATGCTGCTGACGTGCGTGCGACCGCGCTGCTGATCCTGCTCGTCACCTCGACCGCGTGCGTCGAGCGCAAGCTGTTCATCCGCACCGAGCCGGAAGGCGCGCGCGTGCGGGTGAACGGTCGCGAGGTCGGCGAGTCGCCCCTGGCCTGGTCCTTCGACCAGTACGGGACGGTGCGCGTGCACGCGTTCAAGGAGGGCTTCGTCCCGCACGAGCAGGACGTGAAGCTCCGGATGCCCTGGTACCAGTACCCGGTGCTCGACTTCTTCGCCGACATTCTCTGGCCGGGCAAGATCCGCGACGATCACGAGGTCGAGATCGCGCTGCAAGCGGAGCCCGAGCTCACGTACGAGGAGCAGGAGCGGCTGGCCGAGGACGTCGGCGCACGCGCCGCGGCGATGCGCGAACGGATGCGCGCGGAGGACGAGCCGGAATCGGAATGACCCGCGTCGTGGTGATGGGCCTCGGCCGTTTCGGGGGCGGTGCGTCGGCGGCGCGCTGGTTCGCGCAACAGGGTGCCGACGTCGTGGCGACCGACCTCGCCGACGAGGCGAAACTGGGCGAAACCATCGCCGCGCTGGCGGAACTTCCCATCACCTACCGCCTCGGGCGCCACGACGAGGAGGACTTCGCGCGCGCCGACGTCGTGGTCGTGAACCCCGCCGTACCGTTCGACCATCCGCTGGTCGCCCACGCGCGGTCGCACGGTGCGCGGGTCGTCACCGAGCTCGGACTCACGCTGCAGCAGCTGCCCGGTCCGGTGCTCGCGATCACCGGCACGAACGGCAAGTCGACCACCGCGACGCTCGCCGCGGCGATGCTCGAGGCGTCGGGTCGGACGGTCGAGCTGGGCGGCAACATCGGGCGCTCGCTGCTGCACGCGTGCGCGGGGATGCGCCCCGACACCGTCGCGGTACTCGAGATCTCCTCGTTCCAGCTTGCGTGGTTGGAGCACGACGGGCTCGCGCCGCAGGTCGGCATCGTCACCAACGTCACGGGCGACCATCTCGACCGCCACCCGACGATGGAGCACTACGTCGCGGCCAAGCGCAAGCTGGCGCGGGCGGTGCCCGCGGGAGGCCTGCTGCTCCTGCCGCGCCACGATCCGGTCGCGTCGACGTTCGCCGACGGAGCGGCCGCGCGCGTCGCCTGGTTCGACGAGGAGGAGCCGGCCGACCTCACAGGGCTGCTCTCCGGGCTTCGGCTCGCGGGGCGCCACAATCGGGCCAACGCCGCGGCCGCCGCCTACGCCGCGCTCGAGCTGGGCGCCACGCCCGAGGGCTGTGCGGCGGGCGCCGCCGCCTGCGAGCCGCTCCCGCACCGGCTGGAGCGGGTCGCGGAGCTGCGCGGGGTGCTCTGCGTCAACGACTCGGTCTGCACGACACCGGTCGCCGCCGCCGCCGCGGTGCGGAGTTTCACGCAGCCGGTCGTCCTGCTGACCGGGGGCCGCGACAAGGGGCTCGACCGCGGGCCGCTGCTCGAGGCCGCCCGCACGGCCAAGAAGGTGGTGGCCTACGGCGAGACCGGGCCCGAGATCGCGCGGCTGGTCCCCGGCGCGCTCCAGGCGGACAACCTGGAGGAGGCGTTCCGGATGGGGCTCGTCCAGGCCGCCTCCGGGGACGTATTCCTGTTGAGCCCCGGGTTCTCTTCCTACGACCAGTTTCCGGGATTCGACGTGCGCGGACGGCGATTCCGCGAGCTGATCGAGGCCGAGATTGCGGAGGATCGCCCGGCGACCCGATAATCAGGGAAGAGAACTCCTGGAGATCGCATGGGCAAACTCTGTCAATCCTGCAACGAGCGCGAAGCGAAGATCCACTTCACCGAGCTGAAAGACGGCAAAAAGACCGAGATGCATCTCTGCGAGCACTGCGCGCAGGAGAAGAACATGACGCTCGCCTTCCCGTCGCTGCTCAAGACGCTCGTGAAGGGCGGCGATGCGCCGGCGTCCGGCGAATCGGACGCCGTTCCCTCGGTGTGTCCGAGCTGCGGTCTGGCCTACACCGATTTCAAGGCCAAGGGCCGCCTCGGCTGCCCCCAGTGCTACGGAGTCTTCGCGCCCGTGCTCGGCTCGCTCCTCGAGAAGGTGCACCACGCCTCCTCGCACAAGGGCCGTTGTCCGCCGCACCAGGCAGAACCGCAGGCGCCCGTGCCGGTCGAACCGGTCTCGGATCCCGTCATGGAGGATTCCGGTGTTCCGGAGCCCGCGATGTCGGGGCCCCAGCCGGAAACCCAGCCGGAACCCGACCCGATCGCCGTCCTGCGCGCCCAGCTCACCGAGGCGATCGCTTCGGAGGAGTACGAGCGCGCCGCCGAGCTGCGCGATCAGATTCGCCGGCTGGAGGAGCAGGCATGAACTACGACGACCTGCTCACGCAGAGCGGGGAGTGGCTTCGTGGTTCCGGTCCCGACTCCGACATCGTCATCAGCAGCCGCGTGCGGCTGGCACGCAACCTCGCGCAGTATCCCTTCCTGACGCGCGCGACGGACGATCAGCGCCAGGAGGTCCACGCCGCCGTGCAGGACGCGCTCGACGACCTCGGGCTGCGACGCAACGGCCACAGCTACATCAATCTCGTCGAGTCGGACGCGCTCACGAGCCTGTTCCTGCTGGAACGGCATCTGATCTCGCGCGAGCTGGCCAACGGCAGCGGTGACCGCGGCGTGCTGTTCAACCGCAGCGAGATGCGCGCGATCATGGTCAACGAGGAGGATCATCTGCGCATCCAGGCGATCCGCGCCGGATTCCAGGTGCGCGACGCCTTCGCCGACACGATCGACATCGACGATGGACTCGAGGGGCTGCTGCACTTCGCCTTCAGCGAGCGCTTCGGCTACCTGACCGCCTGTCCGACCAACGTCGGGACCGGCATGCGCGCCTCGGTGATGATGCATCTGCCCGCGCTGGTTTTCACCAAGCAGATCGACAAGGTCTTCGCCTCCGTCACCAAGATCAATCTTGCGGTGCGCGGCTTCTACGGCGAGGGCACCCAGGCGTCGGGCGACTTCTACCAGATCTCCAACCAGGTCACGCTCGGCGTGAGCGAGGACGACCTCCTCGATCTGCTCGAGCGCGTCGTGCCCCGCATCGTTTCGTACGAGCGCGAAGTGCGCGAGCACCTGATGAGTCGCGAGAAAGTGCGTCTCGAGGACAAGGTTTGGCGCGCCCTGGGCGTGCTGCGCTCGGCGCGGCGCATCAGCTCCGAGGAGACGATGGAGCACCTCTCGTCGGTCCGATTGGGCGTGAACCTCGGATTGATCGACGAAATGGACATCGGTCTGGTGAACGAGCTGTTCATTCTCACGCAGCCGGCCCACCTCCAGACGCTCAACAAACGCGACCTGGACACCGGTGAACGCGACGCGGCGCGCGCGGTTTTCATCCGCAAGCACCTCGGCCTCGAATAAGAAGGGGCCCGGCCTGCCAACGGCCCGCGCCAAGATGACACGGCCTGTGCCGTATCGAGCCGGGAGCGCCCGCATCCAAGACAGTGGGCGAAAAGCCGCCTGCCCGCGGCAATTCGACCCCCGAGGGGCGCTGGAAACGTCCGATATACTTCGAATAAGGGCCGTTTGGCCGCCCGGTATGCCGTGTGCATCCATCTTGTTGCCGGACCTCGTCCGGTGAACGGAATAAGACATGTTTGATCGATTTACCGACCGAGCCCGCAAGGTCATGGGACTCGCGCGCCAGGAGGCGCAGCGTTTCAACCACGACTACATCGGGACCGAGCACATTCTCCTGGGCCTCATTCAGGAGGGCTCCGGCGTCGCCGCCGACGTCCTCAAGAACCTGGATGTGGATCTCAAGAAGATCCGCCAGGAGGTGGAGAAGCTCGTCTCCCACGGCACCACGATGGTGACCATGGGCCAGCTGCCCTTCACGCCGCGCGCGAAGAAGGTGCTGGAGCTGGCGTACGAGGAGGCGAGCAACCTCGGCCACAACTACATCGGCACCGAGCACCTTCTGCTCGGGCTTATCCGGGAGCAGGAGGGCATCGCCGCCCAGGTCCTGCAGAACATCAAGGTTCGACTCGAAGACGTGCGCGAAGAGGTGCTCGAGCTCCTCGGCGCGGAGGTCGCGCAGGGCGAGGAGGAAGACACCGAGCCCGTCGCCCCGACGTCGAACACCAAGTCGAAGACGCCGGCGCTCGACGCCTTCGGCCGCGACCTGACCGAGCTCGCCCGCGAGGTGAAGCTCGACCCGGTCATCGGCCGCGAGAGTGAGATCGAGCGCATCATGCAGATCCTGTCGCGCCGCACGAAGAACAACCCGGTTCTCATCGGCGAGGCGGGCGTCGGCAAGACGGCGATCGTCGAGGGCCTGGCGCAGCGCATCGTCAAGGGCGAGGTGCCGGAGATCCTTCGCAACAAGCGCATCGTCGTGCTCGACCTCGCGATGATGGTCGCGGGCACGAAGTACCGCGGCCAGTTCGAGGAGCGCATCAAGGCGGTCATGAACGAGGTGCGCCGCTCCAAGGGCGTGATCCTCTTCATCGACGAGATGCACACGCTCGTCGGCGCCGGCGGCGCCGAGGGCGCGATCGACGCGAGCAACGTGCTCAAGCCGGCGCTCTCGC
>JBCDBY010000015.1:0-28097 GCA_039182715.1 Planctomycetota bacterium
CGGGAGTCCTACGCACCTGCCCGGACCGGTGCTCCCTACTTCATTCTTTTTTCAAGACGGGCGAGGCGGTCCATGACCTCGGCCAGTTTGCGCTCCACGCGCGCGACCCGCTTGTCGACCGGCGTCGCCTTCTTCTTTTTCGCCGTCGCGCCCATGGCCCCGGTCTGCTTGAGCTCGCGCAGCAGCTCCGCGCGGGCGCGGTGCCAGATCGCGCGCTCGACGTTGCGCGCCTTCTCCGCCTCCTTCAGCGCGCGCTCCTCGCGCTCCATCCACTGCGCCCAGTTCTTCGGCGCGCCCTTCGTCCGGCGGTTGCTCTTCTTCATCGCCTCCTCGCGGACGCGATCGCGCTGCATGAGCTTCTTCTTCGCCTCCGCGTTGAGCAGCTCGATCTCCTTCTGAAGCGCCTTCATGCGCATCTCGATCTCGCGCTCGGTGACGTCGTCGAGCTTCGCGGCGGGGACCGCCCTCACCTCGCCCTTGCGCAGGGGGTGCGGCGGCGCGACGGCCGCTTCGTCCTGCTTGGGCGCCTTGCCGAGGATGAGGATGCCGGAGATGGTGCCGCTGCCCCGTCGCGCGACGTAGGCGACCTTGGTGCCGGGGCCCTTGCCCTCGAGCGCCGTCATCAGGTCCTGCGTGGACTTGACGGCCCGCTTGTCGAACTGCACGAGCACGTCGCCCTTGCGCAGGCCGGCGCGTGCCGCCGCGGTGTTCGGGAAGACGTCGACGAGGATCAGTCCCGACCGGATGCTCTTGTCGACCTGCAGCATGCTGCGCGTCTCGTCGTTGAGCGGGGCGGGGGAGATGCCGATGTAGCCGCGCTCGCGGTCGGCGGGCGGCGCGAACAGCAGCAGCGTGAGGAACAGGGGGGCGATGCTCATGGTTTCTCCTTCTCTTCCAGACTACGTGTCGGGCGCTCGCGGTGATTGGTAGACTTCCGCCGTGGGATTGGTTTTGACGCTTGGCGCCGCCGGAGGCGAGTCCAAAACGCTCCGATTCGACCAGGACACGGTCACGATCGGCTCGGACCACCTGTGCGACGTGATCGTCGAGGACGAGGGCGTGGCCGACCGCCAGGCGGTCCTGATCCCGCGCGAGGCGCACGTCGATCTGTTCGACATCGGGATTTCCGGGGGCGTGCTGGTCAACGGCCGCCGCCTGACCCACGCCGAGCTGCAGCCCAGCGACGAGCTCTGGATCGGCGGAACCGTCTTCCACGTGGCGCTTTCCAGCCAGGAGGAGCAGATCGTCTCCATCACGGAGATGCCGTCGACGGTCCGGGCGGAAGAGGGCTCCAAGGACGATTCCGCCGTCCCCGAGCCGTGGGCCGCGGACAACCGGTTCGCCCTGCTCGACCGCGTCCGCCAGCTGATGAACTCGATCGGCACGGACGCCGACATCTTCGAGTCGATTCTCGACGTGCTCTTCGACGTCGTGCCGGTGCGGCGCGGATTCATCGCCCTGCGCGGCGACGACGGGGCGCTGCAGATCCGGTCGCACCGCAACCGCGAGCGCGGCGGGGGCGCGGACGAGAAGATCGCCGTCAGCCGCACGCTGCTCAACAAGGTGGTGGACACCGGCAAGGCGGTGCTCACTTCCGATGCGGAGGCGGACCCCGAGCTCGCCATGTCGCGCTCGATCCACCAGCTGCGCATCCGCGCGGCGACGGCGGTCCCGCTCAAGGCGGACGGCCGCGTGATCGGCATCGCCTACGGCGACAACCGCGAGAAGCCGGGCGCGCTCACCAAGGAGCATCTTTCGATCCTCAACGCGCTGGCGAGCGTCGCGGCGGTGGCGGTCGACAAGATGCGGCTGCTCGAGGAGTACAAGGCGAAGCAGCAGATCGAGCAGGCGCTCAACATCGCGCGCAACATCCAGCGTCACTTCCTGCCGGCCGAGCCGCCGTCGTCGGCGGGGCTCGACGTGGCCGGCGCGTCCGAGATGTGCGACGAGACGGGCGGCGCCTACGACGACGCCTTCGAACCCGCGGATGGCCGTCTCTCGGTGGTCATCGCCGACGTGACCGGCCACGGCGTCGGCTCCGCGCTGCTCATGGCGACGACGCGCGCCGCGCTGCGCGCGCTCATCCAGACCGAGAGCGCGCCCGGCAAGCTGTTCGGCCAGCTCAACAACATGATCTCGGACGACCTGCGCGACGGCCGCTTCGTCACCTGCTTCATGGCGACGATCGACAACGGCGCGGTCCGCCACGTGGGCGCCGGGCACACGCCGATGATCGTCTACCGCAAGGCGACCGGGCAGACCGAGATGATCGGCAGCAAGGGGCCGCCGCTCGGCATCTTCCGCGGCACGAACTTCGTCGAGGGCGAGCCGCTGCAGCTCGATCCGGGCGACGTGGCGGCCCTGCTCACCGACGGGCTCGTCGAGGCGGCACCCGCCGATGGCGAAATGTACGGTATGGAGCGGTTCTGTGACGCCGTCGCGGAGGCCTCCGGAGGAACCGCGGAAGAGGTCATCGACCACCTCCGGCGCAGCGTCGGGGACTGGGTGCGCGGCGAAAAGCTGCGGGACGACGCCACTCTGGTCGTCATCAAGCGCACCGATTGACGCGACTTTGCTCCCCGTTCCTGGAACGAAATGATTCCATATGGGTATGCCGCGGAACGCCACGAAGCCCGCTCAGGACGAGACCCGTTCCCTCCCGGCCCGCTTTCCGGGCTATCGGGAGGCGTATCGGCTGCTGCGCCTCACCCGTCTGATCGACGACGAGGCGCCGAACTTCCTGCGGAAGAACCTGGGCTGGTCCTACCACGCGCCCTGTGCGGGGCATGAGGCGATCCAGCTCGCGCTGGGCTGCACCTTCCGCGCGAACCAGGACTACCTCTTCCCGTACTACCGCGACCTCTGCACGGTGCTCGCGGGCGGGATCACGCCGACCGAGGCGATCCTGAACGGCCTGTCGAAGCGCGACGACGTGGCGGGCGGCGGCCGGCACATGTCGAACCACTTCGCCAAGCCGTCCATCCACATCCAGAACGTGTCGAGCTGCGTGTCGAACCACATCCAGCACGCGGCCGGCCTGGCGCGCGCGGTGAAGAAGTACGACCGCGACGCCGTGGTCTTCGCCAGCTTCGGCGAGAGCAGTGCGTCGGAGGGTTACGTCTTCGAGGCGCTCAACGGCGCGTCGCGCGAGCGGGTGCCGATGGTCACCGTCATGCAGGACAACGGCTACGGCATCGGCGTGCCCAAGCACGAGCAGTCGGCCAACGAGAAGATCGCGGAGAACTTCCGCGGTATCAAAGACGTGCACATCGAGTACTGCGACGGCCGCGACGTGCTCGACTGTTTCCGCGCCATGGATGCCGCGACCGAATACGCGGCGTCCGGCAAGGGCCCGGCGATCGTCTACGCCTTCTGCGCGCGCATCGGCTCGCACTCCAACAGCGACGCGCACGAGCTCTACCGCGACGAGGCGGAGCTCGAGGCGGCGCACGCACGCGACCCGCTTCCGATCTTCCGCCAGTCTCTGCTCGACGAGGGGCATCTCTCGGAGGAGGAGCTGGTCGCGGTCGAGACGGAGGCGCAGCAGGAGTTCGAGGCGGCGATGGAAGCGGGCGTGAATGCGCCCGATCCCGACCCCGCCGACAACCTCGAGAACCTGCTGCCGCCCGCCTACGAGGCGGTCGAGAAGCCGATCGGCGCCGACGAGGGCGAGCGCTGCACGCTGCGCCAGGGCATCAACAAGGCGATGAAGGAGGAGTTCCGCCGCAACCCGGACACCTATCTCTGGGGGCAGGACATCGCCAACGGCAAGAAGGAAGGCATCTTCAAGGTGTCCGACGGGATGCAGGCGGAGTTCGGTCCGGAGCGCGTCTTCAACGCGCCGATCGCGGAGAACTTCATCGTCGGCACCGCGGACGGCTTCTCGCGTCTCGATCCGAAGATCCGCGTCGTCATCGAGGGCGCCGAATTCGCCGACTACCTCTGGTGCGCCTACGACCAGGTGGTGGAGCTGAGCCACGAGTACTGGCGCACGAACGGGCAGTTCTCGCCGAACGTGATCATCCGGCTGGCGTCGGGCGGCAACATCGGCGGCGGTCTGTACCACAGCCAGAACATCGAGGGCATCCTCGCCAACCTGCCGGGCCTGCGCATCGTGCAGCCCGCCTTCGCCGACGACGCCGCGGGCCTCTTCCGCACGGCGATGCGCAGCGAAGGGCCGACGTTCTTCCTCGAGCCGAAGTACCTCTACAACCTGCCCGCCACGCGCGCGCAGGTGACCGACGACTTCGAGGTGCCGTTCGGCCAGGGCCGCACGCGCCGCGAGGGCGATCACGTCGCCGTGATCACCTACGGCACCGCCGTGCACCACGCCATGAAGGCGGCAGAGAAGATCGCGGAGGAGGGCGTGTCGGTCGAGATCTTCGATCTGCGCTCGATCAACCCGGTCGACTACGACGGCATCCGCGCGGCGGTCGCCAAGACGAGCCGCGTGGTGGTGGCGCACGAGGACAAGCTCTTCGGCGGCTTCGGCGGCGAGATCGCCGCCTGGATCGCGAAGGAGTGCTTCGAGCACCTCGACGCGCCGGTCGAGCGCGTGGGCCAGGACTACATCCCGACGCCGTTCCATAAGGGGCTCGAGGCAGGCATGCAGCTCACGCCGGACCGCGTCTTCGAGGCGATCCGCACCGTCGCGAATTACTAACGACATTCCGGGGTAGAGTGCCCCCGGATGCGGAGACTCGGGCGACTCGTACTCCTGGCGCTGCTGGTGGGGCTGGCGTGGAAGTCGCGCGTCACGCTGACGCCGCGCGGCCCGCTGTCCGTGCCCGCACCGGACGCGATCGACCCGTTCTCCCCTGCGCAGCTGCGTGCGCGCATGCAGCACATTGCGCCCATCCTGGCGGAAATCGTGGGGGACCCGATCGACGTCTCATCGTTGACCATTCGTCCGGCGCATGCTGGCGTCGAGGCGCGCCGGTCGGCGAATCGCCGGTACCCCGACTTGATCGATGTGACGCGACCGGATTATCGCCCGGAACGCGCAGAGAGGGTCCTCACCGGGCTCCGGATGTACTGGTTCGACGCGTTGGGCATCTACAGCCACGACGAGCCCGAGGTGTTGATCCTGCCCGAGACCTTCGAGACGGAGTTCCGCTCGCCGGTCGAGGACGTTCGGGACGTCATCGTTGCGCACGAACTGGTCCATGTCTGGCAAGGACAGCAGTTCGAGGCGGTCATGGATCACACGGCGTACACGACCGCGGAGCGCAAGCTCGCCCGGAACGCACTGCTTGAGGGGACGGCCGAATTCCTCTGCCTGGAGGTTGCACGCGAACTCGGTATCGAGCCGGCGTGGCGGGAGCTTCACGAGGGGCGCGGAGAGTTCCAGTCGAAGCACGCAGGCGCCTTCGATCGCACGCGCTATTGGGCCTACTCGCGTGGGTACGAGTTTGCGAAAGCGGTGCACGCGCGCTGGGGGCAGGCCGGTTGGAAGCGGCTGTTCGAGAACCCGCCGGTCGACGTCTGGAGCATTGAGCAGCCCGATGAGTGGCTTGCGCGAGGTACCGTCGAGTCGCGCGACCTCGAGCCGTGGTGGGAGCGGTTCGCCGCCAATCGCGCGCCCGAACCCGACGCGTCGCCCGGCCTCGGTGCATGGCGGTCGCGGCCTCTCAAGCGAGGGGATCTCGTCGGTCGCTTCCAGCGCGCGGGCATGCCCGCCGACGCATGGAGCGGATGCCGAGGCGGGTTGCTCGTGCGCGGGGTGCCGGAGGCGGGCGTGCTGGCGCACAAGACCGTCCTCGTGCTGGCGTGGCGCTTCCCCTCGCGGGACGCCGCGCAGAAGGTCGCTCGCGAGCTGGAACGCGCCATGCGGGCGCGATCGTTCGAGACCGGCCTGACCGGCGCGATGCGCGAGCGTCGCGACGGCGGCATCGCCCTGAGCTGGCCTCGCTTTGCGACCGGTTCGTTCCTGCCCACGGAACGGGTATGGGCCATGCGCGTGCAGGACGATCTCGTCCTCGAGGCGGCTGCGATCGGAGCCGGTCTCGCGCCGGCGCTATTGACGCTGCTCGACCCGGAGCGTGTCGATCGTCCGATGCCGGTCCAAGACGAATCCGGATGGGTCGCGGGCGAGCACGACGCCGTGGCCTGGCTCGAAGCGCTCTCGACCCCGTTCAAGACCGAACTCGGACCGCTGCTTGAGGCCGCACTCGCGTCCGATGACCCTGACGTTGCTCGCTTTGCGCTCGCGAGACTGGGGTCCGAAGACCAGCGTCCTCGTCCCGTCGCGGTCGGCGTGCCGGATCGCATCCAAGCGCTGCTCGCCTCGCCCGATGCATCAATGCGCGCCCTTTCGCTCCGCGCCGCGAACGCGCTCGCCGAGGACGTCGATCGGAAAGTCTGGAAGCCACTCGCGACCGACCCCTCGCCGTTCGTGCGCGCGACCGCGGCCGGATGTCGCGAGCTGTTCGCGTCGGCCGATCGATTTCGCTCGGATGAGGATGCCGTCGTGCGTCGGATCGCGGGTGTCGAACGGACAGACCTCGCATGGCGAGGATCCTCCTCCGTCGACGATCTTCTGCAGCCGCCAAGCGAGCGACGTTCGAGGCGGCTGAAGGCGATGATCGACAGCATCGCGGGATTCGGCTCCGATGATCGCGCCGCGACCTGGGAACGACGGCTTGATCAGCTGCACTCGCCCGATCTCGAATCCCGTTCGGCGGCTCTAATGTACGCGAGTATCGACCACGAAGATATGCCTCCGGAGTTCGTGGACCAGCTTCCGCGGACCTTCGACGTCGCGGCCATGCGGCGGTCGGCCGTGAGTCTTCTCCTTGAACCAGACGTAGACCGGGAACGGGTCGCGGACGAGCTGACCCGCTACCTCGGCCATCCGCGATGGCGCGCGGAATCGCTGCAGGTTTTGACCCTGGCGGCACGTCGCCCCGAGGTCGTGGCGCAGGCAGAGGCCCTGCTCGAAGCGAACTCGCCGGTTGTGCGCACCTCGGCCGCACTCTATCTGTCCGTGCATGCGAGCGCGGACCGTGCGCGATACGAGCGCCTCGTGCTGGATGCGTGGTCCGACGTGCCGGAATCGTTGCGGATCGCGACGCTGCGCACGCACGTCGAGGGTGTCTTGCTCGGGCTTCGTGCGAGTTCATACTCGCTGCAAAAGGCGGCGCGGGACCAGGCCGTGCAGGGCCGGGAGTGGGACGCCTTACTGGGTGCCATGGACGATTTGGCACCGCGACTCGCGCGCGACTTCTGGGACGATTTCGCACGTGCCGTCGATGATCTGGACGCCGCGGCGATGCCGGGCGCGCTCGAGGCGCTGCAGCGCCACCTGACACGGTGGGCGGAATCGGAACAGCTGCCCGAACTCGATTGGGAGCTTGGGTGGGGCGAGCCGGACGACCTGCGCGAACATCGAGCGGGCGCGCAGGGTCTGCTCGACGCCATTGATCGCTGTCTGGTGCGAAAGGACGCGCCGGCGTTCCGGTTCGAGCTCGCGCGCCTGCGCCGCGCGCTCGAGCCGGACAGCGCCGGCGCAGAGGTCGAGCGTGCGATTGGTGAACTGGCCTCCCTGCGAGCGGTTCCGCGTGATCGTCTCGAGGACGATCATGTGGAGGCGGCCGGCGAACTGCTCGAAGGTCGGGACTCGATCCATCCGAAGATCCTGGCGGCGTTGCTCCGCGCGAGCGCCGAGCTCGGCGCTCGGCACGGATGGAGGAGTCTCGACCTGCGGGCCCTGCTCGGCGAGGACGCATCTCGACTCGACGTCGCCCGCGCGATGCTGCCACGTCTGCTCGATCGCAATACGCGGGCAGCGGCGCGGCTCGCGGTCGACATCTTGGACGCGTTGCCGAGCGAGAAGTTCGAGATTCCGCCCGCGCTTCCGTCGTGGGAGGAGTCGTTCGCGGACCACCGACGGTGAGACCGCTCGCTACAATTCGGGGGTGTCTGTGAGGATTGCCGTGACCGCACCCCGTCTTCTGTTCCTTCTCTCCCTCTTCGTCGTCGGCTGCGGGGATGATCCCGCACCTGGGCCCGCACCGGTTGCGCAGGAGTCGTCGCCCCCGGTCGCGCAGCCGGAGCCTGATACAACCGCGCAGCCCGGGACGCCCGCGACGCCGAAAGACCCCGGTCTCACCGATGCGATCGCGGCTGAGCTTGGTGCCGCGGCTCTCGTGCCGGCGGACTGCGCCTATTTCGCGAGCAGCCAGCGGCTGGCCGAGCGCTGGCAGGCGCTCCGCGACAGCAACGCGGTTGCGCAGCTCATGGCGCTGCCGACGGTGCAGATGCTGCTCGCGCAGGTGATGGAGTCACCGCAGTGGCAGCAGTTCCACCAGGCGCGGGAGCAGGTCCCGATGGTGGGGACCGGTGTCGACGTGCTGACGGACGCCGTCTCGCAGGAGATCTTCGTCAGCCTCGACGGGTCGTGGCCCGCGTTCATCGAGGCGCTCTTTCCGCTCTACCTCAGGGCCGCGTTCCTGGAGGACGAGGGCGGCGAGACGGCGCTGACCCACGCCGCCGTCGCGAGCATCGTCGAATCCGGCGACGCGCTGCGACTTCCCGGCGTGCTCGTCGGGTTTCGACTGCAGGATCCCGCGCGCGCGACCAAGCTGCTCAAGGAGGTCGTGGCGCAGTTCGGGCCCGCGCTGCCGCTGCCGATCGCGGAGGAGAAGATCGGAGGCGGGACCTTCCACGTTCTGCGCGTCGACGCGACGATGCTGCCGCCGCAGCCGCGCGCCGAGATGATGCGCACGCTCGGGCAGATGGGGGTGCCGCAGGAGCGCGTCGAGCGCGTGAGCGACTGGCTCGACGGCCAGACCGCCGCCCTCGCGCTCGGCGTGCGCGGCGACTACCTGCTGCTCTCCGTCGGCGCCGACACGGACGGCCTCGTGGCGCTGGGGGCGGAGGGTTCGCTCGCCGCGTCGGAGGCGTTCGCGCGTGTGCGCGGCGTCTGCAAGCCGGGCGTCGTCGGCCTCAGCTATCTCTGCGCGCCCTTCTCGACCAACCAGCAGGTCCGGGTCGAAGAGGTCCAGGCGGTGATCGACGGGATGCTCGATTCGGAGGAGCTCGCGGTGCCCGAGTCGCTGCCCGCGCGCCTGTCCAAGGACGCCGAAGCGTTCGTCGCCGATGTCAACGAGTGGCTGCCGAAGGCGCAGTCGGAGATCTCGATCACCTTCGCGAACCGGGGCCTCGAGACCTACTCCTTCGCCGCGCGCATCCCGTCGATGGATGCCTCGGCGCCGCTTCCGATCCTCGCGCACGCAGGGCCGGACCCCCTGCTGGCCGTCGCCGGGCGCTCGCAGCCGGCGCGCCGCTCGTGGGAGCAGCTCATGCGTTGGATCTCGGTCGGCTATGGCTACTTCGAGGACTACGCCGTCCCGACGATGTCGAAAGGGGAGCGTGCGGACTTCCGTCGCTTCGAGCAGACGCTGGTGCCGACGATGCAGCGCATGCGCGACATCACGATGCAGGAGCTGCTGCCGTCGATGGACGGGCAGCCCTCGCTCTTCGTGCTCGGGGCCGGCGGCACGCTGCCGATGGTTCCCGGCGTGACCGGGCCGCTCGAGCGACCGATGCGCTACCCGCAGCCCGCGCTCGTCTTCGGCCTCAACGACGCGAAGCAGTTCCGCGCCGCGTTCGGCCACTATCGCGAGGCGGTCAACGCGATGCTCGCCGCCATGGAGGAAGACAACCCCGATATGCGCGGCACGCGGTGGCCGGCGCCGGCCACCAAGGAGTTCGAGGGCGCGCAGCTCCACGGCTATGCCGTGCCGCTGCCGCCGGCGTTCGGCCTCATGCCCAACGCGGTGGTGACGGATACGCACGCCTTCGCGTCGCTGAGCGAGGCGCACGCGAAGCAGCTCATGACGCGCTCCGCGATGCCGGACGGCGGCGTGGTCGACCTGACGAAGCCGGCGACGCTGGCGGTCCGGGCCGACCTCGCGGGACTGACCGGCATGCTCATGGACGACGTGGAGATCCTCGTCGGCGTGATGGTGGAGCAGGGGGCGCTGGACGCACAGACGGCGGAGATGGTCGCCCTGCACCTGCCGGCGCTGCGGACGCTGCTCGGCACGATGAAGAGCTACACCAGCCGCACGTGGACGGAGGGCGAACGCGCCATCACGCACTCCTGGCTGCACGTGGAGGACGCGAAGAAGTGACCGCGCTGGTCGTCGTGCTCGTCACGCTCGTGCCGGTGCTCGCCGGTGCGTACGCCGGCTGGCGGCAGGGCGGGCGGCGCATGGCGATCAGCGTGGCGAGTCTGATGGGGGCGGCGTCGATCGCCGGCGTGGGCGTGTCGGTCGGCTGGTCGTGGCCGTTCGGGCTGCTCACGCCGTTCGTCGCCGCGGTGCTGGCGATCGCGGCCGTTGCCTTTGCGCTGCGTCGTTACCGACCGCCGGTGCCTTCGCGCCGCGAGCGTGCGTTCGGCGCAGTCGTCGGCACCCTCGCCGGCACCACGCTCGCGGCCTCGCTCTGGCTCGCGGCGGCGATCGGCGAGGGCGTTGTCGCGCCCGCGCCCGAGACGAGCGCGGCACCCGGACAGCGCGGTTTCGCGCAGGAACTCGTGCGCACCGCCAACCGCGGTTTCGTGCGCCACCTGCCGTGGGTCGGCGAGCTGGGTGACGAGGTCGAAGCGACCGTCGCGATCCTCAATTCCTCGGAGGACGCGCGCCGCAGGCTCGCGGAGGGGCGCCAGTGGCAGCAGCTCGCCGAGCTGCCGAGTTATCAGGCGCTCCTCGAGGACGAAGAGGTCGAGCGCGACCTCGAGTCCGTGCGCAACGGCAGCGTGCTCGCGCTCTACCGCCTGCAGCGCAATCCGCATGTCGTCGCCTTCATGCGGGAGCCGACGGTGCAGGAGATGATTCCCGATCTGCGGCCCTCGGTGCTCGTGAAGGAGATCGAAGGCTACGAGACCGGCGCCGAGTGATGCGGCGTTGGGCGATCGTCGTCCTGGCCGTCGCGGTCGTGGTGGTTCTCTGGACGCCGCGGCCGGCGGAGCCTCCGCGCGTTGCGACGCTCCCCGTCCCGGTCGAGGATCCGTTCGCGGCGGACGCGCTGCGCGCGCGTCTCGAAATGCTCGCGCCCATCGTCTCGGAGTTTCTCGGCGAGCGGGTCGACATCGAGGGGGTGCGGATCCTCGTGGCGGATGACCGCGTCGAGGCGCGCCGGTCGGCGCGCGCCGCCGAGCCCGCGGTGTTCGACATCCGGTCGCCCGAGTACGAACCGATATTGGCGGTCATGCTCGAGCATGAGCATTGGGGGCGCTGGTATCAGACGCTCGCCTCCTACCGGCCCGCGGACGGGACGCTCTTCGTGGTGCCGGACGTCTTCGACGAGATTCGGGATCGGCCGACGCACGAGCTCCTCGACGTCGTGCTGGCGCATGAACTCGTGCACGTCTGGCAGGCGCAGCGCTACGGGGCGGAGGTCCTGCCGCGGGCGGACGACTCCCGCGAGCGCGCGATCGCACAGCTCGCGTTGATCGAAGGGATGGCGGAATTCGTCTCGCGTCAGGTCGCCCGCCGCCTCGACATCGATCGCGCGTGGCAGGCGCTGTCGGAGTACCACGCGCGAGTCGAGGAGGGCACGGACGCGCGCCACGTTGCACGCGGTGCGCGTGCGTGGGCCTACGATCGGGGTTACATCTTCGCGCGCGCCGCGCACGCACGCTGGGGCGCCGCGGCCTGGAATCGGCTGCTGTCGTCTCCGCCGATGGACATCGGCTGCATCGAGCGTCCCAAAACGTGGTTGCGCGGCGAGCGCACGCCGGCGCGTGACCTCGATGATTGGTGGAAGCGGTTTTCCGATGCGCGCTTCCGGACGGGCCACCCCGTGGAGCGCTCTTTCCCCTTTTGGCTTTCCCGCCCGCTCTTCGCGGACGACGTGGCGCAACGACTCCTGCGCGCCGAACTGGATGCGGACGCCTGGCCGGATGCACGGGGTGGGCTCCTTCTGCTCGGCAAGCGGGACAAGGGCCTCTTCGACGGGGCGCCGGTGCTGGGGTACGTGTGGCGCTTTCGCACAAAGGAGGCGGCTCGGCAGGCTGCACGCACACTCGAGGTGGCGATGCGGGCCCAAACCCCCGACGAGGGTCTCGTCGAGCCGGTGCGGGAGCGGCGGGAGGACGACGGCATCGCGTTGTCCTGGCCGCTGATTCCGTCCGGCGGTTCCAAGCCGACCGAGTTCGTGTGGGCGATGCGTGTCCAGGGCGATGTCGTGCTGGAGGCGAGCACGCATCGGCCCGGGGCGGCGCCCGCCCTGCTCCGTTTGCTCGATCCCGCGATCTCCGATCGGAAGCCGGACATCGTCGATGAGAAGACCTGGCTTGCGTCGACGCATGCGCCGTCGGACTGGCTGGCAGCGCTCGGCAAGTTCGGTTGGGAAGCGATCGAGCGCGGGCCGATCCTGCTGGCCGCGCTGGAACATGACGACCCCGACGTGCGTCGCTACGCGCTCGGCGCGATGGCGGAGGGAAATCTCGTGCCCCGGCCTTTCACCGTGGCGCTGCCCGGGCAGCTCGCAGGCAACCTTCGGGCGGCGGATCCGGACGAGCGGGCGTTGGCGCTTCGCGCCGCGAACAAGCTGTGGGAAAGCGTGGGGCCCGAACACTGGCCGGACTCCGAGGAGGATCCGTCGAGTTACGTGCGCGCCACGATCGCGGGCTGTCGCGACCTGAGCCCGCGATTGGAGCAGCTGCGCGAGGACGCGCATCCCGAGGTGCGGCGCATCGCGAAGGTCCCGGACGACGGGCTTAAACACTGGATGGATCGACAGTTCGATCAAATCACCGGGATCTCGAGCGGCGACGCGGAACCGCCGGCGAGCCTCGCCAGTACCGAATCGATGCTGCACACCGCTTTGCAGTCGGGCTTCGGCAAACCGGAGGAAGACGAGTGGGAGCGGCTTCGGCGCGGGCTGCGGCACGACAACCCCCTCGTCCGCGTGAACGTGCTGATTTCGATGAGTTTTCTCCGCGGGCCCGTGCCCCAGCGCATCGTTCCGGAGCTGCTCGACTGCTTCGACTCGGCGATCCAGCGCCGGTTCGTGGTCGAGATCCTCGTGAAGCAGGAGAACGACCTGCGCGCGTCCCTGCCGCGGCTGATCGCCCACCTCGACCACCCGCGTCGGCGTGCCGACGCGCTGCAGATTCTCGCCGCCGACACGGCGCCCGCGTATCCGGAGGTCGTGGAACGCGCGCGCCGTCTGCTCGCCGACGAGTCGCCGGAGGTGCGGGCGAGTGCGTCGCTCTACCTGTTGCGGCGCCGGCTGGGGGTCGCCGCGAAGTTTCACGCGGTGTTCCGGGAGGCGTGGGACGACGTGTCGCGGCCGCTGCGCAAGCAGCTGGTGCGTGTCTCGCCGGAGCTGATTCCGCTGGGGCTCCGTTCGCCGGACCAATCTGAGCGTGAGGTCGCCGTCAAGGAGGCGATCGCTGCGGAGCGCTGGGACGATCTTCTGGACGCGATCCAGGACGCGGGCCCGCGTGTCGCGCGGGAGATCTGGATCGAGCTGTGCGAGGAGCTGGAATTTGCGCGCGGGCTCACCGGCGCCCTTACGCGGCGGTTGCAGCGTTGGGCGGCCGACGGCGGCTTGCCGGCGTTCGACTGGGATTGGGACTTCTGGTCCGCGACCGGGAATCCGGATCCCGAGGAGTTCCGGGAACTGCTCGACGCGATCGACGGATGCCTGCGTCGATCCGACATCGATCTCTCGACCCAATTCGCGCTGGCCCTTCTGCGCCTCCGGTTCGATCGTCGCGGTGCGACCGAGACGCCAGAGGTGCGCGCCATCATCGACGAGGCGCTGAGCCTGCCCGCGCTGCCCCGCGATGTCGTCGTGCTGGACTACATCTTGCGCGCGGTCGAGGAAGCAATCGAGGAGAGACCGTCATTCAACGCTGCGCAGGTACGGCGCCTCCTCCGACATGAAGTCACGGACGCGGTCGGCGGCTTCTCCGTGGGGGGCGACTTCGAAGTCGTGTTGGGTACGGACCCCGAACGTCGCGAGGCCGCGTACGAGATGGCGCTCGAGCTGCTGCGTGAGAACCGCGACGCAAGCCTGAAAGTCGCCGTCGACATCCTCGACTACCTCGAAGTCACCGGCCTCGACACTCCGCCCGCGCTCGTGCCGTGGGAGTCGAAGCTGGAGCGCTACCGCTGAGGCAGTAGCGCCATCGCCTCGCGGATGCCGCGCACCGCTTCGGGGAAGCCCGCGCGCGCCCACGCCGCCGCGAGCGCTTCGTAGCGCTTGCGCGGGTCGAGGCCGAGGTTCCAGCAGAGCTTGGCGCGGCACTCCCAGCAGAGCAGCAGCGGGCGGCGGTCGGACTCCTCGAGGTCGAGCGAACCGTTCATGAGGCAGCGGCGTTCGGTGCAGTGGGGGACGCTCAGGGTGTGCGTCGCCTCGTGCAGCACGAGGCCGTAGAGCCGCCGCCGCTTGCGCTGCGGCTTGCGGTCAGGGGCGATGCGCCATGTGCTGGCGATGCCGACGCGGTGTTTGAGCGAGCCCCAGCCGTAGGTGAAGCGCGAGCGCGGCAGGCGCAGGTCGCGGTCGGTCAGCGCAAGCAGGAAGATGCCGTCGTCGGGCAGCGCCCGCACCAGCTTCGGGATGCAGGGGGCGATGTGCAGCTTGCGCGCCTTCGGGTCGTAGGCGCGTTTCGGCCAGCGCACCGGCTCCGTCCATTTCACCGGGCGCCCGAAGAACGCGGCGCACAGCTCCGCCAGGCGCGCCTCCGTCTCCGGCTCCATCGGCGGTCGCGTCCAGTTGGGCGCAAGGTAGATCGTGGTGCGAGCCGTGCCCGGCCGCTTCGGCTCCGCGTTGCGATACTGCGCGAGCGTCTGCGGGTCCTCGTGGTGCCGCCAGCGCCACTCGCCGCGCTGCGGCGCCGGCAGCTTGGGCCAGATGGTGTCGCGCGTCGGTGCCGTCAGGAGCAGCAGCAGGGCGGCGACGGCAGCCGGTTTCACGTCACGCAGTATAGGACGGTGGGGCCTATACTCCGGGCCCGATGGCCCCCCGGTTCCAGACCTGTCCCAAGTGCGCCGCCCTGCTCGAACCGGGCACCAAGGTGTGCCCTTACTGCGGGACCGACCAGGCGGCGGTGATTGCGCCGTCGGCGGAGCAGGACGCCGCGGCGACGAACAACCTCGGCGTCTGGCTCATCGGCTTCTGCGTCGTCTTCTACATGCTGATGGTGCTGCTCGACCCGGGCCGTGGCGACAAGGCGCCGGACGAATCGCCGCTCGACCCGACCGGCACCGCGATCGAGGTTTTTGGCGCGCACCATCCCTTCTACGTGCGGCACTGCGGGCAGTACTGGCGCATCGTCACCGCCAACTTCATCCACCTCGACACGATGCACCTGCTGTTCAACTGCATCGCGATCTTCTTCGTGATTCCGCTGGCCGGCATGACCTTCGGCGCGCACCGGACGTGGGTGATCTTCCTGGTGACCGGGCTGCTCGCCGTCTTCGCCAGCAACGTCATCCAGAACGCGGGCGGCGGCGGCGCCTCCGGTGCGATCTGCGGCATGATCGGCGCGCTCGGCATCTACGGATGGCGACGGGGCGGCTACGAGGGGCAGATGCTCACGCGGCGCATGGGCGCCTGGGCGCTCTTCATTCTCGCGTTCGGCCTGCTGGTGCCCAACGTCGACAATGTCGCGCACGGCGTCGGATTCGTCGCGGGCGCGGCCATCGGGTGGTTCGGCGCCGCGGTGCGCGCGCGCGGGGGCGCGGCCGACAAGGTGTGGCAGGGGCTCGCCTATCTCTGCCTCGGCCTCGTCATCGGCGCGTTCGGCGTCGGACTGCTGCCCAACGTCCTGCGCTCGCAGGACCGCCGCGACGTAAGGCTCTTCAATGCCGACGTCCAGGCGCGACTGCAGGCCATCACGGATGTGGACGCGACGGAGCGCCGGCTGCGTCCGCTCGACGAGGGGCCGCCGCGCACCGAGGCGGTGCGCACGTCCGTGAACCGCGCCCTCACTTTCGCCCGCAACCGCGACATGGCCGCGCTCGGTCCGGCGCTGCGGGAAGCCTACGCCACGTGGCGCGTGTGGCAGGACCACGCGCGTTGCGCCTACCAGATCCGGTTCAACCCATGAGCGAGCAACGACCCGTCTACGATTTCAATTCCTGGCTCGGGCTGCGGCTCGGCGACGACGGCGAGACCGTCGAGCTCGAGGCGCAGGCGCCGCAGCATCAGATTGGCCACGGGATGGTCCACCTCGCCGTGCTGACCACGATGGGGGAGGTCGCCGCCGCCCACGCGGTCGGGGGGCCGGTGGTGCCGTCGGCGGTCACGGCCAACTTTCTGCGCCCCGCCCCGATCGGGCTGCTGCGCGCGAAGGGCCGCGTTTTGGTCCGCGGCAAGCGGCTTTGCACCGCCGAGGGCGAGGTCCATGCCGGCGAGAAGCTCGTCGCAAAAGTGACCGTCACCTTCGCCGTCACCGGCTGACCCCGGTTTTGGACCCGTAACTTTGTCGGGGTCTGCGTATCGAAGGGATAGACTCCCGAACATCGGAAGTCCCGAACGAAAGGAATCCCTGCACATGCAAAAGCTCACCCGCTTCTGGGTCGGTGCCGGTCTTCTGCTCGTCGCCCTGTCCTCCACCGCGTTCGCGCAGGACCCCGCCGCCCTCCAGGAAAAGCTGGATAAGAAGCTGGCGAAGGAGTTCGTGAAGAACGCCGCGTGGGAGCAGGACTTCGACAAGGCCAAGGCCGCCGCCGCCAAGGACGGCAAGGTCATCTTTGCCTACTTCACGCGCTCGTACGCGCCATGACCCCCCTGCAATCGTGTTGAGGGCGGTGCCCTCAACTCCGAAGAGTTCAAGACGCTCAGCGGCAGTTTCGTGCCTTTCCTGCACGTGACGAGCCGACTCCCCGATCGCGCGAACGACAAGCTGCTCGGCGAGCTTGGCGGCCGTGCGTTCCCGACGTTCATGGTCATCAGCCCCGAGGGTGACGTGATGGCCCGCCAGGCCGGCGCGCTCCCCGTCCAGGCGATGGAGCAGATGGCCACCGGCGCGCAGAAGCTCTACACCGACTACAACAGCGCCAAGGAGAAGGCGGCGGCCGGCGACGAGGCTGCGAAGCTGTCCCTCGCCGTCCTTGAAGTCCCCATGGGCAAGACCAAGCTCGAGGACTTCCTCAAGGCGCACCCCGACCTCTCCAAGTTCAGCGCGGAGGATCAGAAGCGCGTGCGCGGTCTGATCGGCGTCCAGCACGTCGAGAACGCGCAGAAGATGCTGCAGTCGGCGGGCCGGGACCAGCAGAAGATCATGGCCCTGTTCCCGGAGATCGGGAAGACGCTCTTTGCCGCGCATGAGGCCAATGAGGTCCCGGCGGAAGGGCAGTCGCGCCTCTACTTCTACTACCTCCTGGGTCAGGGCGGCGTCATCGGCCAGAACCGGAAGTGGGTCGAGATCTCGCTGCCGACGCTCGAAGAGGCCGCGAAGTCGAACCAGAACCTGGGTCGCATCGTCGACATGATGAAGCAGCAGCTCGCCACGATGCCGGCGGCCGAGGAGAAGGCCGAAGAGGAAGAGATCGAGGAGGAAGTCGAAGAGGAGAAGCCCGCGGGCTAGTCTCCCTTCGTCGATCCTGATGCCATCCACGCGCGGTCCGGTTTCCGGGCCGCGCGTTTTTTCATCCCATGGGCCCCGACGACCTCGTCTGCTACTGCTACCGCGTGCCGCTGCGCAAGCTCGTGAACTACGCGCGCCGCGAGCAGCCGAAACGCGCCTCGCAACTCAGCCAGTGCCTCGATGCGGGGACGGGCTGCGGGTGGTGCATTCCCATCCTCAAGCGCATCCACGCCGACCCCGACCATTTCGACGCGGCCGCCATCGACCCCGACATCTACGCCGCGGAGCGCAAGGCCTACCGCGCGGACGAGTCGAGGAAGAATCGGTTCTAGTCAGCCACGGAGGCACGGGGACACGGAGGCGAAGTCTTCTGTTGCGCTGGGCGGTTGTGGGTTGACCACAGAAACGCAGAAGAAGAACAAAGGGGGACATCGGCGGCCGACCGATGTCCCCCTTCGTTCATTCCGTTGCGAATTCCCGCAGCTTCGGCGAAGTCGTCGGCGATTCGGCGGTTCCGGTGACCTTCTGTGGTCATCCCCTCGCCACGCAAGCAATCAGGTGATGCCTTCCGAAGGCCCTCCGTGTCACCGTGCCTCTGTGGCTATTCGTCCCCCTGCTTCTTCCGATCCCGCTTCTTCTTCCGCTCGGCGCGCTTTGCTTCCTTCTCGTCGCGCTCGGCCTTCTTGCTCGCGCGCGCCTCGGCCGCTTCGATGGGGTCGAAGGTCTTCTCGTTGTCCTTCCACCAGCGGCGCCAGCCCTCGATGCCGCCGCGCGGGTTCTCGCCGGTGGCGTAGCGCAGCGCGCGGTTGGCGACGTCGCGGGTCCGGTCGACGCCGCGGCGGTTCTTGTAGCCGAACTGGATGAGCGCCTCGATGGCGTCCTTGTGCGGCACGTTGCCGACGGCCATCGCGCGCGCGTCCATGATGTCGCGGTTGGTGCCCGAGCCCATGTCGAGCAGCGCCTTGATCGTCGAGCGCTGCTGCAGGTCGTGCAGCGCCTCGATGACCGCCGAGAGCTCCGTCTCCTGCTCCGGCTTCTTGCTGAGCGGCTTGAGCCGCGCCGCCAGCGCCGAGCCCGCCTTCTTCTGCTCGCTCAACTGCGTGCGCGCGCCGAGCACGGGAATGACCCCGAGGCGCACCGCGTCCGACTTGTGCTTGAGCAGCTTGATGAGCGGCGAGGTCAGCGACTTGTGCTGATTCGACGTCGCTTCGAGCAGGCCCTCGTGGACCACCTCGGGGCTCTTGTCCTTCAGCTTGTCGATCGTGACCTTGGCCGCGTCCTTGTCGCCAATTTCCTCGGCGAGCACGAACGGAGAGAGCAGGAGAAGCAGGCAGAGCGTGCGCATACCTCTCTAACTCGGCGCGGCGCGCTGGGTTTTGAGGGTTTCGAACGCATTTGTCACGATTCGAGCCCCTTCGTCCACCTCCTGTTCGGTGGTGAAGCGCCCAATTCCGAACCGCAGGGCCCGGGTGCCGTCTGCACCGATGGCCGCCATGACCGGCGAAGCGTCCGCGTGGCAGGCGGCGCCGGTCGAGACCGCGAGATCGGGCATGAGCGGCAGCAGATCGGCGCTCGCCACCCCGGGCAGGCAGACGTGCAGATTGCCGGGCAGGCGGGCGTCGGGGTCGCCGTTGACCTGCAGGCCGGGGATCGCCGCCTCGAGCTGCGCCTGCAGCCGGTCGCGGAGGGCGGCCATGCGCGCGCACTCCGCCGCGGGGTCTGCCGCCAGCAGCGCGCACGCCGCACCGAGCCCGACGATGCCCGGCGTGTTGAGCGTGCCGGCGCGGCGGCCACCCTCCTGGCCGCCGCCGTGCTGGAGGGGGGCGAGGTCCGTGCCGCGCTTCACGTAGAGCGCGCCGGCTCCGATCGGACCGTGGATCTTGTGCCCCGTGAGCGAAATGAGCTGCGCGCCGGCCGGCAGCGCGGTCTTGCCGAGTGCCTGGCTGGCGTCGGTGTGCAGCAGCGGGGCGATCGCCGCCAGCTCCGCGACCGGCTGGATGGTGCCGATCTCGTTGTTGGCCGCCATGATGCTGACGAGAAAAGTGTCGGGCCGCAGCGCCGCGCGCAGGTCGTCGGGCGCGACGCAACCGCGCGGGTCGACCGTCAGCTCCGTCAGTGACCAGCCCTCGGCCGCCAGCGCGCGCGCCGTGTCGAGCACCGCCGGGTGCTCAATCGCGCTCACGATCAGATGGCCGCCCGGATGTCGCAACGCCGTCCCGCGCAACGCGAGGTTGTTCGCCTCCGTCGCGCCGCTCGTGAAGACGATCTCGTCCGGCTCCGCGCCGAACAGCGCCGCGACCTGCGCGCGGGCACCATCGACCGCTTCCGCGGCGCGGCGCCCCCATGCGTGGCGGCTCGCGGGGTTGCCGAACTCATGCCGCAAAAAGGGCAGCATCGCGTCGAGAACGCGCGGATCGAGAGACGTGGTGGCGTGGTTGTCGAGGTAGATCATGGAGAGCGAAGGAAGTCGGTCCCTCGTCACTTGATAGGGGACGTTTCGGGTACTATTTTGTAGAGAGATTCATGCCCCAAATCACGATCACCGAAAAGGCTGCGTCCAAGGGCCTTGCCATCATCGCCGACCATGACGGCGAACTGCAGGATCCGGGCCTTCGCATCAAGGTCAAGGGCGGCGGCTGCTCCGGCTTGATGTATCAGATGGAAGTCGGGGGCGGCCCCAAGGCGGAGAACGAGGAAGTGTTCGAGGCCAACGGCTTCCGGGTCTACATCGACAAGAAGTCGCTCTTCTTCCTCAACGGTTCCGAGCTCGACTACCTCGACGGACTCACCGGCGCGGGCTTCAAGTTCCGCAACCCGAACGCCACCGGCCAGTGCGGCTGTGGCGAGTCCTTCAGCGTCTAACGTCGACCCGCAACGCGAAACCCCGGAGCTGCGCCGGGGAAACGTGGATCGCTGTCGGTCGTACTGGCATAATTCGCCCGCAACCGACGGCGAAGGTTGACACCAAAATGACGCAGCTAGCCTCGAGCTACTTCGAGGGCTTCGGGAGCGTATTCGTATTCGCGACCCTGGGGGCCCTTTTCGTTTTCGCGAACCTCTTCCTGATCGGGAAGTTGATCTTCCGCAGACCGCACAAGCCGGATGACGGCCAGAAGGGTGAAGCCTTCGAGTGCGGGGAACCGACGATGGGCGATTCGTGGATCCGGTTTGACGTCCGGTTCTACACGCTCATGTTGATCTTCCTGATCTTCGACATCGAGATCGCGATCCTCTTTCCGTGGGCGAACGTCTATGACGAGTTCATCGCCGCAGGGCACGGCCTCTACGCCTTCTGCGCGATGTTCTTCTTCCTCGGCATTCTGACCCTCGGCCTCGCGTACGACTGGGTGCGCAAGGACCTGGAGTGGACCAGCACCGCGCCCGGCCGCGCCGTCTCCGAGGAGGTCCTCGCAGGCGGTGTCGTCGACGTGCCGAAGCTTCCGTCCGAGATGTCATCCGATGTGAAGGAGGAGTCCGCCGCATGAGCGATCTGTTGGCGCGTCCCGGCCGGCCGGCCCATCTGCCGCCCCCGGAGCGCTTCGACCCCGAGCTCGAACAGACCATTCTGCTCACCAAGGCGGAGTGGCTCATCGACTGGGGGCGCAAGTCGAGCCTTTGGCCGCTCGGCTTCGGCCTCGCCTGCTGCGCGATCGAGATGATCTCGACCGCGATGACCAAGTACGACGTCAGCCGTTTCGGCGCCGAGGTGTTCCGCGCCACGCCGCGACAGGCCGACGTGATGATCGTCGCCGGTACGGTGACCCACAAGATGGCGCCTCGCGTGCGCCGGTTGTGGGAGCAGATGTCGGAGCCCAAGTGGGTCATCGCGATGGGTGCGTGCACCGTCGGCGGCGGCCCCTACTTCGTGCACGGCTACCACGTCGTCAAGGGCGTGGACAAGGTCGTGCCGGTCGACATCTATCTGCCCGGCTGCCCGCCGCGGCCCGAGGCGCTGCTCGAGTCGATCATGCGCCTCCAGGAGCTCGTGCAGGCGCGCAGCAAGCGGCTCAACGACAAGGACCCGGGCTACACCAAGCCCGAGCCCGGCTCGCGCCAGGCGGTGACCGACGGTCTCTCCCCGGCCGAGCCGTGGATGACCGAGAAGGCGCTGCGCTTCAACGAGCCCAAGCGCCTCAAGGACGAGGAGGACGCCGCCAAGAAGGCCGCCAAGGCCGCGGCCAAGGCACCCCCCAAGACCGAGGCGCCCGCGGCGGACGCGAAGCCCGCGGCGAAGAAGACCAAGACCGTCACCAAGACGGTGAAGCTCGGCGATCCCGCGACCGACCCCGGCCAGTGGGAGGAGTCGAAGTACGGCTTCAAGGTGCCGCCCAAGATGCCGCCGCGGCTCGAGGGCATGAGCCTCGAGAAGGAAATCACCGAGGAGGTCGAGGTCGAGGGTGCGCCGGAAGCGGCCTCACCCGCGGCGGAGGCTCCGGCGCCGGCACCGGTCGCTGGGAAGACCGAGACCGTCACCAAGAAGGTGAAGCTCGGCGACCCGGCCACCGATCCCGCGCAGTGGGAGGAGTCGAAGTACGGCTTCGCGGTGCCGCCCAAGATGACGCCGCGCCTCGCCGGCATGGACCTCGAGACGGAGGTCACGGAAGAGGTCGAGACGAGCGCTGCTCCGGCGGTGGAGGAGACTCCGCCCGCCGCGGAAGAGGCCCCGCCCGCCGCGGAGGAAGCGCCCGCGGAGGAGGCGCCTGCGGAGCCCGCTGGCGACCCCGCCAGCGACCCGAGCCAGTGGGAAGCGTCCAAGTACGGATTCGACGTGCCGCCCGTCATGAAGCCCAACTACAAGAACAAGGACTAGCGGGTGAGCACGACCGAATCACTCAAGAATGCCTTGGGCGACGCCGTCACGGAGGTCGTCGACGAAGGCACGCATCCCTTCGTCCGCATCGAAGCGGACAAGATCGTCGACGCCGCCCGCACCCTGCGGGACGAGTGCGGCTTCGACATGCTCCATCAGGTTTCCGGCGTCGACCACGCCGACAAGATGGAGGTCGTCTATCACTTCACGCGCATCGAGGGTGAAGCCGAGTTCTGCGCGATCAAGGTCACGCTCGACCGCGACAACCCGGTCGTGCCGTCGCTGGCCAACGAGTGGCGCGCCGCCAACTGGGCGGAGCGCGAGACGTACGACCTGTGCGGCATCCGCTTCGAGGGCCATCCGCATCTCTTCCGCATCCTGTTGCCGGAGGACTGGGTGGGCCACCCGCTGCGCAAGGACTACGAGTTCCCGACCGAATACCACGGCATCGACTGCACGGAGTAGCGACGGATGGCCACTGAAATTCAGGGAGTCAAGCTCGACCAGGGAGGCGAACGCGCCGCGCCGAAGCTGCCGCGCGACATCGCGACCGACGAGCTCGTCTTCAACATGGGCCCGCAGCACCCGTCGACGCACGGCGTGCTTCGGGTCGTCCTGCGCACGGACGGCGAGGTCGTTCTCGGCTGCCAGCCGCTGATCGGCAACCTGCACCGCTGCGCGGAGAAGATCCTCGAGAGCCTCACGTACGTGCAGGGCATGCCGTACGTCGACCGCATGGACTACCTCGGCGCGCTCAACATGGAGTTGGGCCTGGCGCTGGCGGTGGAGCACGCGGCCGGCGTCGAGGTGCCCAAGCGCGCGCAGTACCTGCGCGTCATCACGTGCGAGATCAACCGCATCATCTCGCACCTGCTGGCGAACGGTCAGTTCGGCCTCGACATGGGCGCGTTCACGCCCTTCCTCTACATGTTCCGGGAGCGCGAGGAGGGCATCAAGCTGCTCAACGAGCTCACCGGCGGGCGGCTGCTCTACCACTACATCCGCTACGGCGGCGTCACCCGCGACGCTCCGCAGGAGTGGCTCGACAACGTCAAGAAGTGGTGCGACCACGTCGAGAAGCACATCCCCGAATACAACAACCTGCTGACCTACAACCGGATCTTCCTGAACCGCTCGGTCGGCGTTGCGATCATCGACAAGGAAACGGCGATCGACTTCGGCGCGACGGGACCGATCCTGCGCGCGGCGGGCGTCAAGCGCGACCTGCGCAAGGACATGCCCTACTCGAGCTACGAGGACTTCGATTTCGAGGTCCCGCAGCCTCCCTTCGAGGAGGGCGTGCCCGGCTGCAGCTGGACGCGCTACCGGCTGCGCATGGCGGAGATCGAGGAGAGCCTGAAGATCATTCGCCAGGCGGTGGACAAGATTCCCGAGGGCGACTTCACGCACAAGAAGGTCACGCGCGCCTGGAAGGCGCCGCCGGGCGAGGCCTACGTCGCGACCGAGGCGCCGCGCGGCGAGCTGTCGACCTACTTCCTTTCGGACGGCGGCAAGTTCCCGTACCGGGTGCGCATGCGCGGCCCGAGCTTCCACAACATCTCCGTGATGGAGGACACCGCGCGTGGTCTCCTGATCGGTGACCTGATCGCGCTGATGGGCTCGATCGACATCACGCTGGGCGAGGTGGACCGATGATGCTTGCGGCGGAATTGCTCGCGGCGGAGACGGTCGCCGCCGTCGAGCCGGTCGCGTCGCGCTTCGCGCACTGGATGGCCGGACTGGTGGGCTTCGAGACGACGTGGGTCTTCCACCTCGTCGCCGCGCTCGTCGTCGCGACCGTCATCCTGCTGGGCGTGATCACGCCGATCGGCATTGGTGGCGTCTACATCGAGCGCAAGTTCGCCGGCCGCATGCAGAACCGTCGCGGTCCCAACCGCGTCGGCCCGTGGGGCCTGCTGCAGCCGATCGCCGACGGCATCAAGCTGCTCTGCCAGGAAGACATCGTGCAGAAGGGCGCCGATGCGCCCGTCTTCAAGATGGCGCCCTACGTGGTGTTCCTGGCCGCCTTCGCCGGCTTCTGCGTGATGCCTTTCGGCCCCGGCCTCTACGCCGCGGACCTCGAGGTGGGCGTCATCTTCTTCCTGTCGATGATCGGCCTCGAGACGGTCGGCATCGTCATGGCGGGCTGGGCGTCGAACAACAAGTGGTCGCTGCTGGGCGCCATGCGCGAGGTCGCGCAGGTGGTCAGCTACGAGCTGCCGCTCGGCCTCACCGCCATGTGCCCGGTCATCGCCGCCGGTTCGCTGTCGCTCGTCGACATCACGAACTCGCAGGCGAACAACGGCATCTTCGGCTGGTGGATCCTGCAGAACGGGTACTGGGCGCTCATCATGGTGCCCTGCTTCATCGTCTTCTTCATCTCCGGCCTGGCGGCCGCCAAGCGCGCGCCGTTCGACCTGCCGGAGGCGGAGTCGGAGCTGACCGCCGGCTTCCACACGGAGTACTCGGGCATGCGCTTCGGCATGTTCTTCCTGCCGGAGTACGCGGTCATGTTCTCCATCAGCGGGCTTGCCACCGTGCTCTTCCTGGGCGGCTGGCACGATCCGTTCGGCCTCTCCGGCCCCGGCGGTCCGATGGACGGCGTCTGGTGGTGGGGCCTGATCTGGTTCATGGGCAAGACGATCTTCCAGTGGCTGCTCATCATCTGCCTGCGTTGGACGCTGCCGCGCCTGCGCATCGATCAGGTGATGTACCTCTGCTACAAGGTTCTGCTTCCGATTTCGATGGCGTGCGTCGTGGGGACCGCGCTGTTCAAGCTGATCGGCTAGAGAGGGAACGACGACGGATGAACGCTCCGCAGAAGACCGGTTTCCGCCACTGGGTGAGTCGCTGCCTGAACGGCCTCTCGACCACGTGGGGGGGGCTCAAGGTCACCATTCCCTACATCTTCCGGAAGCCGTACACGCTGCAGTACCCGGAAGAGCTGCCCGACATTCCCGAGACCGAGCGCGGCCTGCACAACTTCGAGGTCGACAAGTGCATCGCGTGCGACCAGTGCGCGAAGATCTGCCCGGTCGACTGCATCCGCATCGAGGCGGAGGGCAAGGGCAAGACGGCGCGCATGACCGTCTACGAGATCGACTACACCAAGTGCCTCTTCTGCGCGCTCTGCTGCGAGCCGTGCCCGACGGAGTGCATTCACATGGGGCCGACCTTCGACCTCGTCGGCTACACGCGCGACGAGGTGATCATCAACTACGCCGACCGCGACAACCCGCGGACCTTCAGCGGCGAGGAAAAGATGCCGTACGAGCTGGCGTCGTTCATCCGGAAGTAGGCATGGGAGCGCAAACCCTTCTCTTCTGGCTCTTCGCGGCGATGACGATCTCCGGCGGGCTCATGGCGGTGCTGCTGCCGAGCATCCAGCAGGCGGTCTTCAGCCTGCTGATGAGCTTCGTCGGCGTGGCCGCCATCTATGCGCTGGCCGGCGCCGACTTCCTCGCGATCACGCAGATCGTCGTCTACGTCGGCGGCATCCTCGTGTTGCTCTCCTTCGGCATTCTGCTTACCGGGCGCACGGCGATGAGCCTCGGCCCGCAGGAGATGCGCAATCGTCCGCTCGGCGTGGCGTTCGGCATCCTGATCTTCGGCGGCCTGCTCTGGGCCATCACGCACAGCTCCGGCTGGGCGGTCGGCGGCGAGGGGCAGGACGGTGGAACGACCGCGGCGATCGGACGCCTGCTGCTGACGCGCTATCTCGTCGCCTTCGAATTCGCTGCCATCATGCTGCTCACCGCACTCGTCGGCGCGGCCTACCTCGTCCGGAGGACGGACGCGTGACGATCGGTCTCTATCACTTTCTCGGCCTCGCGGCCGCGCTCTTCGCGATCGGCATCGTCGGTGTCGTCACGCGGCGCAACGCGATCGGCATCCTGATCGGCGTCGAGCTGATGCTCAACGCCTGCAACATCAATCTGGTCGCCTTCAGCCGCTTCGGCGGGGGCGGCATGGACGCGCAGGTCTTCGCGATCTTCGTGATCGTGCTTGCGGCCGCCGAGGCCGCGGTCGCGCTTGCGATCATCCTGCAGCTGTTCGACAAGCGCAGCGACGTCGACGTCGATCATGCGCGGGCATTGAGGGGCTAGACGGCAGATGGCACACGATCTTCCCGCCTACGTCCCCTGGATCATCTTCCTCCCGGCGATCGCCGGGCTGGTCCAGCAGTTCATGGGCAAGAAACTCCCGCGCCAGGGCGACGTCATGGTCATCCTCGCGATGCTCGGTTCGTTCGCCATGGCGGTGGTGCTCGCCTTCGACTGGTGGGAGATTCGCGCCGACGGCGGCTTCTTCCACGCGAGTATCGAGTGGTTCAAGCTCGCGCCCGACCCGGATCCCTTCATCTTCAAGCTCGGCATCATGGTGGACGGCCTCACGGTCGCGCTGACGCTCGTCGTCACGCTGGTCGCGACGCTCGTCTACCTCTTCTCGTCCGAGTACATGAAGGGCGACGCGAAGTACAACCGCTTCTACTTCTGGCTCGCCTTCTTCGGCGTCGCCATGCTGACGATGACGCTGGCGGACAACCTGCTCCAGCTCTTCATCGGCTGGGAGCTGGTCGGCCTCTGCTCCTACAAGCTGATCGGCTTCTGGAGCGAGGACCTCGCCAACGCCAACGCCGCCAAGAAGGCGTTCATCACGACGCGCATCGGCGATCTCGGCATGACGCTGGGCATCCTGATCATCTGGGCCGCCACCGGCAGCATGCAGTTCGACGAGATCTTCGAGACGGTGCGCAACGGCGAACTCGCCGGCACCGCGCTCACGGTCGCGGGCATCGGCATCTTCCTCGGCGCGGTCGGCAAGTCGGCGCAGTTCCCGCTGCAGGTCTGGCTGCCGGACGCGATGGCCGGCCCGACCCCGGTCTCGGCGCTCATCCACGCGGCCACGATGGTCGCGGCGGGCGTCTACCTCGCGGCGCGCATGTTCCCGATCTTCACGCCGACGGCGCTGGGCTTCATCGCCACGACCGGTGTGATCACCGCGTTTGGCGCCGCGCTCATCGCGGTGGTGCAGACGGATATCAAGAAGGTGCTCGCCTACTCGACCGTCAGCCAGCTCGGCTACATGATGATCGGCGTCGGCTGCGGCGCGCCCTGGGCGGGCATGTTCCACCTGGTGACGCACGCGTTCTTCAAGGCGTGCCTCTTCCTCGGCTCCGGCTCGGTCATCCATGCGATGCACCACGCGCAGGAGCTGAAGGACATGGGCGGACTTCGCAAGAAGCTGCCGGTCACCTTCTGGACCTTCGTGATCGCCACGGCTGCGCTCGCCGGTTTGCCCTTCATGAGTGGATTCCTCTCGAAGGACGCGATCCTCTTCGCGGCGCTCGAGGACGGCCGCCCGTGGGTCTTCAGCTTCGGATTCGGCGCCGCCTTCCTGACCGCCTTCTACATGACGCGCATGGTCTGGCTCTGCTTCTTCGGGAAGCCGCGCAACCAGGAGAAGTACGACCACGCGCACGAGGGGCCTTGGGTCATGACGGTGCCGCTGATCATTCTCGCGGTGCTCTCGATCGGCTATCCGTTCGCCGCCGTCAATTTCTCCGACGAGTTCTTCCGCTCGCCGGCTTACGTCGATCAGTTCCCCGAGACCGCCTCGAACGAACTGGCGTACGTTCGCGCGGGCGAGGAGATGCCCAAGCCGAATCCCCATCCGGCCTGGTTCACGGCGCTCGCCTTCGGCCTCGCGCCGCTCGGCACCCTGCTTTCCTTGTAA
>JBCDBY010000016.1:0-27622 GCA_039182715.1 Planctomycetota bacterium
ATCAAAACCTACATCGAAGTCGGCAACGAGAATCCCAAGCCGTTCGTCTGGACCAAGACCGCCGACGAGATCCTCGAGTCCGTCGCTCGCTTCTGTAAACGAACTTCAGGAGCAGGACACTAGCGTCGCCGCTTGCCCCTGCGCCCCGGACGGTAGCCCACGGTGCGCGAGACGCCCGCGTCGTCGGCGTGCACGTAGGTCGCCTCCTTGCGGCGCGCCTCGATCGCCTCCTTGGGGGGCTGCTCGGGGATGAGCGCGAGCTTGCCCTTGCCGATGAGGTCCTTGCGGCCGTGCTCCAGCAGCGTCTTGCGCACCATGAAGTAGTTCTCCGGCTTGAAGAACTGCAGCAGCGCGCGCTGCGTGCGTCGGTCCTTGAGCTTGTGCACGGTCTCGACCGGCTTGCCCGTCATCGGATCGAGGCCGGTCCAGTACATGCACGCCGCCACGTCCATCGGCGCGGGAATGAAGTCCTGCACCTGCCGCGGCTTGTAGCCGCGCTGCTTCAGGAACACCGCCAGCTCGATCATTTCCGCGATGCCGGAGCCGGGGTGGCTGGCGATGAAGTAGGGGACGAGGTACTGCTCCTTGCCGACCCGCTTCGACGCCTCCACGAACTTGCTCGCGAAGGTGTCACACGACTCCTTCGACGGCTTCTTCATCTTGTCGAGCACCTTGTCGCTGACGTGCTCGGGCGCGATCTTGAGGTGGCCGCCGGTGTGGTGCGCGGCGACCTCCTCGATGAACTCCTCGTCGAGGTTGGCGAGGTCCATGCGGATGCCGCTCGCCACGAACACGCGCTTGACGCCGTCGATCTGGCGCGCCTTGCGCAGCAGGTCGATGGTGGGCTTGTGGCTGGCCCCGAGCAGCGGGCAGATCTTGGGGTGGATACAGCTCAGGCGGCGGCACTTCGCCTCGACCTCGGGCTTGGTGCAGCGCATGCCGTACATGTTGGCGGTCGGTCCGCCGAGATCGCTGATCGTGCCCTTGAACTCGTCCTGCTGTGCGATCGTCTCCACCTCGCGCAGCACCGACGCCTCGCTGCGGCTCTGCACGATGCGTCCCTCGTGCGAGGTGATCGAACAGAACGTGCAGCCGCCGAAGCAGCCGCGCATGATCGTGACCGAGTCCTTGATCATCTCGAACGCGGGAATGCGTTCGCCCTTGTAGCGCGGGTGCGGCAGGCGGCGGTAGGGGAGGTCGTACGAGCGGTCGAGCTCCTCGGTCGTCATCGGCAGCGTCGGCGCGTTGTGCACCAGCGTGCGTTCGCCGTGCGTCTGGAGCAGCGTCGCGGCGTTGGCCGGATTGGTGTTCCACTGGTGCAGCTGCGTCATCTTCGCGAAGGCGGACTTGTCGGTGCTCGCTTCCTCGAAGGCGGGCAGGCGCGTGCCCTCCGGCACCTGCTCCTTCTTGCCGAGCAGGTAGCAGACGCCGCGCATGTCGCGCAGGTCCTTGACCGACTCGCCCGCGTCGAGGCGGCGCGCGATGTCGAGCACCGGCTTGTCGCCGAGTCCGAAGACGAGCAGGTCCGCCTTGCTCGTCACCAGCATCGACGGGTTGATCTTGTCCGACCAGTAGTCGTAGTGGGGCAACCGGCGCAGCGACGCCTCGATCCCACCGAGGATCACCGGGACGTCCTTGAACGCCTCGCGGCAGCGCTGCGCGTAGACGTTGGTGCAGCGGTCGGGGCGCAGGCCGATCCTGCCGCCGGGAGAATAGGCGTCGTCGTTGCGCCGCTTCCGGTTGGCGGTGTAGTGGTTGATCATCGAGTCCATGTTGCCGCCGGTCACGCCGTAGAAGAGGCGCGGGCGGCCGAGCTCGCGCCACGCATCGACCGACTTCCAGCCGGGCTGCGCCAGGATCGCGACCTTGTAGCCGGCGGACTCGAGCAGCCGGCCGATCAGGCCGGCCGCGAAGCTCGGATGATCGATGTACGCATCCCCGGAGACGAGCACGATGTCGGGCTCGCGCCAGCCGCGCGCGTCCATTTCGGCGCGCGACGTGGGGAGAAACAGGGAGATGGGCACGCGGTCAGTCTACGCGGGCATCGTGGATGACCGCCGACTTCAAGGCCTGCGAAAAGGGTTCTGGTTGCCGTGTTTGCCCCGCCTCGGGCCGCTTGGGCTCCATCCGAGCCGGGGGGGCTGCCGATACAGTGAGGGTATGGGATCCGATGCGGCGACCCGCGCCGACCGGCAGGCGCAGCTCGAACGGGTGATTCGTCAGCGCGACAGCCTCGCGCGCACGGAGACGCTCATCGAGCTTGCCTGGGACTACAGCCAGCAGGACGCCGGCCGCGCGGCGGAGCTGGTCGAGCAGTGCCTCGCCTCGCCCGTCGATGCGACCGGCCGCGCCCGTGCCCTCGTCATCCGCAGCTTCGTGGAGTGGCGACAGGGTCGGTTCCGGTCGGCGTGCGAGGACGCCGAGCGCGCGCTCGAGGACCTCGTGGACGACGACCACCTCTGGCGCTCCCGTGCCTTCAATTCGCTGGGTGCGGCGGCGTACCACCTCGGCGCGTTCGACGAGGCGAGCGCGCGCTATGAGCAGGCGCTGGCGTTGGTCGATCGCCACGGTGGCGAACGCGGCGGACTGATCAGCAACATCGGTCTCATCCACCTGCATCAAGGGCGCTACGCCGAAGCGCGCCCCTTCTTCGACGAGGCGTTTGCACTCGCCTGCCGCGCCGGCAACGAAACGCACCAGGGCAACATTCGGGTCAACCTGGGCAACCTCGAGTTCAATCTCGGACGCTACGGCGCCGCGCTCGCGCAGTACGAGGCCGCCGCGGGACTGTTCGAGTCGCTGGGATCCGACTTCCTGTTGGGTGACGTGCTCATCAAGATCGGAAGTGTGCACACCATGCTCCGGCACGACACGAAGAAGGCGCTGCGCAGCTTTCGTCGCGCACTTGAACTTCTCGGCGACGGTAATTCGCCGATCGAGCTCGCGTGGGGGTATCAGCGACTCGCCGAGCTGCAGATCGAGCTCGGCGACCGGGAGGGAGCGCGTGCCTCCTACGAGCAGTCGCTCGCGATCTGCGAGGAGCACGAGTACGAGGGCGTCGTCGCGCTCTGCCTCAACGGGCTCGCGAATCTCAGTCTCGACGACGGCGACCTGGAGACCGCCCGGAAGCTGCGCCATCGCGCGCTCGCGGCCGCGCGCGCACGCGGCATTCAGCACGAGCTGGCGTGGATCCTGCATGCCCTCGGCGCGGATCACCTCGAGGCGCGGGACTTCGGCTCGGCCGAAGAGGCCTTGCAGGCCGCGGCGGAATACCTCGACAAGGAGTCCGTCCGCTACGAAGCCAGCGCGGTCCATCGCACGCTCTGTGACCTCTATCTCGCGCGCGGAGACCATCCTCGCGCCCTCGAGCACCTGCGGACGCACGGCGCGCTGCGCGCGGACGTCGACGTCGACGCGCCGCGTTGACGAATATCCGCCCGCCGGCGGCGGTAGTCTGCGGTATGGCCATCGCACCGCTCCCGCTTCACCAGAAACTGATGCTCCTCATGCTCCGGGACGACACCGGCACCATGGAGCCCCACACGGGGTCGTACCCGCTCGCTCTCGGCGGCGCGATTCTGGCCGAGTTGATGTTGGTCGATGCCGTTTCCATCGACGAGGACAAGCAGCGGACGGTCCGGCGGGCTCGCCCCCAGCCGTTGAAGGACCCCATTCTGGACGAGTGCCTGACGCTCGTGACCAAGGCGAAGAAGCCGCGCGGGGCCGCGCACTGGGTTGCCGCGTTCGGTGCCCGTCCCCGCTTGCGTCACCGCATCGCCGAGCAGCTCTGCCGAGAGGGCATCCTCGAAGACTCCGAAGACAAGGTGCTCTTCTTCTTCACGCGCGCGGTCTACCCGACGATCAAGCCGGAACCGGAGCGGCAGCTCGTGCGCAGCATGCGCGAAGCGGTGATGGGTTCCTCGGACCGGCTCGATGCGGACACGGTCCTGTTGATCGCGTTGGCCCACGCGACGGGACTGCTGCCGATCCACTTCGAGAGGCGCGAGCTGAAGGAGCGCAAGGAGCGCCTGAAGCAGATCACGACGGGGGACCTGGTGGGGGGCGCGACGGCCGACGCGGTGCGGGCCGCGCAGCAGGCGGCGCAGGCCGCCGCGATGTCAGCCATCATCACCAGCACGGTCATCACCCCGACGATGCACGGCTGACGCGCGGAGTGCCCGGGCGATCCTCTCCTCGTCCCGGTAGCCGTGGTAGTCGAGCAGGTGCATGAGCGCCGTCCACGGTCCGCCGACGCCCCAGGGGTCGATGTGCGCCTGCAGGCGGTCGTCCGGCCAGCCCGCGAAGTGTTTGACGTGCAGGGAGAAGCGGGCGACCGGTTCGCGCGCGTCCCACGCTCCGTCCGGGCGGTCCCGCGCACGAAACCCGAGGGCGGCGAGGCGTGCGCGGAACGCCGCGACGTCGAGGCAGCGGAAGTGGAAGTTGCCCACGTCGGCGGGCTCGGAGGCGCCGACGAACGCTTCGAGCCCCAGGCGCGCCAGCTTCGTGCGGGCATTCCGTTCGGCTTGTCGAATGGTGCTGCTTCCGGTGCGCTACCGCGACATGTACCACTCGCGGAGCGTGTGGTCGAAGTCGATCCGTTTCGGAGACTCGGCGTGGTTGACGGGCTCCGTGCGGCGCGGGTCGCCGGGCCGCGTGCCGCTTCGAAGGATGGCCGTGTCGGTGTGAAACCACATGTCGATCTTGTCCACACCGGCCTTCTTCATGCGATCGCGTACGGCGACGACCTCCTCCACGGATCGGTCCCCGGGACCGTGCATGTATCCGTAGATGCGCTTGACGCCTCGCTCCTGCAGCCACGCACACGCCTCCTCGAGCACCGGCTGCAGATCGTCGAGCGACGCGAAGTCGTACTCGACGAGCCGGTACCCCTCGTCCAGCAGTTCCACGGTGACCGCGGGCGGCCCGCCCCCGGAACCCGGACGGTTGGGCGTGGGGATCAGGGAGCGGTCGAGCGCCTTCATGAATCGCGCGCTGTGCGCGGGAAACATGCGACTCGTGCCTTCGATGGCGAGCACGCCCACATGGAATCGGGCGCGGAACACCAGGGTCTGGATCTGTGCGAGATGGCCCCACGCGGTCTTCGGGGAGACGCGCATGATCACCGGAATGCGGAGACACGCGCGGCCGTTCTGCAGCTTGTGGTGGGACGACTCGCCTCGACGTTCCTGCCGGGCGGTGTAGGCGTCACGCAAAACGAACAGCGCGCCCTCGAGTTCGCCGATCGTGTTTCCCGAGCCTGAGGCGCGGATCGCTCGGCGGAGATCGCGCGGAAGCGCTTCGGTCACAAGCTTCGTTTCGCCGTTCGCCGCGATGCGGATCTCCACGCGCGGCGCGCCCCGCGCCCAGCTTGGGAGCAGCGACTCGACGCTCCCGCGCTTCGGCTTCTCGGTTTCCGCGGCGTCGGCCGTACTCTTCGCGTCGGTGGGCGCGCTTGCGTCGGAGCAGCCGACCAGCGCCACCAGCAGCAGGACCGTGATCTCCCTCATGCGATCACGATACCGAACCGACGCGCGTCCCGTTTCCCGGCTATCGTGGGCCTACGATGACGCGGGTCCGGTTGCAGATTCTGATGGTGGTGTGCGCCGCCGCCGGAGCCGGCTACCTCGCGGGCCGCACCGATTCGCCGCCGCCGGCTCCTCCGCGCGCGGATCCGCGCGAAGCGACGGTCGCGATCGATCCCGTCCTGCACGTGGATGACGAGCCGGCGGACCTCGTCGAGGCGACGTCGGCGACCCCTGCCGAGGTGGACACCGCCGAGGTGGACACTCCCGAGGTGGACACTGCCGAAACGGTCGGTGCCGATGCGGACGAGCGAATCCTTGCG
Source organism: Planctomycetota bacterium (assembly GCA_039182715.1). Classification (GTDB taxonomy): domain Bacteria; phylum Planctomycetota; class PLA2; order PLA2; family PLA2; genus JBCDBY01. The sequence continues at coordinate 5,846 of JBCDBY010000016.1, forward strand.
TCGGCGCCTCCGGCCGACCCCACGGAGCAACGCCTGCAGGTCGGCGATCTGATTCGCCTCGACGCCAAGGGATACGTCGTGCACTCGGACGGGAAGGGCGGGTTCAAGCTCGTACGCCACGGCGATTGGGTCGAGTCGTGGAAGCGCGGCATTCGCGCCGAGGGCAACTACCGCGAAGGCAAGCGGCACGGCTTGTGGCAGTCGTGGTACCGCAACGACAACCGTCACCAGTCGATCGAGTGGCGGGACGGCAAGCGCGAGGGGATGAGCCGCGGTTGGCACACGAATGGCGAGCTCTCGTACGAGCACCGGTACGAGGGCGGCAAGGGGAACGGCATGTGGCACTGGTGGCATGAGGACGGAACCCGAAAGCGCGCCGGACGGATGGAGGCGGGGAAGCGCGAGGGGTCCTGGACCGTCTGGCACAAGAACGGACGCGTGTTGTGGACCGGCGACTACCGCGCGGGCAAGGCGGACGGCGTCTGGCGCAAGACCCACGCCAACGGCGAGCCCGCCTACGTCCATCCGCACCGCGGAGGAAAGCGGGAAGGCCTCTGGACGGACTGGCACGGCAACGGAATCAAGTCCAAGGAGGGTCGCTACGCGAGCGGTCGCGCGACCGGCGTGTGGCGCGCGTGGCATCGCAACGGCCAGCCGCGGTTCACGGGGAACTACCGGCGCGGGAAGCGGCACGGGGAGTGGGTGGAGTACGACTCCTCCGGCCGCGTGCGCTGGAAGGACCGCTACGCGAAGGGGAAACGGATCGGCTGAGGGAGGAGAGTCCGGGGCGGGCATCGAGCCCGCGTCGGCCGCCTGGTCCCCGAGCATCGATCGCGCGATTGGTAGCCGTGGAGGGAGTCGAACCCCCAACACACCGTGTCTGAGCCGGCGGCCTCTGCCCATTGGGCTACACGACCATCTTGGAATCGCGATCGATGCTGCACGCATGCACGGCGCGCGCAGGCTCCCGAAGTGCGCATCCCGAAGGTGCAGCCGCCGGACGTAAGCCACAGCGCCAGAGTGACTTACAGCGACTCCGAAGCGTACTCAGTATGCTTCGGTGCGCGTGCGGCCGTCGAAGCGGCGGAGTGGTCGGCCCGGGAGGACTCGAACCCCCAATTCCGGATTCGTAGTCCGGTGCGATCTCCGATTTCACCACGGGCCGGTTTCGGGGCGGGGCGATGGGGTGGCTGGCGGGATTCGAACCCGTACCCCGGGATTCACACTCCCGTACTCTGCCGGTTGAGCTACAGCCAACTGGTCGGGACAGCAGGATTCGAACCTGCGGTCTCCTCCGTCCGAGGGAGGCGGGGACGTCCAAACTCCCCTATATCCCGTCTGTGTTGTGGTGCGCCCGGCGTGAGTCGAACGCGCACCGGCGGCTTGCGAAGCCGACGTCCTGCCGTTCGACGACGGGCGCGTAGGGCTGGGAAGGCAGGAATCGAACCTACGCTCTTCCGACGAGCAGTCGGCTGCCTTGCCTGCTTGGCTCCATCCCAGGCGAGTTTGGTAGCGGGAGCGGGATTCGAACCCGCAAGACCGGCGCATGAAGCCGGCGTGATTCCGTTTCACCATCCCGCGTCCGCGTTCGGTCGGGCAGACCGGGGTGCCGCGTCGGCACCAGAGCCGCATCTTCGAGCGGAACGCGAGGTCACGGAGTCCCCCGCATCCCGGCGGCGTTCATCTGTCAGAGATCGTGCTCGTGGGCGGGGATGAAACACCTGCGCGCACGATGGGTTCGGTCCCGATCGAAAAAAGTGCGACCGCCGGATGCGACTTCTCGAATTGCTACCGTGGCGCACGAAGGAGAAGCACGCATGTTTCGATTTCTTCAAGGCGTCGTCACCACCCTCGCCGTCGTCGTGCTGGTCGCGCAGGGACGCAACCAGGGGCACCTGCGCGTCACCAAGCTGGAGATCGTCGACAAGTCCGGCGAGGTCCAGGGCGTGTGGGAGGGCAACACGCTCATCGTGCAGCCGAAAGAGGACGGCGGCCTCGACGGTCCGCCGCGCGCCTTCATCGCGCGCGGGGGCAGGATCGCCGGCCAGAACCTCCTCGTCTTCGAGGACATTTTCGTCGCCGACAAACAGTCGCGCACGCGCGTTCGCATCGATCACGAAAACGTCCAGATCTTCGACGCGAAACAGAAGCGGATCTGGAAGGCGCGCCGCTGAACGCCGGTCGCGCGCCCTCTCCTCGTTTCGATTCGTGAGCCTCGGAAATCACCCCTCGGGGCGGGGCCCTCCCGGGGTCGTTTTCTGCGATGATCTCGCCACCGAAAGGGGGATGTGGTTGTGGAAACCGATGGCATCGGCGAGCTCGTCAAACGGAGCCTGAGGCGCGTATCGAAGTCCAACTTCCAGCACCTGGAGGTGCTGCCGTCGGAACAGGAGCTTCTCTCGGAACGCGGCGTCAAGGACGAGTTCGCGCAACGATACGCCGCCTGGCGCCGGGCGATCCTGCTGCTGGGCGCGGCGGCGATGGTGTTCTGGTTCGTCGTCGAGATCGCGACCTTCGAAAGCACGGAGGACCGTCTCCGCCGAACCACGCTGGAATCGGCGGAGAAGCAGCACGGCTCGCTCGACATGTTTCAGCAGCAGATGGTCGAGCAGCAGCTCGACCAGCAGGTCCGCATGCTGGGCGAGGACAACCTCGGCATCATGGACGGCGTCTCGTGGATCGTGACGTTCGCCATCCTCGTCGGCGCCGTCTTCATGGTGCTGGCGGCTCGATCGTGGGCCGACGTCCGCAAGTCGCGGCGCTGGGCGCGCTACGCCTTCTTCGTCGTCTTCCTGACGCCCTTCGCGATCGCGGCGATCCCCTTCACCGCGTTCATGGATTTCAGCCATCTCGGCGCGAACGAGACCAGCATGGTCACGATGCTGCTGGGCAGCACGCTCGGCGGCAAGATCTTCCTGCTGGTCGCGCCACGCGCCCTGACGCTGTTTCCCGCCTCGATCCGTTCGTCGATGACGCTCAAGACGATGATCCCCGAGTCGCCGCTGCCCGGCTGGGTGACGGCCCTGTTCGCGCCGACCTATCCCGGCTTCCTGATTCTGGGCGTCGCGCTGGTCAACCAGATGCAGGGCGACTACAAGCTGCTGCTCGGGCTCATCTGCCTCGTCATCGCGCCGCTCGTCTACCTGCGCCGAGGCCGCGAGATCCTGCGCCCGCACACCACCGACGAGGTCGACACGATCGTCGCATCGGCGCGCAAGCAGGCGCTGGTCTTCAACCTCATCGGCGGTGCGCTCATCGGGATGGCCGTGCTCGACCTCGAATTCTTCAGCGCGGGGGACGCGGCCCGGTTCGCGGCGTCGTTCGGCGGAAACTTCCTGCTCGTCACCGTCTTCGCATCCGACCTGATGCTCGCCCTCATGTACATCAGCCACCGGCAGTCGGACGAGTACTCCGAGTCCGACTTCCTGAAGGAGGCGAGCCGCAAGTTCGCGGGCCTGACCGAGTGCGGTTTCACCGATCTCCAGGTGAGCGACGCGGCCAAGAGCGACTAGCGGGCGCATGGCGTCGACGGCGAGTCTCCTGAAGGATCTCGAGGCGGCGGTGCGCCGCTTCGGGCCCGGTGCCGCGCCGCACAAGCTCGTGTTACTGCGGGCGCTCCTTGGACGGCGCCTCGCGCGTGCGAGCCAGGTCTTGCGGCTCCACGACGCGCTCTGCTACCTGCGCGCGCTGCCGGACGACGCCGAAGTCCTCGCCGTCGTCGAGGACGGCCTCGCGTCGTTCGGCGACCGGCAGGATCTCGCGACGTTCCGCGACGAACTCGAGGACTCCGGTATGGCCGGCACGGTGATCCGTTTTCCGTTCGATGCCGCGACCGCGCAGTGGCTCGCGGCGCGCTGGCCGGGGCACCTCCGCATCGACTGGCCGCGGGTCGAGAACGACGACCGACTCATGGAGCGCCTCTACCTGCTCGCGCTCGACGCCGAGACGCCGGGGCTGGACAACGCGAAGGCCTCGCCGCGCGCGTGGCTCGATCGCATGCGGGGCCCCGGAGAGACCGACGCGGAGTTCGTCGCGAAACGCTTCGCGCAGCTCCCGTGGCCGCTCTTTCTTCGCGGCTGGATGCACGACGACACGAATCTGCCGCTTCGGCTCGAGCCGGGCCCGGATACCCCGACGCGCACGCACGCGCGACTTCCCGGCGGGCGCGTGGTGATGCAGACGCGCCCGTTGGCCGGCCGCCCCGACCTCCGGCGCGCGGCGCGGCGCGGGCCGCGCGAGCTTCGCCGGTTGTCGTCGCGCGAGGGCGCGGCGGTCGTGGATCTGACCCGCGCGGCGATGGCCACGCGCGCCCGCTACCTCGACGCGTTTTCCGACGCCGACCCGGACGACGTGACGCTGGCGGACGCGGGCGGCGGGTTGGCGTTCGCCGTCATCGGCGTGCGTCCCGAGGGGCGCATGCTGCTTGAGACGGTCCACGGCTGGCTCATGCTCCGCAACCGGGTCCCGATCGGTTACGTGCTGTCGAGCGCGTTTCTCGGGTGCTCCGAGATCGCGTTCAACCTGTTTCCCACCTGGCGCGGCGGCGACGCGGCCTGGATCTACGGTCGCGCGGTCGCGACGGCGCGCGCGCTCTACGGGTCGGACACCTTCTCGGTCGATCCCTACCAGCTCGGCCACGAGAACGCCGAGGGGCTCGCATCGGGTGCGTGGCGGTTCTATCAGAAGCTCGGGTTTCGGCCGCGCGACCCGGACACCGTTGCGCTGATGCACGAGGAGCTCGCACGGATCGCCAAGGACCGCGCCCACCGGTCGTCCCGGACGACGCTACGGCGACTCGCGCGCGAGCCGATGTACCTGTCGCTGGGGCGCGCGCAACGCAACGCGAACGAGGTGCTCGCCGGCGTCGGGCTGGCGGCCACGCGCTTGCTCGCGACGCGTTACGGGGCCGACCGCGAGCGGGGTGAGCGCGCCTGTGTGCGCGAGGCGACCGAGCGCTACGGCGTTCGTTCGCGCGCGCGATGGACGGCGGGAGAGAAGCTGATGTGGCGTCGCTGGTCGCCGATTCTCGTGCTGCTGGCGGAACGCGAAGAATGGTCGCGCGCCGAAGCGGCCGCCGTCGTCCGGGTGGTGCGCGCCAAGGGCGCGGCGCGCGAATGGGACTACGTGGACGCGCTCCGGGATCAACCCGGGCTGCAGCGCGCGCTCATGGCGCTGGCCCGGTCATGAGTCCTTCGCGTGCGGGTAGGACGGCGCGCGCCCCTGGAAGCTGAGAATCTTCGGGTTGCGCACGTGGCCGTCCTGGATCTCCGTCGCCGCATCGATGGCGGGCTCCGCCGCCCACGCGTCGGGGCCGCCCATCACGACGGGCAGGTAGGGCAATAGGGCGCGACTGATCTCGAAGGTGGCGGAGCGCCACAGCAGGCTCGGCGTGTGGTCCACGGCGTAGTACTGCACGCCGGCCCCCGCCTTGAGCATCGGCTCAGCAATGGTCGTCGGTCGCGCGAAGTCGAAGCCGAGGCCGCGATCGCAGCTGACGTCGACAATCAGCGCGTTCGGCCGGAATGACGCGAGATCGGCCATCTCCCGCTTCCCGGTGGTGAGGTCGCCGATTTCGAGGTCGGTGAGTCGGCTGCGACCGCAGGCGCGCGCCACGACCTGCATGAGCTTTGTCGAAGCCTCGAAAAAGTTCGCCAGCCGGTCCGCGCCCACGTCGACCTCGAGACGCCGTCGAAGCTCAGGCTTTTGGGTAGCGATGCCGGTCGGGCAGTTGTTGGTGTTGGAGATGCGGGCGACCGTGGGTTTTTTCGGCGTCGGTTGTGCGTGCGCACCGTCACGGTAGGGCTGGTTGGCCGACGGCCCGCACCGACATCAGTGGTCCGTCTCGCCCTCTTGGATCTCGACGCCGACGGGCGGTTTGGTGGCTACGACGGGTGCATGGCTCATGTCGATCTCGATTCTGCTGTGGGGTGGAGTCGGGCGCGCCATGAAGAATTCGCAATTCCGACAGGACGGGGTGCCCTTGAGGCGGGGGAGTGGCTAGGATTCCGTTCGTGAAGTACTTCCACGCTCTCCCCCTTCTCCTCCTCGTGGCGTGTGGCGGCGATCCGCACGAAGAGGCCACCTCGGACATGATCGATGAGTTGAACGCGCTGGCCGAGACCATCGAGGGCATCGAGTCGAAAGCCGACGCCGAGTCGGCGCGAAGCGAACTCAAGGCGCACGCCGATGCGCTGAAGGAACTCGGCGATCGCGTGAAGGAGCTCGATAAGGAGGGGAAGATCTCCAAGGAGCGTGAGAAGGAACTCATGTCCGAGTACGAGCCGAAGATGAAGGAAGCGCAGAAGCGCATGCAGGACGCGATGCGGCAGCTCCAGAAGAACCCCGAATCGATGATGGCGGTGGCCGAGGTCATGCAAGAGGTCGCCCGCTCGATGCGCTGAGGTTCGTGCGCGGGGTGCACGCGTCGGATCCGATCCGGCGCGTGGACGCCATCGAGCTGAGAGACCGTTTCGGCCGGGCTACTTCTTCGACGCGTCGTTCGCGGGTGCGGACAGGCCGAACTTCCGGATCAGGTGGTGCGCGAGGTTGTCGAAGGCGGAGTCGAGCAGGATCGAGTAGAGATCGCCGCCCTTCGGCTTGTCCGGAATCGGAACCGACTGGTCGGGCCCGCCGAAGAACCGTCCGCGCCGCTCGCGTCCGCCGTGGAAGACGACGAAGCCGTTGACCGTGTACTTGTGCATGACCTCCCGCACCTTGCCGGCGCGGCCCGCCTCGACCGACTCGTAGCTGCCCCCGCCGGAGACGTAGAGTTCGGTGGACGAGGCCGACACGGTGTACTGGAACTCGATGTGAGGCTTCTCGTCCTCCTTCGCCTTCCGGATCGACACGAGGCCTGCGCCCACGGCCTCGAGCAGCGGGGCGGTCATCCGCTCGAGCAGTAGCTTCTCGCGCGCACGAATGGAGTGTTCGCGAAAGGAGTCGGCGGGCTGGATGAGCATCAGCTTCATCAGGGCCAGCACAAGCTGCTGCGAGGGATGGGAGGGCTCGGGCTCGTAGGCGCTGCGGAATCGGACGAGCAGCTGCGGATCCGCCTGGCGGCGAATCTTGCGCAGCACGGAGAGAAAGCCCTCCACGAACTCGGGATCCGCCTTCTTCGAGTCCGTGGCCTTCTCGAATCGAACCAGCGCCTCGTCGTATATGCGGCTGATCTGCTTGCGCGCGTTGCCCTTGTACGACTTCACCTCGGGGTCGGCGATGAACGTGCGCAGCGCCGCGGGCGTGCCTTCCTTCTCGCTCGCCGCGCGTGCGACCTGGAACTTCCACTTGTCGATCCGCTGTGCGGCCACCTTCCGGTGCCGTGTGTTGGTCGGCTCGGCGAGGTAGGCCCGCAGCGGGGCGATGCCGTCCTGCTCCTTGGCCTGTTGCGCCGCCTGCTGGAATCGGCGGTCGTCGCGCAACGCAATGAGCTCGGAGCTTCGTGCGTCGGTGGGGAACGCCCGCAGAAAGCGCTCGATCTCGTCGAACCCATCGGTGGACGCCAACGCCTGTTCGTAGAGATACCGCTTCTGGAGTCCCGTCCGCAGGGAGGGAAGGACAAGAGCGGCGCACAGCAGTGCAGGCACGAGCGTGCCCGCCATGACCAGGACGCGCAGGCGACCCGGGCCGCTCGCCTCGTCCGCCGTGGGTCGCCGGCGACGGCGTTCGCCTCCGCCGGCCGCGCCGGGCGGCGGCACGTGGACCGGCGCGTGACGGGAGTTCTCCTGGCCGCGCGCCGTCGCGGCCGCGCGAATGCCGATCTTGGTCGCCTGCGCGCCCGAGATCGAGGAGCCGTCCTCGGGTCGCGCTTGCGCCACGGCATGCAGGAACGCCGTGCACGCCCGCGCATCCTCCTTGCTCTCGACCAGGAACTTCGCGTCGCCCGATGCGGTCTTCACTTCGATCAGGGAGCCCGTGTAGCGTCCGCCTTGCAGGCGGTGGGTGGCGTGCACCTTGACCAGTCCGGCGAGATCGCGCGTCGTGACTTCGTCCGGCGACGCGTCCCAGACCCGCAAGGGGTCGATGAGCAGGAAGCGGCCAATCTTGGGGATCTGGGAGGCTTCGATGAGTCGCAGGATGGAGCCGGCCAGCAGCGCCGCGGAGCCGACGAGGACGATGCCGAGCGTGATCGACGACACGTCGGAGGTCGGGCGGATCTGCAGCAGCGACCAGATGAGGCCGATGGCGCCGCCCGCCACCCCGACGAGCGCGAGGGGCGAAAGGCCGGCGTCGCTCCGCTCCTCGAGCGGCAGGACGATCCCGCAAGGGAACTCCGGACCGTCGTCCCACGCCGCCGTCAGGTATCGCCGTTCCCGGCGTTCGAGGGCCCGCCAATTCTGGGTTCGGCCCGTATGTCCCAGTCCTCGTTGCACCATGGTCTTCCCGTTCCGGGCCAAGGATGCCGAGTCGGGTCGCGCCGGTCAACCGGCGTGTGGCGATCGCGGGGCGCGTCTGCATCGGTCCTTTCCATACGGTCGTAATCCGTACGTCCCGGGCGCCGCCCCCGCGGGGATTGCTACAGTGGCTTCATGAAGAGGGTCACGATTGCACTGGTGTGCCTGGCGGTCGTCGCGGGCGCACAGGACATGCGGGTGACGACGAAGGACGGGAAGATCGTCACCGGAAAAGTCTCGACGAAGAAACTCAAGATCAAGACCGAGTTCGGCACCGCGACGGTCGACGTCGCGAAGATTCTCTCGGTGACGTTCGGCAAGCCCGACGTGATCGTCACGAAGGGCGACCACGAGTTGCGCGGCAGGATCTCGCTGTCGAGCCTGAAGGTCGGCAAGCAGTCCTTCAAGCGCGCGCAGCTGGTCGAACTTCTCGTGGCGAGCGCCGGTCCGGACTTCACCGGCACCTGGCGCACGACCTTCGGCCCGATGAAGCTGAAGCAGACCGGGCTCACCGTGAAGGGCACGTGGGGTGTCGGTTACCCGAACAGCATCGAGGGCAAGGTCAAGGGGCGGCGGCTCACCTTCACCTATCGCGAGCCGAACGGGCAGGGATCGGGCTGGTACGAGCTGTGGCCCGACGGCCGCCATTTCAAGGGCGAGTACGCCATCGGGAACAACAAGGGCAGTTGGGGCGGCTTTCTCGCGACCCACAAACGGGCGGAGCTGAAGCCGGGCGCGATCACCTCGGGCGTCGCGAAGAGCATGGTCAAGTACCACGTTCGCGTGCCGAAGAACTTCGACCCGAGCAAGCAGTACCCGGCCGTTCTGATCATGCACGGCTCGAACATGAACACGAAGGCCTACGTCGAGGGCAACGTGTCCAACTGGGGCGAGGAGTTCGGCGAGGAGTTCATCTTCATCGGGGTCGACGGCGAGAAGATGAGCCCCGCCGCGACGCCGGAGTTCGAGCGCTACAACTACTACTACATCAACTACTCCGGTCCCGACTGGGGCAGTCCGGCGATCCGTCGCCAGAGCCCCGTGCTCGTGGCGGAGGCGATCGAGGAGATCAGGGAGTTCGTTCCGATCTCCAAGCTCTTCGTCGGCGGTCACAGCCAGGGCGGCTACATGTCGTGGTTCTTCGTGATGTACTTCCCGGAGCTGGTCGACGGGGTCTTCCCGGTCTCGGGCGCCGTCGTCGTGCAGTGCGAGCCGCACGTGTTTGCCGACAAACCCGACCTCATGAAGAAGCAGCGGCAGGTGCCGGTCGCGATCGTGCACGGCACCAACGACTCCGCCGTCGAGTTCGGCAGCGCCACGTACGCCGAGTTCCTGGTGATGGATGGTGGCTTCCCGCGCGCACGACTGTTCGACAAGAAGACCGGACACATGTACGCGGGGTTGCCCGTCGACAAGGCCGTTCGCTGGCTGCAGGCGATGTCGAGCGACGATCCCGCGGCGCTGATCGCCTTCGCGGAGACGTCGATCCAGCAGAAGCGCTATCGGGACGCGGGCGGGGCGCTCGCGCGCGCCGAGACGCTGAAGGGCGCGGACCAGGCAAAAATCGCCGCGATGCGCGCCGACATCGAAAAGAAGGCCGCAGGCGATGCGGCGAAGCTGCTCAAGAAGATCAAGGGCGCCCGGAACGGGAAGTGGGTGCCCGACTTCTTCGAGTTCCGCAACGAGTTCGGGCTCACCAAGTCGGCCGAGCCGGTGCTGGCCGCGTACGCGAGCCTGCGCAAGAAGCACGAGAAGCCGGCCAACGACCTGTTCGGCGCGGCCCGCCGGGAGCGCGACAAGGCGGCCCGCGACGCGAAGTACAAGGAGATCCGGGACAAGTACTACGCCTCGCGCTGGTACTTCCTCGTTTCGCGCTGGGTCAAGTGAGAAGCCGGTGATCCGGACGCTCTGCGTATTCCTACTGCTCGTCTCGGGAGCGGTCGCCGACGAGTCGGCGCGGCGAGCGATTCGCGAGGTGCGCAACGGCCGTCCCGATCCCGAGACCTGCACCGACGAGGACTGCGCCGCCTACATGCGCCGATACGTCGCGGCGCTCGATGCGGCCTACGGCGACGAGAAGAAGACCTACCACGCGCCGCCCCGGTGGCTGACCTTGCGCGTGGACCTCGGCAAGATCGACCCACCGCGCAGCCTCATTGGCTCCCGGCTCCAGTGGCGCCTCGCGGGGCGCATGGCGCGTGACGAGCTGATCGAGTTGCTGCGCCGCCTTCCCGAACTCGGTCGCCACGAAGCAAACTCGCTTCTCGCGCGCATCTCGTTCGATGCGGACCCCTCGATGATGGAGCCGCTTGCGGCGACCGGGCGAGCGCGGACCGGGGACGAAACGCGCCTGCTGGATGCGTACGCGCTCTGGGCGAGCAAGTACCTGGGCCGAATGCGCGACCGCGCGTCCGCGACGCCGCTCGCGATCAGCGTGCTCCACTGCGTCGAGCTGCGCCTGCGCGGGGGTGAACAGGTCCACTGGCGAACCGTGGAGCGCGCTTTGAGCGTGGTGCACCGGGTCCTGCCGCCGGACAAGGCCAAGGGCGAGTCGCGCCGTTCGTGGGACGCCATCTACGAGGCGATGGGCGTGGTGATCGCGCGCGCGACGGAGCCGGGAGCCGCGTACCGGGCTGAACTGGGGCCGTTGCGGGCCCTGCGATCCGCGCCGGGTCCCGGTAGCGTCGAGGTGTTCCTGGCGGTTCTCCAGTACCGCCGCGAGTTCTGCTCGAACATCGCCGAACGCCGCGGCTCGGGGAAGGCGATGGCCTACTCGCTGATCGCGTCGGGAGTCGTGCGACATGGCTCGCCGGACGACATGCGGCGACTGATGGAGGGACTCGAGGACATCGCCATGTCCGAGGAGGTTGCGGACGAGAAGGTCGCGGAGGTGGTGCGGGACGCCTGTCTGCGCATCGCCAAGCTGCCCGACGAGCGCGCACGCGAGGAGACGAGAGCGGCCGCTCGGCGGGTGGGGACGTCGCTCGGACCGGGACGCACCGCGTGGGCGGCGCGCCTGAAGGAGATTCACGCCCATCCGCCCGACGCCGCCCGCGCCACGGAGGAGGAGTGCCGCGCCTATCTGGAGCGCTACATTCGTGCCGTGGACGCAGCGGGTTCCCACAGCTTCGCGCCTTCGCAGGCGGTCTGTTATCGCGTGGATTTCGCGACCCTGCAGCCACCGCGCGCGATCGGCAAGCCGGACCTCGCCTGGCGCCTGCGCGGCAGAATGTCGCGCGAAGCGCTGACGCACCTGCTCAAGGGCCTCGAAGAGCGGAATGAACGAGATGCGCTTCGCATCCTGGCCCGCGTCGCGCGCGACGGCGATCCCGCCATGCTCGAGGTGCTGGCGTCCCCGCAGGTCGCGATGCCGCCGCAGATGAGGTTGAAGTGGCGGTTCGGCAGATATCTCGTCCAGTACCTGGAGCGGAGCGAGGTCTATCGCGAGAAGGCGCGAGCGGAGCCGACGAGTCGCGTCATCGAAAAGGCGCTGGCGGCGGTCCTGGACGATCTCGACGAGGCCAAGCGCCCCCGGACCGATCGCGACTGGCGCCGGGCCGCGGGCGTCGTCAACCGGTTCGCCGACCTGCCGGTGTCCGGCAAGGCGACGGCGGCCGAGCGAGAGCTGTGGACGCGACTGGCAAGGGAGATCGAGCACGAGCTGGTCCAGTCCATGGCCGCCGAGGCGCCCTACAAGGCGCGCATCGCGCCGGTTCGCATGGTGTATCGGTACGGCAGGGCGGAGAGCGTGCCGCTGCTGCTGCGGCTGATGGAACGGCGCTCGGTGTTCTTTACCCGCATTGCGCGGGAGCGGAGCAACGAGTGGGCGCAGACGGTCCAGGCCGTCGGGGACACCGTTGCGCGTTTCGGCACCCGCGAGCAGGTCGATGCCTTGGTGCCCCTGCTGGAAGCGGTGGCCGAGGAGGACGCCGCCGACTGGCCCCGCGTTCGACAGTCGCTCGCCGACGTGACGCGCAGGCTCTCCGAACTGCCCGCAAATCGCATCTCGAGCGGCCGTCGGAAGCGCGCCGCAAACCTCTCGAAGCGCACCCGATGACGGGCCGGCGGCCGGGGCGCGGAGTCGCTATCCGGTCTCGTCCCGTGGTCCCTGATCGAGAAGCCGCTGGGCGGCCCTCGCGACCGTTGCGAGCTGTTCGTCGTCGTCCGTCCAGACATACCAGCCGAAGTGGGAGGCGGCGATCTGGAGTTCGTAGCAGTGATGGCGCATCACCGCGTCGACGCGAGCGTCATCGCGCAGGTCCGGCGCCTCGCACGTGCGCCGCCAGAGATCGTCGGCATCGATCGCGGGGTGCCACGGCGCCCAGAACGTGCACCACGCCACGTCGAACAGGAAGTCGCCGCGCACCGAGCACTTCCACGAGAAGACTGCCGTGACGCGCGCTCCATCTTCCGCCACGAGGACGTTCTGGTGGAGGAGATCTCCGTGCACCAGATCCCGGCGCTCCGGGCAGTGGGGTAGCAGCTCCTCGATTCGGGCCTCGCACGCGCGGAAGATCGCGTCGAGGCGCGGCTGCGCTTCGAGCTTGGCGCGCCACCCGTTCACCCTCGACTCCGGATGATCGACGAGGCCCCCGCGCAGCCACTCGTGCCACGTCGTGTCGTCCGGCCGATGCCACGCCACGGCGCTCTCCGGTGTCGACGGCACTGCCCGGAGCGCCTCCAGCAGTCTCGACATGGCGCGGCCGGACCAGGAGTCCTCGACGAAGCGGCCGTGATGACGTCGCGAGATGGCGTAGTGGCGATCGAGCGCCTCGCCGACGTCGAGGACCTCGGGAATCGGAAGCTCCGCCCGCGCGAAGCGCATCGCCGCCGCATCGATCGCGAACCCCTCGGCCATGTCGCTCAGGCGCAGCACGAACTCCTCGCCTCCGACGCGATACGTGTACGCCGACGACCAGTAGCCGCCGCTTACCGGTGCGAGTTCCTCGATGGGCTCGTCGTACCGCTCGTCGAGCCACGCCGCGACGTGGGCAAAGGGGATACGGGGCTTGCTGGTCATGGTTCGGTCCGTCGGCGGGTCAGGCTACCCGCCCGGACGTTGTAGTCTGTGCCGATGCTCCGACGGTCGCTGCTTCTCGCCCTAATCTCCTCCGTCGCGCACGCCGAGCCGGCGTACCCGGCCGGTCGCACCGAAACGGAGCTGGAGGGGCTGAAGACCGCGATTCTCGTTCCGGCCGAACGGAAGAAGGGGGAGAAGTGGTCGATGATCGTGCTGCTGCACGGGCTGGGCGACTCCGGTCTCAACCTGTCCCGGTCACTAGCCGATCGCCCGCGCGACGGCTATCTCGTCGTGGCCCCGTCGACGCGGGCGCGTGCGTGGGACAAGGCGGACGTCGACGCCACCATGCGGATCGCGAAGCACCTGCTGACCGTCATGCCGGTGGACCCGGACAAGATCCACGTCATGGGCTACTCCAACGGTGGTTGGAACCTCGGCCCCCTCGCGTTTCACGACGAGCTCAAGCCGCGCAGCGCGACGTGGATCGCCGCGGGCTACAGCAATCACAAGGTGCCCAAGTGGGCGAAGAAACGGCTCGGCGTGCTCGCCATCGCCGGGGAGCAGGACGGCAATGCGAAGCACGCCGCCGCGACGGTGCCGTCGCTGCAAGGCAAGGTCCGCTCGGCCGAGGCACGCTTCAGCCCAACCTCGGCCACCGGTGGCCGAGCGAACTGATCCCGTATCAGCGCTGGTGGATGGGCACGCGGGAAGGCCGCTACGTACCCGGCGAGGACATGAACTTCGCGTGGGGCGATGATCTGGGCGCGGCCCAGGCGGAGGTCGCCGCGCGCAAGGGGCGCGGGGGCGTGCTGCTCTACGTCTACGATGAGACCGACCAGGCGCCGCACGTGCAGAACGAGGTGCTCATGGACCCCGCCGTGCGGTTCTTCGGCGGCCAGAACCCGGCGGTGAAGCGCAAGCGCTCCGAGGTCCCGCTGGATCTCAAGGAGACCCCGGCGGTCGTCGTCTACGGCAAGGACGGCAAGATCAAGAAGCTGTTGAGCGGCAAGGCGATCAAGGCGCGATCCCTCGCCGCCGCGCTGCGCAAGATCGCTCCGAATCGACGCCTGCCCAAGTAGCCGAAAAAAGTCGAGCGGGAGGGGCGCGCAACTCTCTGACCTTCATGGCGGGCGGTCCGCCGTTGGATTGGAGACACCATGCGCACGCATCTCGTTTTATCGACACTCCTGCTCGCATCCCTGGCGACGGCCGGACCGATCGAAGTCACACCGCATCTTCTGTTCGACGGGACGGTGGGGAATGACAACGTCGCCGGGCCACGCCTCGCGTCCGAGAGCGGCTTTCCGTACGCCGTGTTCCAGGTGCGCGGCGTAGGGCCGTTCGGCGTCGGGCCCGGCCTCGTCGTTCTGCAGGAACTCCGGGCGGACGGAGAGCCGATCGGGCCGGCGCGGTGGATCGACGCGACGACGAGTGCCGGACTTCCCGACGCCAGCGGAGAGTTCGTCGTCTTCGCGCGTCCGGACGTCGGGGACGTGGCGCTCTTCCAGAAGACGATCCTCCAGACTTTCAGCGGAACGCTGGCGGGCTCCCCCGGCACGCTCGAGCAGGCGCGCATTTCCGGGAGTGACGTCGTTGCGGGCTCCGATGTCGGCTTCGTGCTCGCCGACAACATCTTCGGTGCGTTCGTGCCCGCGGTCGTGCGCGGGCCGGTGCCGTTCTCGGAGGGTCCGGAGATCGATGCCGGACTGATGGTGTGGCAGGAGAGGGTGAGCGGCTTGGAGGCCGCGGTGCGCGCGCAAGAGATTGGGGGCGGATCGTTCTTCGTCTTCTCCGGCAATCTCGCCGACGGATTCGACGAGGTCGATCCCGCCGTCTGGCGCGAGCAGGTCGCGTTCGGCCTCATCGACACCTCGACCGGCCTCGGAGACATCGTGCTGCGCGACATCGGCGCCGATACGACCCGCACCTACTCGCTCGGATTCGCCGGCCTCGGCGAGCTGGCGCTGACCCGGGACTTCCTCGGCTTCGAGGCCGACGATGCGAACGGAGTCCAGCAGGCGTATCTGATGCGGCTCTCGGACGGGGAACTGCTGCAGCTCACGCAAGGGCCGCTCGGAGGAGGCGACGTCGACGTCTTCGGAGACCTCGTGACCTACGTCTCCGGCCAGCAGGCGTTCGTGGGCCAGATCGGAGAGGGTGCGCAACCGGTCCCGGAGCCCGGGACCCTCGTTCTCTGCGGCTTCGCCGCAGCGGGGTTCTGGCTTCGTCGCCGCCGATCGTGAATGTCAGCGGAGGCCGCGGAATCGGCTTGGTTCCAGCTGGACGCGCACGTCTCGCGCGCCCGCTTCCACCCACACCTTCTTCGACTCGAACTCGCTCCAGCCAATCACGTCCAGCCGAATGCGCCCTTGCGGGACGCGTCGAAACCGGAACGTGCCGTCGTCGCCGACCGGGATGAATCCGATCTGACCGCTCCGGTGATGAGCCGAGATCTTCAACCGACGACCGCCGCTTCGGAAGACGGGTTGGCCGTTCTCATCGACCACCACGCCCGTGATCTCGGACAGGGCTAGGAGCTGAAGCGCGAGCCCGTCGGTGCCCGTCGTCACGCGCATCGGCGTGAGATCCTTGCCTCCTCGCTGCGTGAGCTCGTACTCACCGGCCGGCAGGCCTTCAAAGACGAACGAGCCGTCGACCTCTGTCCAGGTTTCAAACCAGGAAAGGAAACGCCTCCAGTCACGACGCCAGGGTTCAACGTCCGCCGAACGCGCCGGCTCCTTCAGCTTCAGATGCAGCCAGCGTTTGGCGGCAGGCTTGCCACCCGCGTCCCGCAGCACGCCACGCACCGATTCACCCGCCGCCAGCCGTTGATCGCCCGCTTCGTCTCCCTTGACCACGAAGACGAGAGGCATCGCACCCCGTCGAAAGACGGCGAGCTCCACCGGCCCCGGCTCCAGTCCGCGAAGGAGAAAGCGACCGTCGGCGTCCGTGGTCGTCTCCGGCGTGTGGGGGCGTGAGCCGATCCCGGGCTCTTCCGGAGGCGGCGGCGGAAGCAGCGTTACCCGTGCCCTGGAGAGTGGGGCGCCGGTGTGATCGAGAATCCGTCCGCGAATCGTTCTGCCGTCGGAAATGCGAATGACGACATCGTCGCGCCCGGCTTCTACGCCACGCGCCGTGACGGGGCGAAAACTCGAGGCGCCGTGCAACTGCGTCTCCTGCGGTTCGACTCGAAGGACGTGAGCGCCGTCGGCAAGGCCTCGCAAGCGAAACCGGCCGTGGGTATCGGAACTGGATCGGCTTCTTCCGGTCGTGACGATCGCACTCGGTACACGCGCGCCGCGAGGATCGACGATGATGCCCTCGATCGACGCGTCCTCGCGCTCGCGGATGACGATACGAATCGGAGGTGCGTCGGTGAGCACGTCGTCGCCGAAGCCGGTTCGTGCACCGACCCAGTAGCGCCCGTGGGACAGGCCGACAAGACGAAAGCGGCCCGACTCGTCGCTCCGGGCGAAGCGGGGCAGTCGCGGGCCGTCATCGAGGTAGTCGCTCACCGCGATGAGCCCTCCGCCTCCGATCCAGTGGGGACTCTCCCGCAGGGCCCGCACGAAGCGGCCGGCGAGCGGCTCTCCCGAGGGGCGAACCACCACGCCCTCAATCGTGGCGCCGCGTTGCAGCACCACGCGAAGGTCGTCAGCGCTGGCGTCCAGACGACGGACCGCCGCGGGCGCGAACTCCGGGTGGTTTACCACCAGTGCGAACCGCGGTCCGTCGGATCGGACCGGGATCCGGAATCGTCCGGTGACGTCGGTCGGGGTGGAGCTGTGTCGAGTCCAGGACGCCGTCTCCGCCGATTCGTCCAGGCACTCGACTCTCGCGCCGAACACCGCGGATCCGTCCGGCTTCACGACAACGCCCGCGAAGACGAACCGTGCGGGCGGGATGACGAACTCGGTCGTTTCGCCCGCGCGGATCGTGACGGTTCCCCGATGCACGTTGCGCAGGTAGATGCGGACGCCTTCCCGAGCGCGTACGCGCTCGAAACGGACCTGACCCTCTGCATCCGGCGAGGACGGAGGACGGTCCCTGGAGACCCTCACCGGACCGTCGGCGCCTCGGACGACGAGCGTGCCGAATCCCGGAGGCTTCAGCACGATGTCGGTCTGGTCGCGAACACCGACGCGCACGTCCACGCCAAAGCCGTCCTCCAGTTGAACGGAGTAGCGGCCCGGTGCCACATGGACGAACTGAAACCGTCCCTGCGCATCGGCCGTCGTGCGTGCCCGGTCGGGGTGGAGCAGGATGACCGCGTTGGCGGGAGCTGTTCCGGAGATGGTCGCCCCGGCGACGACGACGGGATCGAACGGTGTGGTCGCACCCTGACGGACGCGAACCTCCGGCAGTCGCGCGAGCTTTTGCCACGCTCCATCGGGTGCGCGTGCTTCCATCGCGCGGACGAATCCCGGGGAGAGATCCTCGAGCCGGTACGTGCCGCTTGCATCCGCAGGCGCCTCCTTGTCCTCGGAACGGACGGACGCGCCGGGGATCGGATCCCCCTGTTCGTTCCGGACGACACCGGTCAACGCGCCACCCCGTCGCAGCTCGATGCGTCGGTCTTCAAAGATCCATTGCCACGACACCCACTGGCGGGCATAGCCGGGTGCGCTCGCCCAGGCCTGGCGATGGTGGCCGCCGAGCACGAAGCGACCGTCCGCCGCGGTTGTGGTCTGCGCGGACTCCGACGTCACCACCGCGTTCGCGATCGGCCGACCCTGCTCGTCCACGACGGAGCCTTCCAGCCCGTCGCCCTTCGCGCGCGAAGGTGTGGGCTCTGGGGTGGGTTGCGATGAGGGCGCCGGGTCTGCGTCGGCGGCCGGCGACGTCTCGCGCGGCTGGACCCGCTCCGGGGCTCCCTCGTCCGAGAGGAGCCAAAGCCCGACCATCGAGGCCAGCGCCAATACCAACGCAATGCGCACGTGGTCAGTTTAGACGCCGGCGAGCGGACAACCATGCCCGCGTGCGTGCGGCGACCACGTCGTAGAACGGGTTGTAGCGCATGCGCAGCAGCCACTCGGTGGGGAGGGCCAGCAGGCCCCGTTCGCCGCGCAGCGCCATGTCGCCGAGGAAGAGCACCTGGTCGTCCTCCGGCGGGCGCGCGCCGTAGAGCGGGTCGTCCGGCGCGAAGGGAAGCGCCACGTGGGAGAGCGAGATGACACCCGGAGGCCACGCGAGGCCGAGGGGTTGCGGTGCCTCCGGCTGAGGGTCGAAGGGCTTTCGGTGCAGCGCCACGACGGACTGGCTCGATTCGCTCTCGTTGGTGACCAGCGTCAGATCGAACGAAAGCTCCTCCTTCGTCATGAGCAGCTCCGTCAGTGGCGCCGGCTCCTCGACCATCAGCTTCGCGCTCGCGGCGCATCGGTTGATGTCGAAGAGCACGAGCGCGTGCCGTCGCGGCTGGAGGCGTGCCAGCAGGTTGTCGACGACGGCCTTCGTGGTCACCGTGGAGTCCACCGTCGACTTGAAGACGAGGATCGGCGGCATCGCGCCCCCGTCGCGCGCGCGGCGCGCCAGGCGCGCGTCGACCGACGTGGTGAGCCGGTGGACGACGTCGCCCGCGTTCGTCGCGAACGAGTTGTAGCGGAAGGGATCGAACTCCGGCAGCACCTGCAGCCAGCCGAGCCCGCCCAGACCGGGTACCGCCGCGAGCGAGTCCTTGAAGCTTGCCAGCGCCGCGCCGCCGTGGATGCGGATGGCGGGGGAGATCAGGACGAGGTTTGCGGGCTCCGGCGTCACCTCCCCGTCGGCCGCGTCGAGTGCGTACTGCAGCGCAAGCGCCGCGCCGGTGGAGTAGCCGATCATGTGCAGCGGCTTGCCCGGCAGCTCCTCGGCGAGATGGCGCATCGCGATGCGCGTGGCGGCGGTCATGTCGGCCGCACGCACCGACCGCAGGCCGGACGGGGCGGTGCCGTGTCCGGGTAAGCGCAGTCCGACCACGCGATAGCCCTCCTCGGCCAGCATGGCGCCGAGCGCGCGCAGGCTGTAGGGCGAGTCGGACATGCCGTGCAGCAGGACGACGCCTCCGACCGCGTCTTCGGGGCCGAGCTCGTAGGTGCGGTTCCAGTTGCGATCGAACGCGTTCGGGTCCGATCGGCTGCCGGCGCTGTAGCGATTGAGTCGTTGCGCGGGACCGGTCTCGACCCCGGCTACGACCTTTGCGTCGAGCTGTGCGTAGAGCCGCTCCTCGAGCGCCCGGTAGTCGGCGAGCGTGCGGACCTCGTCGGTGCGCGCGGCGCGAAACTCCTCGTCGAGGCGCGTCGTGTGCCAGGTCCGCAGGCCCGGGCCGCTGCAGCCGGCGAGCCAGACGAAGGCGAAGGCGAGGGCGAGACAGCGCACGGGCGTCGCTACTGCCCTCCGGTCAGCACCCAGTAGCGTCGGCCGTCCTCGGTGTCGACGCGGTACTGCAGGCGGCTGCGCGGCGTCGCCTGGTTGACGATGCGCAGGAAGATGTCGTCGAAGAACTCCGGCGTCTCCAGGCTGAAGTTGTGGAAGTTGCGCGTGCGGTTGACCGGCGTGACGTCGACCAGCGTGACGACGTCGCTGTCGGGCTCGACCAGCTCGAAGGCGCGCGCCGCCGACCACGCCTGGTCGGGGTTCCCGGGGCGAATCGTGCTCTCGCCGAGGCGCCGTCCGCGGTTCAGCACGCGGCTCATCAGCAGCGCCCGGTCGTTGGACGAGACGTAGACGGTCACGTGTCGCGCGAGTCCGCCGATCACATCCCGGAACTCGCGCCCGAAGCGCTCGTGGCAGACGTCCGGCGCCGTGAGGATGACGTCCTCGATCTCGGTCTCCTTGTCGGCGAGATCGGGCTTCTCGTACAGCTCGTTGAACGCGTGCACGACCACTTCGCCGCCCATGCTGTTGGCCATCATCCAGAGCCGCTGCGGTCGCACCTCGCGGATCACCATCTCGATCGTGGCCGCGAGATCGGCGCCGGACTCCTGGGCGATGCCCTGCGCGCGCCGGTAGCCCTGCAGCGACGAGCCCTGGTCGCCCGGCCAGTCGAAGACCAGCAGCGGCGCGTTGATGTCGAGGATGTGGCCGACGAAGGCGGTCTTGCGCAACGCCGATCCGAACTGCTCGCGGAACCCGTTGATGTTGATCATGAGGCCGCGATGGGGCGAGCGCTCCACCTGCGCGCGCAGCTCCTGGATGATCTCCGCCCGCTCGAGCAACCGCTTCTCGAGCATCTTGATCTCTTCGTTCTGGAACCAGTCGGTCGGATCGATAAGCATCCCGACGCCGAGCGTCGGCTCGATCTTGGTGTCGAACCGGCCGAACGAAAGCGCATCGCCCCGACTCCGCCCGAACCGCTCGTCCAGCGGGCCGTCGGGATTCTCCACGGCGCGATTGGTGGCGAAGAAGAACCGGAAGGCGCCGGACTCCGACTGCTTCGAGACGACCAGGCGACGAAACCGGAACGCCTCCGCGCGGCGGAGCGCCTGCTGCGTGGTGGACTGGAACAGGTAGCCGGCGACCAGCCCGATCAGAAGGATCAGGACGCCGAGGAAGAGAAGACGTCGCCGCAGTCGGCTCATGCCGGAGAAGGATCGTACGGCCATGTTTGCGTCCGGAGCAAGGCCGGATCGCGCTTGCTCGTGGCCCGGCTGCACCGGATACTCGGATCCCTGCCATGATTCGCTGCGCCGCACTCGCTCTCGTCCTCACGTTCGTCGTCTCGGCCTGTGCAAGCGGCCCTCGCGTGATCAGCAACGTCGACCCCGAAGCGGACTGGGCCAAGTTCCGGACGTTCGGCTTCTTCCGCCCGCTCGATACCGACCGCGGCGAGTTCCGTTCGCTCCTCAGCAGCCATCTCGTCGATGCGACGACGCGTCAGATGCAGGCGGCCGGCTACAAGCTGTCCAACGAAAACCCGGACCTCCTGATCAATTTCACGGTCTCGACGCGGGAGACGGTGCGGACCCGTCCGTCGTCGAGTGCCACGATCTCGCGCGGGCGCGGCCGCTACGGAACCTGGACCGGCTGGAGCGTCGGCGCTTCCACCTCGCAGGTTGTGCAGACCATCGAAGATACGCTGGCCCTCGACGTCGTCGATCGCGCGCGCAAGCAGCTGGTGTGGGAGGCGGCGGCGACGCACCGCCTGACCGACACCACGCGACAGAATCGCGCGGACATCATCAACACGGTGGTGGCCCGCATCTTCGAGACGTTTCCCGGCAAGAAATAACGAGGGCCTGTCTGAGAAAGCGCCTGGCTTCGATGGGCTGCGGCGGCGCGTCGCTTCGCCCCGCCTTCCTTGCGGTATCGACATGGATACAGCGGCGTCGGCGGGACTCGCGACGCTTGTCCTTGCTCCGTCTCGGGCCGACGGCGCTTTCTCAGACAGGC
>JBCDBY010000017.1:0-26476 GCA_039182715.1 Planctomycetota bacterium
CGGCTATCCGGGCGACGTGTGGGAGGACGAGGCGTCGCTCACCGCCGCCTACCTGCGCGGCGACCGACGCATTCCGATCCCGACCGAGCGGCGCGAGAGCACGGAGGCGCTGTCGCTGCGCAACGTGCGCCACCACAACCTCAAGGGCGTTGATGTCGACTTCCCCCTCGGCGTCTTCGTCTGCGTGACGGGCGTGTCGGGTTCGGGCAAGTCGAGCCTGGTGAACGACGTGCTGCGCCGCGAGCTGACGGCGCAGCTGCACCACAGCGAGGAGGTGCCGGGGGATCACGACGGCCTCGAGGGCATCGACGCGATCGACAAGGTCATCGAGATCGACCAGTCTCCGATCGGCCGCACGCCCCGCTCGAACGCGGCGACCTACACCAAGCTGTTCGACGACGTGCGCGATCTCTTCGCGATGGTGCCGGAGAGTCGCGCGCGCGGGTACGCCAAGGGGCGGTTCTCCTTCAACGTGAAGGGCGGCCGCTGCGAGGAGTGTCTCGGCGCCGGCGTGAAGACGGTGGAGATGCAGTTCCTGCCGGACGTCGAGGTCGTCTGCGAGGTCTGCAACGGGCGCCGCTTCAACGACGAGACGCTGGAGATCGAATACAAGGGCAAGACGATCAGCGACGTGCTCGACATGCCGGTCGCCGAGGCGTGCGAGTTCTTCCGCGATCATCCGCGCCTGAGCCGCATCCTCGACATGCTGCATGCGGTCGGACTCGACTACCTGCGCCTCGGCCAGCCCGCCACGACGCTGAGCGGCGGCGAAGCGCAGCGCGTCAAGATCGCCAAGGAGCTGGGGCGCCCCGGCACCGGGCGGACGCTCTACATCCTCGACGAGCCGACGACCGGCCTGCACCACGAGGATGTGCGACGCCTGCTGGAGAGCCTCGACCGGTTCGTGCAGCGCGGCAACACCGTGCTCGTCGTCGAACACAACCTCGACGTCATCAAGAGCGCCGACCACCTGATCGACCTCGGCCCCGAGGGCGGCTCGGGTGGCGGTCGGATCGTGGCGACCGGCACGCCGGAGGAGGTCGCGAAGGTTCCCGAGAGCCACACCGGCAAGGCGCTCAAGCCGATCCTCAAGCCGCGCAAGACGCGCGCGCCGAAGGGGCGCCGCAAGAGCGAATCGCGCCTGAAGGATCTCGTCGTGCGTGGCGCGAGTCTGCATAACCTGCAGTCGGTGGACGTGCGCGTGCCCGCCGACTCGATCACGGTGGTGACCGGGCCGAGCGGCTCGGGCAAGACCTCGCTGGCGTTCGACACCATCTTCGCGGAGGGGCAGCGGCGCTACGTCGAGTCGCTGTCGACCTACGCGCGCCGCTTCCTCGGACGCATGGACAAGCCGCCGGTGGAGAGCATCGCGGGCCTCGGTCCCGCGATCGCCATCGACCAGCGCAACCGAAGCCGCAACCCGCGTTCGACCGTCTCCACGAGCACGGAGATCCACGACTACCTGCGCCTGCTCTTCGCGCGCGCGGGCACGCCGCGCTGTCCCGTGTGCAACACGGTGATGGAGGCGCGCGCCCCCTCGGTCGAGGCGCGCCGCATCGCGAAGGAGTTCGCCGGCAAGCGGCTGCTGATCCTCGCGCCGCTCGACGAGCCCGACTTCGACCGCCTCCGGAAGGACGGCTACACGCGACTCTACGTGGACGGCAAGCAGACGCCGCTCGAGGACCCGGGCACGCGGCCGGTGCACCTGGTCGTGGATCGCGTTGCCGTCAAGGGCAAGGGGCGCATCGCCGAGGCGCTGGAGCAGGCCTATCGGCTCGGACACGGCTTCGCCGCGATCGCGGAGCCGGGTGGCCCGATGCGGCTGTTCACCGAACGGCCCGGCTGCGCGGAGCACGGCATCATGCTGCCGGGCGACTCGCTCGAGCCGCGCATGTTCTCGTTCAACAGCCACCACGGCGCGTGCGAGCGCTGCCACGGACTCGGCATCGTGCAGCGCGCCGACCGGCAGAAGGCGATCCGCGACCCCGGCAAGACCTTCCGGCGAGGCGCGCTGGGCGGCGGCGCGGCGAGTTATCTGGCGGAGTCGAAGTGGTATCGCGCGCAGGTCGAGGTGGTGGCGGAGACGCACGGCATTCCGCTCGACCAGCCGATGGGCAAGTGGGACGAGGCGGCGCTCGACATCTTCTTCGACGGTACCGGCGACCAGACCTACGTCGTCGACAAGCGCATGCGCCGGCCGGGCGGCAAGTCCTACCGCATGCGCACCGAGATCACCTGGCCGGGCGCGTCGGCGATCCTGGAGGGCTGGTACAAGAAGAGCAAGGGGGGGCGCTGGACGGAGCACATCGCGGCGATCATGCGCCCGCAGACCTGCCCGGCGTGCGGCGGCGCGCGGCTCAACCCGATCTCGCGCCACGTGACGATCGGTCGCGGCATGACCATTGGCGAGGTGGGGCGGATGACCGTGGCGGCGGCGCGTGCCTGGTTCGAGAAGTACGACCCGAAGACGACCGTCGTCGACGAGGTGTTACGCGAGGTGCGGGAACGGCTCTCCTTCCTCGACGACGTCGGGCTCGGCTATCTGACGCTCGACCGGCGCAGCGCGACGCTCTCCGGCGGTGAGTCGCAGCGCATCCGGCTCGCCACGCAGATCGGCAGCGGGCTGGTGGGCGTCGTCTACGTGCTCGACGAGCCGACCATCGGCCTGCACCCGCGCGACACCGGGCGCCTGCTCGAGTCGCTGCGCGGCCTGCGCGACCTCGGCAACACGGTGCTGCTGGTCGAGCACGACGGCGACACCATCCGCGCGGCCGACCACGTCATCGACATCGGCCCGGGCGCGGGCAAGCACGGCGGCAAGATTGTCTTCCAGGGCGAAACGAAGAAGCTGCTGGCGAAGAAGGGCCTGCCCACGGCCGACTTCGCGTCGGGGCGGCGGGAGATCCCGCGGCCGCCGGACCGGCCGGAACCCGACGACTGGATCGAGATCCGCGACGCGACGGCGCACAACCTCAAGAAGGTGCACGCGCAGATCCCGAAGCGACGCATGACCGGTATCAGCGGCGTGAGCGGGGCGGGCAAGTCGAGCCTTCTGTTCGACGTGTTGTGGGCGGCAGCGTCGGAGGAGTCGAACGTGCCGGGCATCGTCGAGGGGCTCGACGACTTCGGCCAGATCTACGTGGTCGATCAGCATCCGATCGGGATGACGCCGGCGTCGAACCCGGCGACCTACACCAAGGTCTTCGACCCGATCCGCAAGCTCTTCGCGCAACTGCCGGAGTCGCGCGTGCGCGGCTACGACGCGGGACGCTTCAGCTTCAACCGCGCCGGTGGTCGCTGCGAGGCGTGCGAGGGGCGCGGCGCGGTGCGCGTCGAGATGCACTTCCTCGCCGACGTCTGGGTGCCCTGCGACGAGTGCGGCGGCAAGCGCTACAACCGCGAGACGCTGCAGGTGCGCTACAAGGGCCACACCATCGCCGACGTGCTCGACATGGAGGTGCGCGAAGCGCGCGCGCTATTCAGTGAGATCCCGCAGATCGAACGCATCCTCGGCACGCTCGACGACGTGGGACTCGGCTACATCTCGCTCGGCCAGCCGGCGACGACGCTGAGCGGCGGCGAGGCGCAGCGCGTCAAGCTCGCCTCCGAGCTGGCACGCCGCGCGCGCAGCGAGGTGCTCTACCTGCTCGACGAGCCGACGTCGGGCCTGCACCCGACCGACGTCGAGAAGCTCGTCCACGTCCTGCATCGTCTTGTCGAGAACGGCCACACGGTGGTGGTGGTGGAACACAACATCGACTTCCTCAAGGCGGTCGACTGGGTGCTCGACCTCGGGCCGGAGGGCGGCGACAAGGGCGGGCGCATCGTCGCGGCGGGGCCGCCGGACCGCGTGGCGAAGGTCAAGGCGAGCCACACGGGGCGGTATCTGCGGGGCTGAGCTTCCAGTTGCCACGGAGGCACGGAAGCACGGAGGGCCCAGGGAAGGCTTCCTCCGTGCCTCGAAGCAGCCGATGCGTCCAAGGGGATGACCACAGAAGCACAGAACGCCGAAAGACTCCCAACTGCGCGACTGTCTCGCCCACTCGAACGGACTCCCTACGTGCATGGAAGCGGGGGGACCCCGGCCGACCGATGCCCCCATGTTCCATCCTCCGTGCTTCCGTGCCTCCGTGGCAATTTCCAGCTAACGGAACGTAGCCGTCACCGTCTTGCCCGCTTCGATGTGGGCGATGATTTTCTGCTCGTAGCCGTCCGTGAATAGACGGAGGCGGCAGGGGCCGGGGGGCAGGTCGGCGAGTGTGCCGAACGCGCCGGACGGGAGCGTTTCGTCCACGAACCAATGCAGACTCTTCTCGTTCCCGAGCGCAATGGCGTGCGACATCCGGAAGCGGTCGACGCCGTCGATCCAGAAGCGGTAGGGGACGGGGAACGGCCAGCCGTTCGCCTCGACGTCGAGGCGCCAGTCGAGGATGCGCCATCGACCGGGCAGGCGTATCACCACGCGCAGCGTGCCGCCGGGCTCGAGTCGTACGTCGCCTTCGGGCGGCGCAATGATCTTCGTGCCGTGCCCCTTGGATTCCAGGCGGAGATATGTCCCGCGCGCCGGCGTGGTCTCGACTTCGCCGTCGCCGAACGTGCGGAAGGCGCGATAGCCCGACGTGCCGACCGGGTCGAACCGGGAGACGGAGCGACACCAGACTCCCGGCAGCAACGTTCCCTCCGCACCGCGCAACCGGAACCGGATCGATTTCGCATCCACCAGCGTTCGGATGCTCTTCCGGCTGGCTTCGAACTCGGAAAGCACGTCCTGAACCGGAGCCTGCCAGCCTCTGGCCAGCAGAACGATCGTGTCCAGGCTCTCGTAGTAGAGGTCGTAGGGTTCGTTCGGGGCGACCGTGACCAACTTGATGTCGTCGACGCCCTGCGCGTCTCCAGCCGGGCCCCGCATCACGAGTCCAAGCGTGACGGCGTTGCCGTCGTCCGGGTCGATGAGTCGAATGCGCCGACGAACGCCGGTGCGCATCGTGATCCGATGGGTTTCATCGTTCGACCGTGCCGTCGTCGTGAAGGTGCCGAATGCGGGTAGCGGTGGCCGGCGCTCGAACATGCCGCCCGCGACGGACACGTCCACCCGCGTGCCCGGGGGCAGGTCGAGGGAGAGTGAGCACCGTCCGGTTTGATCCGTCGTCTCCACGAGATCGAAGAAGCTCCCTGCAACGACCATCGCTGCGCCGTCGACGGGAAGCGGAGGTAGCGCGGCCGTGCCGTTGGCGTTGCGCCGTGCGCCGGGAGGCAGGTAGGCATGGCGGGACCAGCGGACTTCGGCGTGCTGGATGGGTGCCTCTTCCTCGTCGACCACATGGAGGTGCACGTACGAGCGGTGGGTCGCTTCCGAGGAGAGGGTCAGGGTGCAGTCGTCGGTCTCGCCGAAGGCGGCCACGATCGATGCGCTTCTGCGTCCTTCGAGGTTGGCAAAGATCGTGAGGCGCTCGCCGACCGCACCGGCGAACTCGAACGTCCCCTCCTGGGTTGTGGCCGCAATGTAGCCCTGCACCCCGTCGCTGTTGACCGTCGCCCGGATGGCGTCATGAACGCCCGCGCCGGCGGCCGGGGCACCGCCCCGTTCGAGCACGCGTCCGCGGATCCATCCCTTGCGTCGAACGACGAGGCGGACCAGCTGTGACCCCGCCAGATACTCGCTCTCCTCCGGGCCGATCCAGCGCTCGTCCTCGATCGAGATCGAGGCGAACCCATGTTGGAGCCCATCCACACGGAAACGCCCCGCATGGTCCGTGCGAATTTCGACGCGATCCCCTTGCGGTAGCCGGACTTCCAGTTTGCACGCCACGGCCGGAGTCCCGTCGAGATCTACGACCACGCCCGCCAGCTCTTCGAGGCGAGCCCCCGTTTCTTTGGGCACCTTCGTCTCGGCTGCATCCGGCGCTTCGAGCGTCTCTTCTCGTGCGCCGCGCGTGCGCGACGTCGCGCCCCAGGGAACCAACAGGAAGACGGTCAATCCCACCGCCGCGACGAGAAGCCATCTCATCGTCGTCGAAACAGCTTGCGGTGCTGGACGAGCAGCGCCATGAGCTTCTTCACCGGATCGGCGTCGTCGTCCACGCGCAGGTCGATGTAGCGGTCGTTGCCGCCGCCGTATCCGCCCTGCTTGCGCACGACCAGCAGCGCCGCGCTCTGCTTGCCGCGCCGGTCGCCGCCGGCCGCTTCGCCCGCGGCCAGCGCCGCCGTCAGCCACTCGGCGAGCTCGCCCTCGCCGCTCGCGCGCGCTTTCTCGAAGGCGGCGCCCATGGCGTCGACGACCGCGGGTCCCGTCAGGATGTTTCCCTGCGCCGCCCACGCCTTGCCGGTCTTGCCGCCGGCCCAGCCGATGCACTGCGTGCCGGTGAAGGTGGCGGCGCGCCCTTTCGCGTCGACGATCGCCGCCTGGCGCCGGTCGCGCCGGGGGTCGGCCTTGGTCAGCTTCGCGAGGACATCGGCCGCCGCGCCGCCGTCACGCAGCGCCTTCAGGCCGTCCGGACCGTACGCCACGTTGGCGAAGGACTGCGTCGCGACGGCCCCCACGCCCGCCTCCGCCCAGGGGACCACGGCGCCCACCCCCAGGAAGCGGCTGGCGACCGCGATGCCCAGGTCGCCGGTCTTCTCGTCGTACGCCACGATGGAGAAGGTCGCGATCGGCTCCGGCGTCGCGCGCGGGGCCGCGCAGGAGGCCAACAAAATCAAGTAAACCGCGCTTCGCATCCGCTCCTCCGGGGTTCGTCCGGGCCCCGGTGCGAGGTCGGAACTGTCTGTATCATAAGGGGTTGCGGCGATCGGCTGGGGCTCGGGTTCAGCGTCCGATAACCCCGTCTCGGGTTGGACGAGGCGCTTGCCTGCCCGTATCCTGAAAGGTTCAACGGACCCTTCGGTTTAAGAGGCACGGCGATGAGGCCGGGGGTCCCCCCAGCATGGACGTACGCCCCGCCAATCCCCTCATCGTTCAGAGCGATCACACCGTGCTGCTCGAGGTGGATGGTCCGCTCTACGCGGAGGCGCGGGACGCCCTGGCGGCCTTCGCCGAGCTGGTCAAGTCGCCCGAGCACATCCATACCTACCGGGTGACGCCGCTCTCGATCTGGAATGCGGCTGCCGCCGGGCATTCCCCGCAGGGCATGGCCGACGCGCTGACCCGGTACGCCAAGTACCCGGTCCCGCAGAACGTCCTGTGCGACATCGAGGACTACGCCTCGCGCTACGGTCGCGTGCGCCTGCTCCACGACGACGAGGGCCGGCTGCTGCTGGAGAGCGAAGACGTCGCGCTCATGCGCGAAGCCGCGCGCAACCCCGCGGTCAAGAAGTGCCTGGGAGAGGCGCTCGACGACCGCCGCCTGCTGGTCGACCCCGCCATGCGCGGCCACGTCAAGCAGGCGATGATCCGGCTCGGGTTTCCGGTCGAGGACCTCGCCGGCTACGTGGAGGGCGGCGAACTCGCCATCGCCCTCGACGAGCGCGAGGACTTCGCCCTGCGGCCCTACCAGGAGCAGGCGGTCGACTCCTTCTGGGCGGGCGGCTCGGAGAAGGGCGGCTCGGGCGTGGTGGTGCTGCCCTGCGGCGCCGGCAAGACGATCGTCGCGATGGGCGCCATGGCGCGCGTCGGACGCAAGACGCTCATCCTCACCACCAACCTGACCGCCGTGCGCCAGTGGCAGCGCGAGCTGCGCGACAAGTGCAAGCTCGCGCCGGAGGAGATCGGCGAGTACACGGGCGAGAGGAAGGACATCCAGTCGGTCACGGTGACGACCTACCAGATCCTCACCTATCGCCGCGCGCGGACCGAGCCGTTCGTGCACTTCGAGCTCTTCGGCAGCAACGACTGGGGCCTCATCGTCTACGACGAGGTGCACCTGCTGCCGGCGCCGGTCTTCCGCGTGACCGCGGAGATCCAGGCGACCCGCCGGCTCGGCCTCACCGCCACGCTGGTCCGCGAGGACGGCAAGGAGGACGAGGTCTTCACGCTCATTGGCCCCAAGCGCTACGACGTGCCGTGGAAGGTGCTCGAGCGCCAGGGTTTCATCGCGCAGGCGAGCTGCGCCGAGGTGCGCGTGGCGATGGTCGAGGACGACCGCATGCGCTACGCCGGCGCCGACCGTCGCCAGAAGTTCCGCATCGCGTCGGAGAACCCGCGCAAGCTCGACACGCTCATGCGCCTGCTCGACCGCCACGACGACCAGCTCGTGCTGATCATCGGGCAATACCTGCGCCAGCTGCAGCAGGTCGCGACCGTCACGCGTGCGCCGATGATCACCGGCAAGACGCCCAACGACGAGCGCATCGAGCTCTACAACAAGTTCCGCAACGGGGAGATCAAGCGGCTCATCGTCTCCAAGGTCGGCAACTTCGCCATCGACCTCCCCGACGCCAGCGTCCTCATCCAGATCTCCGGCACCTTCGGAAGCCGGCAGGAGGAGGCGCAGCGGCTCGGCCGCATCCTGCGGCCCAAGTCCGACCGGTCCGAGGCGCATTTCTACACCCTGGTCACGCGCGACACGCTCGACCAGGACTATGCGCAGAACCGCCAGCTGTTCCTCACCGAACAGGGCTATTCCTACAAAATCCTCGACGAAGCGGAGGTGGCGTGACCAAGCCCGCCCGACTTCCGAAAGCTCTCAAGCTCAAGAAACACATCGACTCCGCCACCGTGGCGGAGCTCAAGGAGTTCCTCCGATTCTGGAGCCCGCACGAGAAGGTCAACCAGCCGCGTGCGGAGCTGACGCGCAAGCTCGATCGCCTCATGGCGGACGAGAACGTCGTCTACGCCAAGGTGGAGCTGCTCTCCGAGAAGGTGCGCACGGTCCTGCTGCAGCTGCTGCGCAAGACGCACTACACGAGCGACCTGCAGGGGCTCTTCCGCGGGCTCGAGGGGCTCGAGATGGAGTACTACGAGGGCGAGGCGGCGCTGACCGCGCTCGCGCGCCGCGGCTTCGTGCGCATGCACCGCTCGCCCGAGTGGCAGAGCAACGGCCGCGGGCTCTACTCCATTCCGCGCGAGATCGCGCTCGTCATGCGCGGCCTCGCTGGCGCCGACCAGCGCCCGTTCGAAGAGATCTTCGTCCACGAGAGCTTCCGTCCCAGCAGCGTCGAGCGCCTCGACGACGAGACGGTCGGCGACGTGCCCGACGACGTCCACGCGGCGATCGCGCAACTGGAGGGCGAGCATCTGCAGACGATCGCCCGCACCGTGCTCGGCACGTACGGCGGTCTGTTGACGCGCCGCGAGTTCGGCGACGTCTTCGCCCCGCACGGCATCCGCTGGGCGAGCGCCGAATTCCTGCGCGCGTTCGGCGCCGCCGGACTCGGCACGGTGGGGCACATCGATCTGCAGTCGCGCGGCCTCGGCGTCGACGACGACGTGCTCGTCTTCTTCAGCGAGGCGGTCGAGCGATTCGCGGCGGAGGAGCGCTCCGCGACGCTCGAGTACGACACCATCCTCACGGCGCACGGCGACCTCATCTCCGACGTTCGCACCGTGCTCGGCATGACGCGCGAGACGACGCTGCGCGTGGCGAAGGATGGCGCGCTCTACAAGGCGTCGATGACGCGCATCGCCGAGAAACTGCAGTTCCCGCGACAGGCGATCGTCGACCGCGACGAGATCGCGCACCGCGTGGTTTCGATCGTGCGCGGCCTTTCGCTGGCCGACTCGAACGGCGAGCGCCGGCTCAACATGACCGAGAGCGGCGAGGCGTGGCTGCCGCGTCCGCTGCTGGACAAGGTGCGCGACTGCTACGAGCTGTTCCAGCGCGCCGGCTCCGGTACGCTGCGCGACCTGCATCTCATGCGGCTGCGCGCGATTCTGATCGACATGCTGACGGACGAGGCGCAGCGCGACTTCTGGTGGCCCTGCCCGTCGCTCTCCATGCTGGCCCGCAACCGCTACCTGCTGCAGCTCACGGCCGCCGAGGAGCGACCGCACCATGCGCCCCTGGCGATCAGTCCCGCCGCCCTCACGGAGCTGGGCCGCGCGGCGCAGGACGTCCTGCTGCGCGAGCTGTTCCCGCTCGGACTGGTCGACGTCGCGGTGCGCGGCGACGAGCCGGTCGCCGTGCATCTGAGCGGTCTCGGTCGCCGTCTGCTCTGCGAAGAGGCGGTCGAGAGCGATGCGGCGCGCCCGCTCGTGGTGAATCCCGACTTCGAGATTCTCGTGCTGCCGGAAGGCAACGTGGACGAGCTGCTGCACAACCTCGATCGATACGCCGAGCGCACGCGCACCGGTGAGGTGGTCGGGTACCGCCTCGACCGCAAGAAGATCGAGCGCGCCGCCGCGGAGGGCGAGCCGCCGGAGCGCGTGCTCGAACTGCTCGAGAACCACTCGCGCGCCGCGGTGCCGCAGAACGTCGTCTATTCGGTTCGCTCGTGGGCCGGCAGCGTGCAGTCGGGCAGCCTCGCCCAGGGCACGCTGTTCACCGCCAGCGACCCGGCCGTCGTCGAGATGATCCGGACCCACCCGGCGCTCAAGGAGGGCATCGTCCGCGTCATCGACCCGGTCACGATCTTCTTCGACGCGGAGTTCGACGAGGCGCGGCTCGCACAGGAGCTGCGGAACCTGGGCCTCTACCTGCAGTAATGACGATCGCGCTGCTGCTCCTGCTGTTCGCCGATCCGGTGACCGGGATGCTGCAGAGCGAGAGCCGTCTGTTGCGGGAGCAGGGCGTCGAGCGGCTGGGCGGACCGGACTATGCGACCTCGGACGTGCTGGCGCTGCTCAATCACGACGACGAGCGGGTCCGCCGCGGGGCAACCCGGGCGCTCGCGCGCCGCGCCGATCCGGTGGCGCTGCCGGCGTTGCTGCAGTGGGAGGACGCGGCCTCCGCCGAGGCGATCTGGTCGATTGCCGCGCGCAACCGGCTCGACCTGCCGACCCTTGCGCTGCTGACAACGGAGCCGATGGAGGAGCACCTGCGTCGCGCGACCGCCGCCGCGGTGCACGCGCATCTGGGCCGTTTTCGGCGCCGGCCGCGTACTTCGTCGCCCGAACGGCACCGCATCCTGATCGCGGGCGGCGGCTGGGCCGTCGAAGAGCTCGATCGCATCGTGCAGGATCCGTCCCAGGGCCGCGCGAAGCGCGCGCAGGCCGTCTACGCGCTGGTCCTCATGGAGGGGCGCCTGCGGCTGCCAATGCTCGTGACCCTGCTGCAGGATCGCGAGCCCTACGTGCGCGCCACCGCGGCGCACCAGCTCTGGTTTCTGCGTCGCAACGAGGGCTACACCGCGCTCGCCGCGCAGTTGCACAAGGGGCGCGAGCTCGATCCGGAGGTAATGCCCTATGCCGTCTCGGGCGCCACGCAGATGCGCGTGGCGGGCGACCTGCCGCTCGAGGAGCTGGAGCGCATCATTCGCGACGAGGAGCCCTACTACGCCGGCGGCGCGGGTCAGGCGCTGCTGCGCCTCGACCGGACGCGCGGCGTGCGCGCCATGGTGCGGCGGGGCCGGAAGACGACGGCGGAGAGCACCGACCTCGAACTCGGAGTCCTGCTCTACCGATGCGCGCGCGACTTCGAAGGCTGCCGCGCGCTGGTGCGCGACATCAAGGAGCCGCTGGTGCGGGTGCGTTACGCGAACGCGAAGGAGTCGCTCACGGTCGCGCGGGCGCATCTCGAGCCACGCATGGGCTCGACCGAGTGGATGCGCGTGTTCATCGTGGGGAAGCTGCTCAACCGGAGCAACGCGACCGCCGACGACCATCTCGCGTTCGCGCGGCCGCTGCTGGCGACCGACTCCACGCGCTGGCACGCCACGGCGCTCGACCACCTGCGGAAGGTGCCCAAGGCGCGCTGGGCGGACCTGCGCCCGCGCATCCGCCAGGCGCTGCGCCAGCCGCACGCCCGCACACGGGTGAACGCCGCCCGGCTGCTGATGCCCGATCCGGCGGCCAAGCGGGTGCTGTGGATGGCGCTGTACGACGGCGATGCGGGCGTGGCGTCGATCGCTTCTCGCGTGCTCGGGCTGGAGCGCGACCTCCCGGTCCCCGAACGCCGGCGCCGAGCGCGCAGCGCACTGCGTGCACTCGATCGCGAAGAGAGCCGAAAAGGAAACTCGTGATCGCCGTGAGCTGGGATGACTTCGCGCGGCTCCTCGAGGAGCCGTGGTTCCTCAAGGCCGTGGGCGGCACCGTGCTCTTCGTGATGGTGCTGCTGCTCACGCGCAAGCTGCGCCGCGTCGCGCGGGAGCTGGAGCGCCGTCGCGCGCTGGCGGACTACGTACGCGGGCTCGACGAGTTCCTGCGCGGCGACTTCGCCCACGCGATCGAGACGCTGGAGCGGGTCCTCGAGCGGGATCCCGAGAACGTGGAGGCGCGCATCGCGCTGGGCGATTGCTATCGCGAGATGGGCGACGCCGCCGAAGCGAAACGCCATCACCACCACGTCCACAAGGTCTTCGGCCACGAGCTCTCGCGCAATTTCCTTTCGCTGGGCCGCGACGAGCTGGCGCTCCGGCAGTACGAGCGCGCCGTCGAGGCGTTCGAGCGGTCGCGCGAGCTCGCGCCGTGGGACAGCGACGCGCTGTGGGGCCTCGCGCAGGCCTACGCCGAGGGCGGACAGCCGCGCGCCGCGGCGGAGTACCTGCGCGCCGTCTACCCCGACGGCCCCGGTGCCGATCTGCCGCGCGCGCGGCGGCGCGAGGCGTCCGACCGCTTCACCGAGGCGGGCCGCGCCTCGCTCGACGAGGGCGCGCCCGAGAGCGCGGTGCGCTTTTATGCCGAGGCGCTCGCCTTCGAGCCGGTCAACCTGCGCGCCCGCACCGGGCTCATTCGTGCCGCCCAGTCGCTGGGCGACGAAGAGGAGGCGAAGCGGCTGGTGCGCGAGCACCTCGAGGCGCTCCGCGCGCTGACGCAGGAGGAGGAGGTGCTCTTCGAGCCGGTCGTCGCGGATCGCATGCGGACCGGTCAGTCGCCGCCCGCGCTGCCGGTCACGACGACGCTGCCGGCGCGCTTCGAGGATCTGCGCGGGCTGGTCGACGCGGTGTCGGAGAAGAGCGCGCGCTACGTCTGCGAGCAGTGCGGCCAGCTCGCGCGCACCTTCTCCGAGGTCTGCCCCGCCTGCGGGTCGGTCGCCACGATGGTGGCCATGCCCGGACTCGAGGCGGCCTACGTCATGCCGGTCGCGGACGGCGCCGAGGCGGCGGACGAGGTCGAAGAGGGCACCGCCTACCTGCAGCGACTCGCCGTGCGCGCGTCGACCGGGGAGGACGCCGCGCTCGACAAGCTGCTGGCGATCGGGCCCAACGTGCTCTACGACGTCTTCGCCGCGCTGCCTGCCGTCGAGGCACGCCGCTTCCTCGGCTGTCGCATGGCGCGGCTCGGTCCGGTCGCTGTGCGCGAGGTGCGGGCCTGCTGGTCGGCGCGGCCCGCCAAGGGCCGCGGGCCGCAGCCGCACGACGAATTCGCGATCGGTTTCTACCTCGGTCTCGGGGAGCAGGGCGAGTCGGACATCGCCGGCATGGGGCTCGTCATGGATGAGGCGCTGGCCGGCGCGCTCGCCGACCCGCGGCTGGGGCAAGCGGAGCGCGATCGCGCCCAGAAACTGCTCGAGGTGCGCGGCAAGGGCGCGTTGGTCGCGGTGGTGGACGCGGCGCACGATCCCACGGCGGTCGATCGCGCGGCCGCGCTGGTGCGCGCACAGGGCGACGAGGGCGTGGAGCTGATCGCGCGGCGCTACCTGGAGCCGGGTCTACTCAAGAAGGTGTTCGTCAAGCGCGGGTCGAAGCGGCGCATCGCGGCGGACGTGCTGGGACGCACCGGACTGCCCGCGGCGGCCGAGGCACTGGGGCGCGCCGCCGCACGCGAGAAGGACGACGAGCTGCGGCTGCACTTCGCGCAGGCGAAGACGCGCGCGGAGGAGGCGT
The DNA here is from genome assembly GCA_039182715.1 of Planctomycetota bacterium. Lineage (GTDB taxonomy): Bacteria > Planctomycetota > PLA2 > PLA2 > PLA2 > JBCDBY01. The sequence continues at coordinate 13,858 of JBCDBY010000017.1, forward strand.
CGTGAGCAAGGAGAAGCGCGGCGTGAAGGACCGCATGCTCGACCGCGTGCCGCTCCTCGGCCATGCGCGTCGCGTGAAGGGCTGGGTCCGGCGCAACCGCGGCTGGATCTACTTCGGCCTCGCGCTGGTCTGCATCTTCGTGGCCGGCCCCTTCCTGCGCATCCTCGCCACGCTCTTCCAGATCGTCGCGCCGATGATCCGCATCCTGCTCGACAACCCCGCCGGGCGGATCCTGTTCTACGGCGCCCTCATCCTGATCGTCGGCTGGATCCTGTGGGGGCGAATCAAGGGCGGCGTGTATCGCGTCTACGGCCTGAACGCGATGCGCGCCTTCCTCGACGGCATGAACCGCATGGCGCTCGGCCGTTGGGACGCGGCGATCAAGGCGTTCGAGCGTGTCCTCAAGACGCCGCGCTGGATCAACCTCGAAGACGGCGTGCCGGAGCACCGCGACATCCGAGCCGATGCGATGCTCAAGATCGCGCACTGCCACCTGCAGATGGGGCGGCCCAACGAGGCGAAGTCGTGGCTGCTGCGCGTGGAGAAGAAGGCCATCCTTTCCGATCACGTGCGCCGGAATTTGGGCGAGCTGCGTGCGCTCTCCTACGACGGCAACGACGAGATCGAGCCGGAGACGATCCTGCGCGAACTGGAGGCGGCGGAGCGCCGCGACGCGCGCAACCGGCGCGTGCTCACGGCGCTGCGCGACCGGTTGGAGGTATCGGGCGACCTCGACCGCGCGGCGACCGTGACGCAGAAGCTGGTCGCCGTCTCTGAAGGAGCGCAAAAGGAGCGGGCCGAGGAGGAGCTGGCGCTTCTCGAGTACCGCCGCGCGCACAAGGCGCTCGAAGCGGGCGAAAGCGGCAGCCGCCCGCTCAAGGCGCTCAAGGCGCGCGCGACCGACCCGCGCTCGGCACTGCTGCTCGGCGACGTCGCGCGCGACCGGGGCGACATCAAGGGCGCGCTCAAGGCGTGGAGTCGCGCCGTGAGCCTGCCGGTCTTCGAGCGGCTGGAGCAGCTCCTGCTGACCGGCAAGCTGCCGTCCGAGAAGGACCGCCGCATGCTGATCGGCTACTTCCCGTACGCGGGGACGTTCGTCGTGCTGGCGCGCTACCACCAGAGCCAGGGCGATCCGCGCAAGGCGAAGGCGGCGGTCGAGAAGGCGCTCGCCGCGAGCGGGGCGCACATGGAGGCGCTGCGCGTCTACGCCGATGCGCTGCACGACGAGGGCGACGAGGCGGGCGCCGCCGAGCTCTACCGCCGTGCGCTCGCCGCCACGCTGACCTGATTGGGTAGAGTACGCGGCATGCGCTGCGTGCTTCTTCTCCTGCTCTTCGCTCTTCCCGTCGCGGCCCAGGAATACGCGATCTGCATGGGTGGGTCGGGCCACGGAACGGCCGTATTCGCAATCCAGCACGAAGGGAAGACGGCCCTGACCTTCGGGGCGCGGGCGGGCAAGGGCACGGTGATCGAGCCGTCGGGTCGCGTCCACGACCGGACGCTCGGCATTGAGACGGTCACGTTCGCCGGCCTGCCGGTCGGCGTCGATCACGAGCTGTTCGTCATCCGGGAAAGCAAGATCGTCGACCGCCGGACCTTTCGCGTGCCGGATGCCGCGGCCGCGAAGGGGCGCATCCTCATCGCGTCCTGCCTCGACGACGTCTTCGAGAAGGAGCAGAAGCAGATCTGGGGGGAGGCGCTCGCCCACGGGCCGGACGCCATCTTCCTCATCGGCGACAACTGCTACGCCGACGTGGCGAACGGCCGGCTGGTCCGCGACATCACGCCCGCGAAGCTCGCGGCACGACACGCGGAGACGCGCGCCCGCCTCGCGCTGTTCCGCGCCGCGCGGCTCGTCCCGATCTTCAGCGTGTGGGACGACCACGACTACGGGCTCAACAACGCTGGCCGCGAGTTTGTGCACAAGCGCGCCTCCAAGCGGATCTTCCGCACCTACTTCCCGCAGCCGGAGATCGACGGGTTCCTCGAACACGGGCCGGGGCTGAGCTCGTCGTTCGCGCTCTTCGGGCAGCGCTGGATCTTTCTTGATGGGCGCACGTTCCGGTCACCCAATCGCAATCCGGTGCCCGACGAGACGGTCTTCGGCGCGGCGCAGGAGGCGTGGCTGTTCGCGCAGCTGGCGCAGGCGACGCCGGCCTGGATCGTTTCCGGCGCGCAGTTCTTCGGGGGCTACCACCGTTTCGAGTCCTACGAGGCGTGCCAGCCGAACAGCTTTGGGCGCTTCAAGGAGCGGCTGAAGACGGTGAAGGCCCCGTTCGCGTTCGTGACCGGCGACCGGCACCTCACGGAGTTGATGAAGATCGACGCCGGGGAGTGCGGGCTGGAAACCTGGGAGCTGACCACGAGTGCGATTCATGCCCGGACGTTCCCGAACTCCTGGGAGAAGAGCCCGAATCCGCGCAAGGTGCACGGCGTCTCCGGCGCGCTCAACTATGCGGTGCTCGACGTCGAGTCGGGTCCGGCGTTGACGGCCGGGATCCGCGTGTACGGGATCGACAAGGTCCTGCACTACGATCAGGCGATCAAGGTGGCGCGGGGCGAGTAGGTGGGGCAGCCGGACTGGGCGCGCGCCTCCGACGACGAGCTGTTGAGTCTTCGCTTCCACGAGCTGGGCCTTCGCATCGAAGGGACCCCACTCGAGGGACGGATCGAGCGGCTCTACGAGGAACTCGACCGCCGCGGCATTCGGCACAAGCCGCGCGTCTGGCTCTCGAGCGAGTGGTTCTCGCCCGACGGCGTGCCCGGCATCGCGATCCCGTTCTATCTCGCGCACCCGCGCCTCATGCGTCTCGAGCGGCGCATGATGCTCGAGGTCGAGGGAGGCACCGATCGCGACTGCATGAAGATCCTGCGCCACGAGGCGGGGCACGCCATCAGCACCGCCTACCGGCTGCACCGGCGCAAGGCGTGGCGCGAGGTGTTCGGGCGCATGTCGCAGCCCTATCCGACGTCGTACCGGGCCGAGCCCTTCTCGAAGGACTACGTGCTGCACCTGCCGTGGTGGTACGCGCAGGCGCATCCCGCCGAGGACTTCGCCGAGACCTTCGCCGTCTGGCTGACGCCGCGACCGCGCTGGCGCCGGCTCTACAAGGACTGGCCCGCCCTGAAAAAGCTCAAGTTCCTCGACGAGCTGATCGGCAGTATTGCCGGCGAGCAACCCGTGAACCGCTCCCGCCGTCGCATCGATCCGCTCTCCCAGCAGCGCAGCACGCTGCGCCAGCACTACGCGCGCAAGCAGCGGCGCTACGGGCGCGACCTGCCCGAGCTCTACGACCGCGACCTCAAGATGCTGTTCCCGGAGAGCGGCGAGTCGAGCGAGGCGGCGACCCGCTTCCTGCGCCGGAACCAGAAGCGGGTGCGCGAGGTGGTGGCGCGCTGGACGACCGCGCACGCCTATACGATCGACATCGTGCTGCGCGACATGATCGAGCGGGCGCGCGATCTCGGTCTGCGGCACGCGCGCCCCGACGAGGAGGCGCTGGACGACCTGCAGGTGCTCGTGAGTGTCCTGACGATGAAATACCTTCAGGAAAGTCGCCTGTACATCGCGTTATGAAGAAGCGCCGCGTGCTCGTCCTCGTCCACGAGGACCTCGTCCCGCCGGAGAGCCTCGACGGGTACGACGAGAAGCAGATCAAGGAGTGGAAGACGGAGTACGACGTCTGCTGGACGCTCCGCAACATGGGCCACGAGGTGCGCCCGCTTGGCGTCAGCAGCGACCTCGCCGTCATCCGCACCGCGCTCGAGGAGTTCAAGCCGCACGTCTGCTTCAACCTGCTCGAGGAGTTCCACGGCGTCGCGCTCTACGACCAGCACGTGGTGAGCTACCTGGAGCTGCTGCGCCAGCCGTACACCGGCTGCAACCCGCGCGGGCTCACGCTGGCGCACGACAAGGCGCTGTCGAAGAAGGTGCTCGCCTACCACCGCATCCCGTCGCCGAAGTTCAAGGTCTTCCCGGTGGGGCGCAAGATCCGCATGTCGAAGCGGCTGACCTATCCGCTCATCGTGAAGTCGCTCACGGAGGACGCGTCGCTCGGCATTTCCCAGGCGAGCCTCGTCCAGTCCGACGAGAAGCTGGAGGAGCGCGTCCGCTTCATCCACGAGAAGATCGGGACCGACGCGATCGTCGACCAGTACATCGACGGGCGCGAACTCTACGTCGGCGTCATGGGCAACGAGCGGCTGCAGACGCTGCCGATCTGGGAGCTCGAGTTCGGCAACCTGCCCGACGGCGCCGCGCGCATCGCCACCGAGAAGGTGAAGTGGGACGAGAAGTACCAGGAGCAGGTCGGCGTGCGCACCGGGCCCGCGTCGAATCTCGACGACGCGGTGCGCGAGCGCATCCTCCGGCTGTGCAAGCGCGCCTACCGCGCCCTCGAGCTGACCGGCTACGCGCGCATGGACCTGCGACTGACCGAAGAGGGGCGCATTTCGCTCATCGAGGCGAATCCGAATCCGCAGCTCGCCTTCGACGAAGACTTTGCCGAGAGCGCCAATCACGCCGGCATGGATTTTCCGAAGCTGCTGCACAAGATCATCACGCTGGGAATCGGATACCGGGCACACTGGCAACAGGTGAACGCATGACCTCGCTGCTCCTTACGCTCCTCCTCGCAAGTCCCCAGCTCGAAGCCGAGACGATCGTCACCGGCCTCGAGATTCCGTGGGGCCTCGCCTTCCCCGACGAGAAAACGATCCTGGTCACCGAGCGACCGGGCCGCGTGCGCATCGTGAAAGACGGCAAGCTGCAGGCGAAGCCGCTGCACGTCCTCCGCAGCGTGGTGCACACCGGCGAAGCGGGCCTGATGGACGTGGAACTCCACCCCGAGTTCGCAAAGAACCGCTGGGTCTACTTCTCCTACTCGACGCGGGAAGGCGGGTACGCCATCGAGGTGGCGCGCTTCACGCTGCGCGACGGCGCGCTGAAGGATCGCAAGGTGATCCTGGGCAAGATCCCCGCGGCACGCTTCCACAACGGCTGCCGCCTCGGGTTCGGTCCCGACAAGAAGCTCTACATCACGACGGGCGACGCGGTGAAACGCAACCTCGCGCAGGACCTCGGCTTCCTGGGCGGCAAGACGCTGCGGCTGAACGACGACGGGACGATCCCGAAGGACAACCCGTTCGTCGGCCGCAAGGGCGCGCGCGACGAGATCTGGAGCTACGGTCACCGCAACGCGCAGGGCATCACGTGGCATCCGGAGAGCGGCCTGCAGTTCCAGACCGAGCACGGCCCGTCGCAGTTCGATGGACCGCCGGGCGGCGACGAGCTCAACCTCGTCGAACGCGGCAAGAACTACGGCTGGCCGCACTCCATGCACGAGACGGTCAAGCCGGGGACCGAGGCGCCGCTCGCGCTCTTCACGCCGGCAGCGGCGCCGGCCGGCATGGCCTTCTACCAGGGCCGCCTCTACTTCGCCGGACTGCGTGGCGCCTGCCTCTGGGAGATCGAACTGGAGGGGCGCAAGGTCACCAGGAAGACCAAGCGGCTCGCGGGCCAGTGGGGGCGCATGCGCGCGGTCGAGACCGGCCCGGACGGTGCTCTCTACGTCGCCACGTCCAACCGCGACGGCCGCGGCCGCCCGCGGCGCGGCGACGATCGCATCCTGCGGGTCACGGCGAAAGGGCGCTGACCGCTTCCCACCAGACGAGGGCGGTGGCGTCGGACCGTGCGCCTTCGTCCGGCTCGCGGGTGCGGCCACCGGTGAAGTAGGCGCCGTTGTGGCGGGCCAGCTCGGGGTCGAGCGCGATGTCGAGCACGCCGCGCGCCGCCTTCGCCTCGGAGGTGAAAAGCGGTCGCACGAGGGCGGCGCCGATGCGCAGAAGCCACGGGACGTCCTGCAGATAGCTGTCGAGCAGGCCGGTGTCGACCACGCCGGGATGCAGGCAGACGGCGAGCCGGTCGCGCCGGGCCAGCTCGCGGCTGAACAGGACCATCGCGAACTTCGAGTTGGCGTAGGCGCGCATGCCGCTGTAGTCCCGCTCGCCCTGCAGGTCGGTCAACTCGAACGGCGCGCGGCGGTGCGCCTCCGAACCGACGTTGACCGTGCGGGCGGGCGCGAGCTCCTGCACGAGCAGGAAGGGCGCCATCTGATTCACGGCGAAGGTGAGTTCGAGACCCTCGGCCGTCGTGCGCCGATCGTTCATGAAGACGCCGGCGTTGTTGACCAGCAGGTCCACGCCGCGCTCGCGCAGCGCGGGCGCGATGCGACGCACTTCGCCCTTCAGCGCGAGGTCGGCGGCGATCCACTCCAGGTTGCCCGCCGCCGCGAGCTCGGCGCGCGCCTGCTCACCCCGCTCCGGGTCGCGGCTGATGCACACGACGGTGTGACCCGCCTGCAGGAGTCCGCGGGCAATCTCCTTGCCGATGCCGCGACTCGCTCCGGTGACGACGCTCAACGACATGATGTTCAGCGGCGCTTGCCGAAGTCCTTCTCGAAACGTTCCATGTCGTCGACGCCGAGATAGTTGCCGAGATCGATGAGGAAGCGCTCGATGACGCGCTGGCCGAACCAGGCGTTGATCACCTCCATGACCGACTTCCCCTTGAGATGCTTGTGGGGGACGTGCGCGAACCGCTCCGCTGCGTCGTCGTCCTTGGTGACGGCCACGAGCATGCCCCGGATGTGTGCGGGGAGCGAGTCGTAGTCGGCGTAGCGCGGCATGCTCCCCATTGTCGCCGCCCGGCACCATGGGCGAAGGATTCCCGCGAGGGTCCGTCCGAGAGAACGCCGTCGGCCGGAGACGGAGCGACGCGCAGCCGCAGCCGGCCGGCTTAGTCGGAGCGCAGCGGGACGCGCACCGAGACCACGCCACGGAAGTCGCCGGGCACGAAGTCGGTGGCGCGGTCGTCGGGGTAGCGTTCGGCGAGGACCTCGAGCAGTTTCGGGTCGAGCGACGCGCGCGGTCCGTGGCAGACGGTGCAGATCTGCGCGAGGCCGATGGCGCGCAGGTAGCGCAACTCGTCGCCGACGACTTCCACGTACGGCTCGGTCGGCAGCGTGCCGGACGCGGCGACCTTCTCCATGTACGCGCGCTCGAAGTCGTCCGGCGCATTGGCGGGGTTGCGGTAGCGCAACGCGGTGCGGCGCAGCGGGAAGCCGAAGCGCGCCTCGACCTCTTTCGACTTCTCCTGCGCGATGTCGGCGCAGAGGTGCAGTGCCTTGTGCGGCTCGTTCCCGATGACGGCGTTGGCCATGACGGTCACGAGCGCGCCCATCAGTTCGCCGGAGGCTTCGAAGGCGAGTCGCTGTGCCTCCTCCGGTGTCCGCGTGAACGGCGGAGGCTCGGGGTCGGAGCAGGCGACGAACAGGAACAGGCAGAGGGGAACCGCGCGCACCTAGGCAGTATCGCACGCGGCGATCGCATCGGACTCCCGATCGAACAGTCGGAAGGTCGATTCGAGGCCGAGCGTGTCGATGACGGTGCGGAAGAACGCGCTCGGCTCGGCGATCACGATCTCGCCGCCGCGGATGGAAAGCGCGCGCTGCACCTTGATGAAGTAGCCGATCCCGGTCGAGTTGATGAACGCGAGGTCGGAGACGTTCGCGACCAGATAGAGCGCGTGTCGCGGGGAGGATGCTTCCACCAGCGGGTCGAGCTCCTCGGCCATTTCGAGGATCTGCTCGGCGTCGACGTTGGCCGGGATGTGGAGGACGTAGATGGTGCGGGAGCCGTCGGATGCGGAGGTCTGCTCTCGGATGTCCACGGCCGAGAGGCTACAACTTCTCGGTCCGGAGGGGGGGGACGAACGCGGTCGCTATGCCACGCCCAGATCGGCCAGGGCGCTCGGCTCGTCGACGTAGATGTCGAAGAGGGGCAGCACGCCCAGGATCTGGAGCGTGCTGCGCAGCTGGGTTCGCGGGTGGACAAGGCTGAGGGAGCCGCCCCTGGCCGCGAGTTGGCGATGGACGAGGATCAGGTAGCCCACCCCCGCCGACTGCATGAATTCGACGCGGGATGCGTCGAGCACGAGGTGCGTCGGCGCCGGCGCGTCGTGCAACAGTTCCTCGAGGCGAAGCTTGATGGGCGGTACGGCGTCCGCATCGATTTCGCCGGCGAGCGCCACCGAGAGCACGTGCGCGCCCTCCGCGCCCGTGTGGGTTCCGCGCTCGGTGAAGCGCCAGGCGGCGGGCGGTCGCGGTTTCATGAGGTGCCTGGTACCGGAGGTGGGACTCGAACCCACACTCCCTTGCGGGAATCGGATTTTGAATCCGACGCGTCTGCCAATTCCGCCACTCCGGCGTCAGGAGGCGCGGATTCTAACGTCGCCCTTGCGCTGCGGTCAGCAACTCGGCTTCAATACGAATCGACCGCAAAAAAATGGGCTCGGACCACAGGGTATAGATGACGGCACAGCCTAGCGACCGACAGCGCTCCCGGCCGGGAGCATGGCAGGTGGTAACAGGTCGCCTGCCAGCTGGGCGCCGGCAGAGTTCTGGGTCCGAGCCCTTTACGATTCAATCCGGATGCAAAAGAGCGGGGTGTGAGCCCCAACAGCGAACATCGCCTGATCAATCTCTCGCGGCAAGCGTTCAACGTGAATTCCGCGGTCTCGAAGGATCGCCGTAAACTACTGTCATGAATGGCCTTATGTCGATGCCTCGGGCGCGGGGCGACTTTTTGGCGACTTTCTTCGGACGGCCGGGAGACGATGCGACTAATTCGTCTCGTTTTGAGACCAAATGGCGCTAATCGTGAGACTAATTCCGCTGCTGCTGCTGGCGGCCTGCGCTGCACCACCCGGGGCCGCGTCGCCCGGTCTGGTGGGAGGGCTCTTCGGGGACGAGGCGATTCTGGCCGCCGACATCCTGAAGTACGGCTTTCCCGGAGAAGAGCACCTTCGCTATCGGAGCGGCTACATCCTCTCCTACGACGGCGCGCGCCGTGTGCCGCGCTGGGTCGCGGAGCGACTCGACCCGTCCACGGTGACCGGCGAGGTGGACGAGGAGGCGAAGCGGTTCCGCCCCGACGAGAGCCTGCCGGAGGCGATTCGAGCCGACCACGCCGACTTTCTCGATAGTGGCTACGTGCGCGGAAGGCTGGCGGCAGCGGCCAACCACAAGGGCGATCCCGACGCGTTCGCCGCCACCTACCTGCTGTCGAACTGCGCTCCGCAGCGGGGCGGCACCTTTCGGCAGACCGTGTGGGGCGAGCTGGAGCGTGCGGTGCGCGCCTGGGCGAAGGACTGCGACGACCTCTATGTCGTCACCGGCACCGTCTTCCAGTCGGATCCGCCGGCGAGGGAGGTGCGCTATCCGGTGATCGGCGAGGGTCGCGTGGCGGTGCCGACGCACTACTACAAGGTGCTGCTCCGCGAACGCGGCGGATCGCTCGACATGCTCGCCTTCCTCGTGCCGCACGTCGCCACGGAAGAAGAGACCGATCTCGCGGGCTATCTCGTCCCGGTGGACGATCTCGAGGCGCGCACCGGCCTCGACTTCTTCCCGGCGCTCACCGACCCGACGCAGGCCGATCTGGAGAAACGCCGACCGACGGAGGTCTGGAAGCGTTAAAAGGGGAACCGCGATGAACCCGTGGCACGACATTTCGCTGGGCCGGGATCCCGCGCGCGTCTTTCGCTGCCTGATCGAGATCCCGCGCGGCTCCTCCAACAAGTACGAGCTCGACAAGGAGACGGGGCTGTTGAAGCTCGACCGCGTGCTCTACTCCGCGGTCCACTACCCCGCCAACTACGGCTTCCTGCCGCAGACCTACTGCGAGGACGGGGATCCGCTCGACGTCCTTGTGCTCTGCCAGGAGGCGATCACGCCGATGTGCCTGGTGCTGGCCCGCCCGATCGGCGTGCTGCAGATGATCGACGACAACGGACGCGACGACAAGATCATCGCCGTTCCCAAGGAAGACCCGGAGTACGCCGGGATCCACGACGTCGGCCACCTGCCGCCGCATCGGCTTCAACAGTTGCGCCAGTTCATGCTCGACTACAAGACGCTCGAGGACAAGGAGGTGCACGTGGAGCCGATCGAAGGTGCGGCGGTCGCGCAGAAGGTCATCCTCGAAGCGATCGAACTCTACCGGAAGGAGTTCGGGTCGTGATCGCGCTGCTGCTGCTCGTCGCGCAGGCGGGCGGCTGGCTGCCGAACGGCGAGTTCGGCAAGGGCATCGACGGTTGGATGCTCGTCAACAACTCGCGCAGCGCGCAGGTGCGGCACGAGAAGAAGACGCTGCGCTTCGACAAGGAGCGCGGCGGCATGGACGTGCTACGCAGCGACTTCCTGCGCATTCCCGAGCCGGGCACGAAGTTCCTGTTGCACGCGCGCTGCAAGGGCGATGCCATCGGCAACGGATGGTTCAAGGTCTTCTTCTACGATGCGAAGGGCAAGAACCTCGGACAGGGCCCGGACGTGCAGTCGCTGCGCGGCTCGTACGACTGGAAGCGCGTCACGCTTCACCAGAAGGTCCCGGAAGGCGCGACGTCCGCGACGATCATGATCCTGCTCATGACCCCGGGCACGCTCTGGATCGACGACGTTTCGGTCGAACTTCCCGGGGCGGTGGAGCGCAAGCCGCTCGAGGACCGCAAACTGCGCGCGTGGCTCGACAAGCATGCCGTCGCGATGACCTCCCTCGACCCGACGGCGTCCATGGCCGATCTCAAGCCGCTCGCGAAACGGCTGCGCGGCGTGCGCGTCGTGCAGCTGGGCGAGAACTCGCACGGCGACGGGCTCGCCTTCGCGGCGAAGGTGCGACTCGTCCGCTGGCTGCACGCCACGCAGGGTTTCGACGTCGTGGCGTTCGAGTCGGGTCTCTTCGAGTGCGAGCGTGCGAACGCCCTGCTGAAGCCGGGGGCCGATCCGCGCGCGGTGATGCAGGCGTCGATCTTCCCGATCTGGCACACGAAACGGACGCTCCCCTTGTTCGCCTACATGGCGGAGCAGGCGGGCACGCGGCGGCCCCTGGGGCTCACCGGGTTCGACCTGCGGCTTTCCGGGCAGGGCGCGAAGCAGCTCGTGCCCGATGCGCTGACGGCCCTGAAGGCGGCCGGCGTCGTGGTGCAGGTGCAGCCGGATGTCCCCGCGCTGCGCAAGCTCTACCGCAGGCACCGCGCGGATCTCGTGAAGGCGCACGGTGCGCGTCGGGTCGAACTGCTCGCCAAGTCGCTGGAATTGCGCGAGGCGCAGACGAAGTTCGAGACGCTGCAGGGGCCGGAGCAGGTGCGCTTTCGCGATCGCGTGATGGGGGAGACGCTCGTGTGGCTGGCGACCAGGCGCTACCCGAAGAGCAAGATCGTCTGCTGGGCCGCGACGGTCCACCAGGCACACGGTCTCGAGACCGTGCGTCGCGACCAGGAGCGTCCCTACGCAGACATGCGCATGGCCGGGCAATACGCCAAGGCGAAGCTGGGCCGCGCGCTCTACACGATCGCGTTCGCGTCGCACGGCGGGGCGGCGGGCCTCTGGCACAAGGGGCCTTTCCAACTCGACGAGCCCGCCGCCGACTCGCTCGAGGCGCTGCTCTTTCGCTAAGGCAAGTCGCCGCTGATCGTGCCGCTCAAGGGCGCGCCGTTCGACTGGCCCGCACCGCTCTCGATCTTCGGCTACAGCCGGGGGTTCACCGCGGACTGGTCGAAGGTGGTGGACGCCGTCTGCTACTTCGACGAGATGGAGCCGGCGCAGTACATGGGGCGGGAGTAGATACGTTGGACGTTTGACGTTCAACGTTTGACGTGGAGGTGGGAAGTCGCCGGATGCGTCGGAGGGTTTGAATTTGAACGTCAAATGTCAAACGTCAAACGTCAAACGTCAAACGTCAAACGTCGAACGTTACTGGGGCCGGAGGCGTGCCGCGATGCGGTTGAGATCGGTCCAGTAGCTCTCGACGACGGCGCGGTCCTGGGGGTGCACGGGGCGTAGCTCGAAGGCGAGCTTCCGTTCCAGGTCCGCGATCTCGCGGTCGAGCTGCTTTTGCAGATCGGCCTGCTGCGCCTCGGCGCGGGCGTCCCGCTTCATGCGCAGCTGCTCCTCGACGCGCGCCTTCTCCTTCGGCGCCTCGCGTTCGAGGCGCAGAATGTTCACGACGTCGTCCACCTGCGTGCGCAGCCTGTTCCAGGAAGCGCGATCCATGCCGTGCGCGTGCAGCAGCGCTTCGACGTCCTGCTGCGTCTGCTTGCCCGGCGGGGTGCCGGACCGCATGGAGCGAATCATGATGCGGTCGATCTCCGGCTCGATGCGGATGTACTTGCGCACGGACGCTTCGTCGAGAGTCCTCCGGACTTGCGGAGTCGAGGAATCGATGACGGTCGTCGGCTTCTGCTGCGCGAAGTAGAGGATCGCACCGGCCACGAGGGCCACGAGCACGAAGGAGGTAAGCCAGACGCGCAACATGATGCGAGAACGGCCCGCCCGCGCGCGGCGAGCGGGCCGTGGGTTCGAGTCTACTTCTTGATGGCGGTGCGGACGACGAGATAGCCGCCGTTCGGACCGGGCACGCCGCCGCGGACGAGGAGGACGTTCTGGCCCTCCATCAGTCCCTCGACCTTGAGGTTCTGGATGGTGACGCGGCGGTTGCCGTGCTGGCCCGCCATGCGGCGGCCCTTGACGACGCGCATCGGCTTGCAGCAGCCGATCGAGCCCGC
>JBCDBY010000018.1:0-26290 GCA_039182715.1 Planctomycetota bacterium
CACGCGAGTTCGCCGCCCGACCAGACCAGCGGTCCGTCGATCGCGCCGAACGCCTCCACCTCGACATCCAACCCGACGCGCCGCGCCCGCAGGCGCAGAGCACCGCGATCGGTGAGCACCGCGCGCAGCAGCGCGGGCGAGAGCAACGCGGGCGGCGCCACCTGCACGATGCGCCCCCCCTCTTCGCGCGCCGCGACGATCGGGTTGGATGTCGAGGTGGAGGCGTTCGGCGCGATCGACGGACCGCTGGTCTGGTCGGGCGGCGAACTCGCGTGGCGGCGCACCGGCAAGGAGCGCGCGGTGGCGCGCATCCGGAATGCGCCGGTCGGCTCCTTCGCGGTCCGCGCCGCGGGCGCGCGGGCGGTCGTGCCGGCCTCCGAGCAACGCGAGGTCGAGGGCCTCTCGGCCGACGCGGATTTCGCGGCGGCGCTGGCGCGCGTGTCCGGCGGCACGCTCTGGATCGGCGAAGCGCCGGCGTCCAAGGAGGGCCGATCGCCCGCCGTGCACGCGACGCTTCTGGCGGCGGTGGCGATGCTGTTGGTCCACGCCTGGTGGAGAGGCCGCTCATGAGACTGTCCGCAACCCTGCTCCTGCTGGCCGCCTGCCAGCAAATCGGCCCCTACGAGGAGCCCCGCCAGCCGACGCCGGAGGAGCCGCCGCCCGATCCGATCGCCGAGCAGCCGCAGCGACCGCTGCCCGGCGGGTTCACCGTGACCGGGGATGCGGTGCGCGAGGCGGCGTCGCTGGGGCCGATGCAGACCTGGCGCCGCCTCAAGAGCCGGCTGACGACGCTGCAGGCCGACGCCCGACGCGAGGGGCGCGACCTGCTCGTTACCTTCGAGCCCTCGGTGGTGCACGTCACGCGGCCGGATGGTTCGCGCGTCAGCTGGGAGCTGCCCGTTGGGCTTTCGTTAACGGTCGAAATCACCCACGTGCTCATCCGCGCCGATCTGACGGTCGATGCGTTCGATGCCGAGGCGCTTCCCATCCCTTCGGAGGATGAGCTCAAGGTGTTGCTGGCGACCGTGACGGACCCCGAACAGAACACCGAGGAATTTCTCCTCGTCGTTAAAGGGGGCACCGCGTTCCGGTCGATGTCCTCCGGGTAGAGCCGAGCTCTTCTGGAGGTAATCATGTCGATTCGACTTCTTCTCGCGGCCTTGCTGGCGGCCACCCTTGTCGCCTGCTCGAGCACGCCCAAAGATGATGAACAGAACCAGACGGCGAAGACGCCCGATCTGGATCTCAGCAAGGAATTCCCCGAGCCGAGCAACCCGCTGGTCAAGGCGCGGCTCGAGAAGCGCATCACGGACATCCGCTACCAGCGCGGCGTGACGCTCGTGGCCAACCTCGAGCGTATCGCCGGCTACGGCGACGTCGCGATCCCCTTCGCGATGGACGGTCTCAAGAGCGAGGACCCGATGACCCGCATGGGTTGTGCGTGGGTCCTGGGTCGCGTTGGCAACACGGCCGCGATCCCCGCGCTTGAGGATGCGCTCAACGACCCGGTGCCCTACGTCCGTTACGAGGTCGCGTCGCAGATCGGCGTCCTCGGCGGCAAGGGCGGCTACAAGACGCTTGTGCAGGGCCTCACCGACGAGCGCGTCGAAATGCGCTTCAAGTGCTTCGAGGCGCTCCAGGAACTCACCGGCAACACGTTCGGCTACAGCCACACGGCGGCCCCCGAGGTCCGCAAGGTGGCGGTCGAGCAGTGGGAAGCCTGGGTCGAGCGCGTCGACACCGAGGACATGTAGGAACGAATCCCGATCGGAAGAGACGATCTCTGGTGGGCCGCTTCCCCGTGGGGGGGAGCGGCCCTTTTTTTTGGCTGGGGGCTGGGGGCTGGGGGCTATTAGCCGTCTTCGATGCGGGCGGCGATCGCTAGGAATCGCGGGTCCTCGCGCAAGGCGTCGAGTTCGTGGTCCTTGCGCAGGAGGACCGCGTCCCGGAAGCCGAGCAGGCAGGCGTGCTCCAGCGCTTCGATCGCGTCGTCCGTGCGGCCCGCGAGCGCGAAGCTGCACGCCAAGTTGTAGTGCGCGCGCGGATCCTGGGGCGCCAGTTCGACCAGTTTTTGGTCCGCCGCGAGCCGGTCCTCGAAGCGCTCCATCTGCCCGTACGCATGCGCGAGGAAGCGCAGCGATTCGGCGTCGTGGGGATTGCGTTCGAGCGCCTCCTCGAAGATGCCGATCTGGAAACGGATACCCGCCATCTCGATCGCATCGTGCTCCGGCTTGACCATGACCCAAGGGTAGGCGCTGGCGCGAGGGATCCGGCGAAAACGCCTACGGTCGACCCCCGGCGGTATCCTTCGCGAGCCGTCCATGCGCACGATTCCCCTGCTGTTCGCTCTCGTCGTCGGTTGCTCGACCGGGCGCGACGGTCTCTACGTGCCGGGCGGCGCCGATCTCGACGCACGCACCAAGCGCCGCTATCGCGAGGCGGTGCGGTTCGAGCGCAACGGCGAACCGGAGCGGGCGCGTCCGATCATCGAGGACCTCTCTCGCACCTATCCGACGCGCCTTGGTCTGCATCTGCATCGTCTGCGCCTCGTGCGCGCACTGGAGGGGCCCGAGGCCGCCGCCGCGCTCTATGATCCTGCGCCGCCGGGCGTCGACGCCGAGCGTGCCGGCATTCTCTCCGACCTCGCCCGGCTGCCGGCCGACGATCCCGCGCAGCGCAAGGCGCTCCTCGAGTACGCCGTGTCGCGCGAACCGCAGGAGCCGTTCTGGCGTCTCGGACTGGCCGACGTCGGATTGACCACGCACGATCTGCTGGTCGATCGCGCGCGGCAGGAACTGGCGCTGGGGGATCTTGCGTCGCACGCCGACTCGCTCGAAGAGGCGCGGCAGATGATCGACCGCGCCCGCGAGGATGCAGCCGAGGCGCAACGACTCGATCCGCAGCTCTCCGAGGCGGAGCTGATGCTCGGTTTCATCGAGACCCGCGCCGCCGATCTGGCGACCGACCCCGACGAACGCGACGAGCGGCGGGAGCTCGCCATCACGCGCTACAAGCAGGCGATCCGCCTCGACCCGGAGGCGGTGGAGGCGCGCATCAACCTGGCCGAGACGATGCTCTACTTCAGCCGCTTCGGGCAGGCGGCCGAAGCGCTGCAGCAGGCGTCCGAGCTGGCGCCGCGCGATCCGCGCATCTGGACCAATCTCGGGTACACCTACTACTCCGTCGACCAGGTCGGCGAGGCGATCGCCTGTTACCGAAGGGCGCTGCTCTACAAGCCGGGCGACATCCGCATCCGCGTGGCGCTCTCCGACTGCGAGCGGCAGCGCGGCAACCACGAGGCCGCCATCGGCGAGCTCCTGCAGGCGCGTGCCGACGCCGGAGAGGATCGTGGCCTGCAGGCGACGATCGCCTTCAAGCTCGCGGCGATCCACGAGTTCGACGGCCGCTATCCCAAGGCGGTCGCCGAGTACGAGCGGCACATCGAGCTCGGCGGCCGGGACAGCGCGAAGGCGCGAAGCCGGATTCGGCACATCTACGAGCGGGCGTTCGAGTGAGCGGACCCGGGGCTCCATCCTAGGAGCCGGGGGCTGTGGAAAACTGCGGAACGAATTCCGCAGTTGGCGCGCATAAGTCACGGACCAATCGAGGGATATGCGCGCCACATGATGCACCTCTTGCATCGATCTACTTCTTGCATCGATTTAGGGCATCGATTTAGCCCTCCACCGGCCGGTAGACGGCTCCGCGCTTTCGGCCCACCCGCGTCAGGAGTCCTCGCTGCAGCAACACCTGCAGGTCCCGGAGGGCGGTGCGCGCGCTGACCTGCTCGCCGTCGACCACCTCGCGGTTCGTGATTGCGCCCTGGTCGCGGGCGCGGGCGAGGATGCGCTCCTGGCGCGGGGTGAGGCCGCCCGGCGCGCTCGTGCGCAGGGAAGCGGCGCTCGGTTCGTCGTCCCCGGGAAGGTCGAGCTGGTGCCGTTCGACCGCGGCGCCGCCGCTCATCAGCATGGCGCGCTCGATGACGTTGCGCAGCTGACGCACGTTGCCCGGCCACGGGTAGCGGTAGAGCGCATCGAGCGCGTCGGGCCGGAATGCCGCCACGGCCAGGTTGTGTCGTTCATTGAACTGCTGCCGGAAGTGCTCGACGAGCTGCGGGATGTCGTCCCGTCGCTCGCGCAGCGGCGGCACGCGCAACTCGATGACGTGCAGCCGGTGGAAGAGGTCCTCGCGGAACGAGCCGTCGCGCACCGCCTGATCGAGATTGCGATTCGTCGCCGCGAGAATGCGCAGGTCGACCTCGATCGGCTCCGTGCCGCCCACACGCGTGAAGCGGCGCTCCTGCAGCACGCGCAGCAGCTTCACCTGAATCGCGAGCGGCAGATCGCCGATCTCGTCGAGGAACAGCGTGCCGCCGTCCGCCGCCTCGAAGCGTCCGCTGCGCCGCCGGTCCGCGCCGGTGAAGGCGCCCTTCTCGTGACCGAACAGCTCCGACTCCACCAGCGACTCCGGAATGGCCGCGCAGTTGACCTTGATGAACGGGCCGTCGGCACGCGCGCTGTTCGCACAGATGAGATCGGCGATGACCTCCTTGCCGGCACCGGTCTCGCCGCTCAGCAGCACCGTCGCACTCGTGGGCGCCACGCGCGCGACCACCTCGAGCGCGGCCCGCGTCGCGGCGCTGCGGCCCAGCACGAAGGCGAGGTGGTCGGGCACCCGCAGCGGCGTCTCCATGACCGCGCCCGGCGTCGCCGGCGCGTCCGCCTCCTCGAGCAGCCGGTCGAGCAGCACCGCGCCGGACGAGCCGTCCTCGGGATACGTCACGCGTTGCTGGGCATAGCGCGGCCGGGGCGTCTGCTCCCAGGCGATCCCCTGCAGGGCCGCCATCCCGCGCTGCAGCTGCGTCTCCGCTTCGGCCGCGTCCGCCTCCGCCAGGACGAAGAGGAAGTTGTCGCGCCCGTGCCGTGCGCCGACCGCCCGCGCCGGCAACGCGCGCTGCAGCGCCTGCGCCGCGTCGTGCACCAGCCGCGCCGTGTCGCGCGCGCCGTGCGCCCGGCGCAGCTCCGACTCGTTGTCGATCGCATAGCGCAGCAGCGACAGCGCGCGCTCCTTCTCCGCCGCCTGATCGACCGCTTCCCCCAGTCGCCGTCGCAGGTGATCGACGGTGTAGAGGCCGGTCGACTCGTCGGTGACCGCGGTCCGGAAGAGCCGCGCGTTCTCGAGCGCAATACCGATCGGGCGCGCCAGCGAGTCGAGATAGGCGAGGTCGCGCCCCGCGTCGACCGGCTGGGCGACGGCGAGTCCGATGACGCGGTCACCCGCCGTGAGCGGCAGGTACACGCCGCCGTCCGCGCGCACGGGTCGGCTTTCCTCGACCGCCGCGCGCGCCGGCCCGTCGGACGGCAGCGCCAGATCCAGCGGCGCGGGCTGGCCGCGCCGGTGCAGCGTTTCGAGCCGCTCCGTCGTCGCGTCGTAGCGCGTGATGGTGACGTGGTTCGCGCCGGACGCCTCGGCGAGCAGGGCCGCGCCGATGCCGGCCGCCTCGTCGCGATCGAGCGCGGTCGCGAGGCTCTGCAGCCCGCGATGCAGGCGTGATAGCTGCTGGACGCGTTCGTCGAGCGAGTCGGCCATCGCGTTGAAGGAGCGGGCGAGCGCGCCGACCTCGTCCTCCGCCTCGACCGGGACGCGCTGTTCACCCTCGCCGCGCGCGAGGTTCTCCGCCGCTCGCGTCACGCGCGACAGCCGACGGGTCACGCCCTCGACCAGCATGCTGCCGGCCAGCACGACCAGCAGCAGCGCGGCGAGGCCGGCACCGAGCAGCGTGCGCACGAGGCTCGCCTGTGCGAGTTCCGTCGGGGCGCGCGATTGGTAGACGCCGAGCAGACCGACGACGCGGCCACCCTGGCGCAGCGGGGTGAGCGCGGCGGCCCAACGCGCGCCGAAGAGCGGCACGTCCGGCTCGTAGCGCAGCGCATCGCCGCGCGCGAACTCGGCGGCGACGGTCGCCACCTCGGCGCGGCGTGCCGGCGTATCGAGCCCCGCCTGCGTTCCGCGCGTGCTCGCGAGCGGTGCCCCGTCGGGCGCGTACAGCACGCCGATCACGTCCGGCGACGGGGCGTCGCCCAGCAGCACGTCGCTCGGTGCCGCGACGAAGTAGCGGCGCCGGCCGGGGGCTCGCGCCACGCCGACCGCCTGCAGACCGTCCCAGGGCGAGTAGACGAGACCCGATCCGCGCGTGGCGTCGACCAGGTTGCGGTTCAGGAAGCGGTCCTCCAGCTCCGCCTCGAGGCCCGGCACGCGCAGCTGCAGACCTTCGGCGCGCGCATCGCGTCGCTCCCGCTCGAGCAGCGACTGCAGCGCCGGACCGCCGCGCGTCCGCACCGGCTCGATGGCGTCGCGCAGCCGACCGGCCGACGCGCCGACCCGCGCGCGCCAGCCCTGGATGCGTTCGCCGAGGCTGCGCACGCTGGCGCGCGTCGCGCGTTCGAGCTCGCTCTCCGCATCCTGGTTGAGCTGCGTCGTCAGACCGATCACGAGGAAGAGCAGCGGCACGACCGTCGCGGTTCCGAGCGCGACCAGCATCTTGCTGCGCAGGTGCCGGGCGCGGGCCAGCAGGGCGCCGCCGGCCAACACGGTCGCGAACGCGGCGGCGAGCGCCGCCAGTCCGAAAAAGATTTCGCGCCGCGCCAGGAGCGCGGCGGTGGTGTCGGCGCGCGGGAGTCCGACCAGCAGCGTTGCGGTCTCCTCGCCGCCGAAGTCGAGCGGCAGGGCGTGCTCGACCTGTTCCGCGACCAGTCGGCCGAAACGGCGTCCCGAGGGCGCGATGACCGCGAATGAGAGCGGTTTCCAGAGCGCGCGCGTCTCCTCGCGCACGCGAAGCTGTTCACCCTCCAGCTGCAGGCCGCTATCGACGGTGGGGGGCGCGGCGGAGCGTCGTCCGATCGTGGCGGCCGCCCAGCGGTAGCCCGCGAGCACGCCCAGCTCCTCCATCTCGAGTCGCGCCACGGGCCGATCGGGATCGAGGCCGATCGAGTGCACCGTGTACGCCTCGGGGAGGCCCGCGCCGCTGCGCCACTCAAGGCCGACGCGCAGCTGCTCCTCCGCCGTGAGCGCGAAGAGCAGCGTGCTGTCCTTCAGGTCCGCGCCGTTGCGCAGCAGAAGCCGCGGGCCGGGCACGTCGCCCTCGTAGATCACGCGCAGCCGGATCGCGTCGACCGCGTAGGGCGACGCGGGATAGGCGCCGAGCGGCCGTCCCGCAATCCAGAGCCGATGTCCGGCCAGGCCCGGGACCGGCACCGCGTGCCGTCCCTGCGCGGGCAACGCGGCGATGTAGCTGCCCGGCCGGTCGTGCCAGACGTCGAGCGGGACGCCGGTCGGCGTGCGCGTCGCCAGCGGCAGCGGCTGGAGCTCTCCGTTCTCGTCGGGGGCGCGCACCGAACGCAGCTCGATGCGCTCGAACGAAAGCAGGTTGGTGACGACCAGCTCGTCGAGCGTCGCGCCCTCCGTCGCCTCGAGCGGCAGGTCGACGACGAACGGCGGCTCGCCGGACGCGGTCGCGCGATGCTCGGTGCCGTCGCCGAGCCGCACGAGGCACTCGACGGCGTCCCCGGCCACGATGGCGCGTGCGGGACCGCCCCGCGCGTCCACGGTGGCGCGCAGCGCGGTGGGCGCGGGCCGGCCGAGCAACGGGAAGCGGCGCGACTCGCCCGGCTCGAGGCCGATCGCGTAGCGCGGATCGCGCCGGGTGGGGGCGGGCGTGAGCGGGAGCGTGTGGTAGTCGTAGCGCGGTTCGATGCGGACGCGGCCGCGCCGCAGCATGCGCAGCAGGCGTTGCGTCCGCCGCAGATCGGGGCCGGCGTCGAGGTCGAGCTGCGCCCGCGTCGCGCGCTGCACCGCCGCGAGTTCCTTCGACCAGCGTTCGGGCGCGCGGCCGCGGTCGATCGCATCGACCACCGCGGGCACGAACGAGAGCAGCGCCGCGACGCCCGCGCTCGCGCCGCAGAGCACGACGAGCGAGCGCCGTCCGCGCAGGGCGAGACGGCGCGCGGCGAGGCGCACGAGCAGACTGAGGACGACGACGCCGAGCAGTCCCCAGAAGAGCTGGCCGCCGCTGAACGGTCCGGCCGGTTCCGCCGTCGCCGCCGCGTTCGTGGCGGGCGCGGCGCCGAAGGCGAGCGCGGTGAACCGCGTCGGATCGAGGTAGAGCTCCTGCCGGCCCGACAGGGTCATGTAGGTCTCGGTCATCTCCGCGCCCGGCGTATCGACGTCGTTGAGCGCGACGTCGAAACCGATGGTGCCGTCCGCGTCGGGCCGCAGCGGGTGGAGCGAGCCGAGGGGAATGCGCGCCTCGAGCGTGTAGCCGTCGTCGCGGCGGACCGTCCGCAGCGCAATGCCGGTCAGTCCGCCGCTGGGGTAGGGGAGCCCGGGGCCGCGGGCCACCACGCTCCACTTGACGCCCTCGAAAATCGGCAGGAAGAACAACTGCCGGTCATCGTCGGAGTAGCGCGTCTGCTCGGAGTCGGTGACGCGGTCCGTATCAAGAAAGACCTCGATCGAGTCGCCGATCCAGAATCGCCGCCCCGGCTCGTGGAGAAGCACGTCGTCGCGCACTTCGAAGAGCAGATAGAGGTCAGTCTGCGTGCGGACGGCGCGCACCGTGCCGGAGAGATCCTCCGGGCCATCCCATTTGGCCCGGTAGTTGGGGTGGACCTGGTCGGTCCGGCCGAGCGACCGCGGTTGCGCCTTCTGCCAGCACGGATCGGCGGCCGAACCGTCGATGCGGGGAGGCTCCCCAACCAGCGGACAGTCGACCGGTTGCGCCGCCAACGGCCCCGCCAGGGCCAGAATCAATCCGACAATCCGCCACACAAGCCCCTAAGTATCGGTATGCCAAAGGGTTTACGCAACCGGCGGATAGTGGCGGAATGCTCCGAAACGGTCATCGCGGGGGCTTGCACGCGAGCCGGGGCGACCTAGCATCATCGCCATGCGCACCTTCGCTCGCGCCATCCAGGTCATTGGTCTCGTCATTCCGGTCGCCGGCTTCCTGCTCTCGCTGGACACCGTCGGCGGTATCTCGATGACGTACTCGTTCGGAGGCCTCGGCCTCGGGGCGGGGATCTTCTACCTCGGTTGGCTGCTCCAGCAGAACGTGGAGGCGTGAAGCGCGCAGCGTCGAAGCCTGTCGCCCTCAGGCACCCACCGGCGCATCCTGTTTCGCCTTCCTGGCGTCCAGGTAGTGCAGCTCGATGGCGTCCTTGATGCAGACGCTGGTGCAGAGGTGGTCGCAGCCCATGCAGGCGTCCTGGTTGACCAGGGCCACCATGTTGACGCCGGGCACCGAGTCGTAGTCGACCATGTCGATCGCGTCGTAGGGGCAGACGTCGCTGCAGAACACACACCCGGTGCAGAGGTCGGGATCGACCTTCGCCTTGGGCGTCTCCTTCGGCTTCAGCTTCGTTGCCACCTGGCCCGCATCGTCGAGAATCGCGTTCACGGGGCAGACGTAGCCACACAGTCCACAGTCCACGCAGAGCGTGGGATCGATGATGTGCAGTTCCTTGCGCGTGCCCGCGATGCATTCGACGGGACACTTCTTGGCGCAGGCCGTACAGCCGATGCAGGTGTCGATGATGGTGTAAGACACGTTCTGAGCGCGGATTATAGCCGCTGGGGCCCCAATGCAATCATCGGAACGGGACGGGACTTCCGTGAATCCTCGTTCGCGTGGCAGAATCCCGGCATGAGCCAATCCCTGGCGTCGCTTCTGGTCGTTTTGGTGCTCTTCATCCTGGCGGTGTACGTCGGGATTTCCCCGCCGGAGGGGTTTCAGGAGTTCCCGTACCGCATCATCCTGCCGTTCGTGCTTGTCGCGGTCGGGTTCGTTCAGCTCGAGAACCAGCGCATGCGGGTCCACATGGCGGAACTCATCGGCGCCATCAAGGCGGCGGTGGGGCAGGCGCGCGCCCAGCAGGGCGCGGTCCAGCCGACGCCGGAACAGCGCGCCGAAGCCATCGAGATCCTGCTGAAGTCCCTGAACTCGCAGGACGCGACCGCGCGCGCCACGGCGGCCAAGCAGCTCGCCAAGCTCACCGGGGTGGACCACGGTGAGGATGCGGTGGCTTGGGCGCGCTGGTGGTCGGAGAACGAGTCCCAGTTCCGTGCCTAGAGCGATCGCGTTCGTCGGCTGGTCGGGCGCGGGCAAGACCACGCTGCTGGAGAAACTTCTGCCGCGCCTGCGCACCGACGCGCGCCGCGTCGGCTACCTCAAGACGGACGCGCACGGGTTCGAGATGGACCGGCCGGGCAAGGACACGGCGCGCCTCTTCGATGCCGGCGCCCAGCGCATCATGATCGTCTCTTCGGGCGAGATCGCGATCCGCTACCGCCCGACCGCCCGTCCGCCGCTGGAAGAGCTGATCGCGCACGCCTATCCCGACTGCGACCTCGTCCTCGTCGAAGGCGCCAAGCACAGCACGCTGCCGATGATCGAGGTGCGTCACGGGGAACCGGCCGTGGCGGGCACGCCACCGCACCTGCTCGCCGTCGTCGGAGCGGAGCGAGACGACCGCGCGCTGCCTTTTTTTTCGCGCGACGACATCGAGTCGATCGCACGTTTTGTTGAGGATTGGTTGCTCACCTAGAATTCCGTGCGGCATGAGCGCCGATCAGCCGACGCCCCTCCAGCAGCTTCTCGAGCCCCTGCGCGAAGACCTCGGTCACGTCGAGGGCGAGATCCGGCGCATGACCACGTCGTCGTCGGTGCCGCTCCAGGAACTGCTCGATCACCTGCATCAGTTCGCCGGCAAGCGCCTGCGCCCCGCCCTGACCTGTCTCGCGGGCCGCCTGTTCGGCGCGGTGCACCCCGAGCACTACGCGGTCGGCGCCATCATCGAGCTCATCCATACGGCCACGCTGGTCCACGACGACATCCTCGACGAGTCGCGCATGCGCCGCCGCGTGGACACGATCAACCACCGCGTCGGCAACGAGACGGCGGTGCTGCTCGGCGACTACCTCTTCGCGACCTGCTTCAAGGAGGCGGCCAGCCTCGAGGATCGCTTCGCGTCGCGCTACCTCTCCGAGATCGTCGGCGTCGTCTGCCGCGGCGAGATCATGCAGGTGCATCACCGGCACGACTTCGAGATGAGCGAAGAGGTCTACTTCCGCATCATCGAGGACAAGACCGCCGCGCTCTACGCCGCCGCGCTGCGCTGCGGCGCGCACTTCGCGGGGGCGGCGCCCGAGCTGTGCGACCTGCTGGCCGGGTTCGGCACGGCGATCGGCACCGCGTTCCAGATCGCGGACGACATCCTCGATCTGACGGGCGAGGAGAAGCTGGTCGGCAAGCAGCTCGGCACCGATCTCGACAAGGCGAAGATGACGCTCCCGCTGCTGCGTCTGCGCGACGCCGCCTCGCCGGAAGATCGCGAGATCGTCGAAGAGGCGATTCGCTCCGACGACGAGGAGGCGCGTCTGCGCGTGCGCCCGCTGCTCGAGAAGTACGGCGCGATCGAGTCCGCTTCGCATACCGCCGAGGCGATGATCGACGATGCGCTGGCGAGCCTCGACATCCTGCCGGACCGCCCGGAGCGCGAGCAGCTCCGCGCCTGCGCGGCGTTCATGCTGCGCCGGTCCGTGTAGGTCCTGTCCGCGAGAGCGCCTCGCTTCGACGGGCTGCGGTTGCGCGTCGCTTCGTCTGGGGCCGACGGCGCTCTCTCAGACAAACCCGAGCCCGGGAGTTCCGCCTGCTCCGCGCCCGTACACTGGTCGTCGTGCGGGGATGGCTCGTTCTGCTCGGTCTGGCGCTGCCGGCGTGGGGGCAGGACTTCGTCGGCGAGCACGCCGACCAGGAGCAGTTCAAGGCCCTCGTGGGCTCGCTGGGGAAGTCCTCGAATCCGACGATCGCCGGGGAGGTCCGCATGATCAAGCGGCTCTTCGAGCGGCCCGACGCCCGCATCGAGCCGGGTTCCGGCACCGAAGTCCACGGCGTCGCCGTGTTCCACGCCGCGGAGGTCCAGGGCGGGCGGCCCGGGGGCCACGCGACCGTGCGCGTCGTGCGGCCGGGTAACCACATCCTCGTCCTGTCGAGCCGGACCTCGGTGCGTTGGCAGGTGGAGACGGCGCCGGGCGCGCACGTCGAGAAGGTGGTGCTCTGCGTCGCGCCCAAGCAGAAGTCGACCGTGCGCGGCGCCAAGGTCCTGCCCCTGGTTGCGAGCTTCGCCCTGACGCGTCACCACACGCAGTTCCCGATGCTGCAACGCAGCGTGGCCCGCAAGCTCGGCCGATTCCAGTTCGCTTCCTACCTCGGCGTGTTCAAGACGCAGAACGCGCCGATCGTGGTGGGGTCGAAAAACGCCACGTGGCGACGGCAGATGCTGCTGACGCAACTTCGCAACCTGCAGGATCGCGCCGCCGATCTCGAAGGTGCCGCCGTGCGCCGCCGCTTCGAGCACGTGCTCTTCCCGGTCGTCGTGCGCGATGGTCGCGTGCGCGGCATCGCCGCCAGCACGGTCGCCGGCTACGTGCGCGACACGGTGGAGCGGGCGCCGAACAGCGCGCGCGACGTGGTCATCGATCCGCGCAACGGTCGTCGCTATTTCGTCTCCTACCGCGAGATCCTGGTCGAGGATGCTTCGGGCCGCCCGCGCCCGCCCCTCGCGCTTCCGGATTCGCTGCCGCAGCAATTCGGTCAGCCGATGCTCGCGTTCGACGTCCGTCGCCGGCGCCTCGTCGCGACGTCGATGAACAATCACATCGCGGCGTACGACGTCGACCGGGCGAGCTGGACGCGGCTGAACGACCCGCCGGTCGGCCCGCGCGGCTTCTGGAGCAGCCGGAGCGGCTGGACCATCGCTCTGACCTACGATTTCGCACGCGACTGTTTCTGGAACCTGCGGCTGTGGCGCAGCGAGTTCCGGCTCTTGCGGATCGGCCCTTACGGCGACGAGGGCCGGACCGTGACGATTCGGCTACCGAAGGAGGAACACAACCGCATGCGCGTGGCGCCGACGCTGCGTGTGGCCGGGGACCAGCTCGTTCTCATGCACCTCGGTCCGCAGACGCGGCCGTCGGCCTCCTACCGCTCCTATCTGATCGATCCGAAGACGGGCGCGGTCACGGCGCAGTTCGTCTTCCGTAGCCGCACGAAGCTGGAGCCGCCGCCGCCGGCCGCGTGGGACGCCGCCTGGACGCGGCTGGTGGGCCCGGACCCGTATGCCGCGATCGAGTCGTGGCGCCGGGGCGACGCGGCGCACGTGGCGTATCTGCGCAAGCGCTGGGAGGAGTGGATGCGTGTCGAGGACGACATCGAACCGTGGATCGCCGACCTCGGCGTGCGCGACCCCGCCCGC
This sequence comes from Planctomycetota bacterium, assembly GCA_039182715.1. Lineage (GTDB taxonomy): Bacteria > Planctomycetota > PLA2 > PLA2 > PLA2 > JBCDBY01. The sequence goes on from JBCDBY010000018.1 coordinate 13,311, forward strand.
CGCGGCGAGGCGTTCGCGCGGCTCGTGGCGGCGGGCCCCGGCATTCGCCCCCGCCTGGCGCGGGCGGGGGACGCGGCCGAGGAGACGGAAGCGAGACGGCTGCGGCGCGCTCTGCTGCGCCGCATCGACGAATTACCCGACGTGCGCCGTCGGCTGATGCGGATCCTCGATGGCATGGACGCCGCCGGCGCTCCCTCGTTCCTCAGGCAGCTGCGGGACGGTTCCTGACGACGTACCAGTAGTTCATGATGTCGTGCGGCAGCTCGAGCACCTCGGCGCCGGCGAAGCCCGCGTCGTCGAGCATGCGCTCCGCCAGCTGGCGGCCCCACATCGCGCCGAGGCCCGCGCCGCCCGACGCCAGCGAGACGGTCATGCAGTGCATCGTGCTGATCGTGTAGAGCAACGGCGCGAGCGGGTTGCCCATGTTCTCGTGATGCGGCGTCTGCGCCTTGATGTCCTGCATCAGGAAGACGCCGTCGGCCCGCAGCGCGCGCTGAATCGCGGCGAGCACCGCCGCCGGCGCCGCCTGGTCGTGGATCGCGTCGAAGGCCGTGATGAGGTCGTAGGCACTGCACTCCTCGAGGGCGGCGGCGTCCCGTACGCGGAACTCGACGTTGGCGCAGCCGTGCAGGCGTGCCTCCTGGCGCGCGACGGCGATCGCCTCCTCGCTGAAGTCGTACCCGCGGAATCGGCTGTTCGGGAATCGGCGCGCGAGGAAGTTCATCGCGCGGCCGCTGCCGCAGCCGACGTCGAGCACGTCGATGCCCTCCTCGAGACGCTTGACGAGCCCGTCGACGAGCTTGAGGATGTGCTCTTCGAGGCCGGCGACGACCGACTGGCTGCTCTCTTCCGCCATGACGGCATGAAAGCGCCGGTAGCGACCGTAGGGGACGCCGCCGCCGCGCTGGAAGCACTCCACGACGTCATCCTCGACGCTGCCCAGCAGCGAGATGAACTGCGTGGTGACCGCGAGGTTGTCGGGTGATGCGGCGCGCGTGAGCCAGCGGGCGTGCTCGGCGGGAAGCCGGTAGGCGCCGGTCTCGACGTCGCAGGCGACGATGCCGCCGGTCAGCATGGCGCCCAGCCATTCGCGCACGTAGCGCTCGTGGAGTCCGGCGCGCTTCGCGATGCGCTCGATCGGGGCCGGCCCCAGATCGGTCATGGTGTCGAAGAGGCGGGTGCGGTGGCCGACCGAGATCATGAGCGCCAGGGCGCCGTGGTTGGCGATCTCGAGCATCCGGCCGGCGAAGGCCTCGGTCTGCTCGGCGTTGAGAGAGGTGCAGGACGTGCACATGCGGCATTCTCCTTTCCCTTCCAAACACCGATGGCGAGGGGGACCCGCAATGCGTTCCAATGGGCACGGAGGAATATTTTGCGCATCGCTCTTTGCCTGTTCGTCGTCGTGTCGGTCACGGCGGCCGAGGACTCCCGGGAAGACTGGCCCCGTCTGCTGGGGCTGGACAACAACGAGCGGCTGGTGGTCCACGAGCCGCAGGTGGAGGAGTGGGCCGGCTTCAAGTTGCTCACCTTCCGCGCCGCGATCAATCTGGAGGGACAGGACGGAAGCGGCGAGCCCACCGAGTCGCTCGGCACCGTCCGGGTGCGGCTGCGGACCGCCGTCGACCTGCATCGCGGCGTGGCGCTCGCCTCCGACCCGGAGGTGCTCGCCGTGGAGGGCGTCCCGGAGGCGCGGCGCGAGGCCGTTGCCAAGCGGCTCGTGCGCGAGATCAAGAGCGGTTCGCCGGAGATCGACCTGGAGGACCTGCTGGGCGAGCTGGACCGCAGCCAGTATCCGATCCGCGAGGTGGCGATCTCCACCGAGCCGCCGCGGCTGATCATCGAGCAGCAGCCGGCGATCCTGATCGCCTTCGATGGCGAGCCGAAGACCGCGGCGATCCCCGGTACCGACCTCCGGCTGGCGATGAACTCGCCGTCGCTGCTCTTCCAGCAGGCGAAGACCGGCTGGTGGTACATGTACGGCTGGGACACGTGGATCAAGACGCGCAGCATCCAGAAGGGGCCGTGGGTGCCGGCGCCCACGTTGCCTTCGACCTTCCAGAAGCTTCCGGACAACGAGACGTGGCGCGGTCTCAAGGAGCGCATCCCGGGCCGCAAGATCGAGCGCAAGGACGTGCCGAAGGTGCACTACGCCACGAAGCCGACGGAGCTGGTGGTGATCTACGGCACGCCGAAGTTCGTGCCGATTCCGGAGACCTCGCTCAGCGTCATCGAGAACACCGAGGCGGACGTGCTGCTCGACGCGAAGACGGGCCAGTACTACACGCTGCTCTCCGGCCGCTGGTTCCGCGCGCGCGGACCGAAGGAGACCCTGGAGTTCTGCACCGACAAGCTGCCCGAGGACTTCCGCAAGATCCCGACGGATCACCTCGCGGCGCGCGTGCGTGTGCACGTACCGGGCACGCCGGAGGCGGAAGAGTCGCTGCTCCTGCACGCCGTCCCGCGCGTGGCGACCGTGCGGCGCGGCGACGTGAAGCTCGAGATCCCCTACAAGGGCGTGCCGAAGTTCGTGCCGGTCGAGGGGACTTCGCTGGAGTACGCGATCAACATCGGCGTCGACGTCTTCCGCATCGACGGGCGCGTCTACTGCTGCAGCGACGGTCTCTGGTTCACCGCCGAGGCGGCGCGCGGGCCCTGGACGCTGTGCGACAAGCTGCCCGAGGCGTTCGCGCGCATTCCGGAGGAGAGTCCCGCCTACTTCGTCTCCTACTGCACGATCGAGAGAAGCGACGCGGACTCGGTCACCTTCGCCTATACGCCGGGCTACTTCGGCACCTTCGCGAACCGCGGCGTGGTCGTCTACGGCAGCGGGTTCACCGGCCCGTGGCCCGACGAGTACAGGCAGGCGGGCTGGGACAGCCGCGCGTACTGGCTGCAGCGCTGGCGGCGTGACGACCTGCACCAGTGGGATCGCCACCTGCCGTACGGCGAGGGTCGCTGGTACGACCCGATCAGCGGCGTCTACCGGCGCAGCTACGACGCGATCTCGCACGCCAAGTTCCGCACGCATCGCGCCGACGCGTTTCGCACGTGGAACGGCAAGGCGGTCCTGCCGGAGCAGGAGCGGCGCATGCCCGAGCCGGAACCGAAGCCGGAAAAGAAGAAGAAGACGCGCGTCGCCAAGAGCCGCCAACAGCTCTACGCCGGTCCCGACGGCGAGGTCTACAAGCACGCGCACGGCGTCTGGTTCAAGAACGTCGACGGGGACTGGCGCAGCCTCTCCCGCCGGCCGACGCTGAAGCAGGACGTGGACCGCCGCAAGAAGCTGGAGAAGCAGCGCAAGGCGCGCGCGCGCTCCTACAACCAGCGCCGGCGCTATCGCGGCTATCGCAGCCGCCGCTGGCGTGGCTTCATTCACCGGCCGATCTGGGGAGGCGGCATCATCGACATCGGTGATGGCGGCTGCTGGGGCGGCGCCGGCTGGGGCGGAGGAGCGGTCCCGATGGGGGGCTTTGGTGGTTGGTAGACGATTTGATTCGGTTCTCGCAGAGTTCGCAGAGAGCCGCAGAGATCGCAGAGTGGGACTCCCCTCACCGAGGACGAGACCCCTTCCATCGATCCACTCTGCTTACCCACGGATTGAGAAGGAGCAGAAGTCGTCGTCTGTGGCTCCTCAGCGCACTCTGCGGTCCTTCGCGGCCTCTGCGAGAACCGAATCCAATCGTCCGACGCGACTTAGACGTTGCGCGTGATCTTGTCGATCATGCCCTTCGCCGCCGGGCATTCCTTCTCGCCGCAGCATTTGCCGGTGGCGCGGCGGCTGAGGAAACGCCACGCGAGGTAGCCGACGGCGGCGGCGAGCAGGGCGAAGCCGAAGATTTGCTGGGCGCGCGTGTGTACTTAGTACGCGCACTGCTCAGAGTACGCGCACTGCTCAGGCGTAGGCGGTATTCGTAGGACGCGAGCGTCGAACGTTCAACGTCGAACGTGCCTCAGCCCGTGGCCCGGAGGCGCTTGCGCAGCGGGGCGTCGCGGCCGAACAGGAGGGCGGTCAGCAGGAAGACGATGCCGTAGGTGACCGCGATCGCGCCGGCGGAGGAGGTGTCGTCGACGCGGCCGCCGAGGTCCGATCCGAGAAGGGCGGTCGTCAGCGGACCGGGGACGACCACGGCCAGCACGTGGCCCAGGACCGCGCACAGCACGCCGATGGCGAGCGCGAGCCCGAAGACGACGATGAGCCGATCGGAGAGCAGGATGGCGGTCGCGACCGGCACGACGATCAGGGCGATAACGAGAATGCTGCCGACCGCCTCGAATGCGGCGATGGTCGTCACCGCGGTCATGACCATCAGCAGCTGCTGCATCCATTCCGGGCGCATGCCGTTGAGCCGCGCGTGGTCCGGGTCGAGCACGCTTGCCACGATCGGGCGCCAGAAGATCGCGAGAAGCACACCGTTCACGCCGATGACGGTGAGCAGCAGCCAGGCGGCCCGCGGAAGCTCGATGCCAAGGAACGTCGCCTTGCGCGCGGCCGCCAAGGTGAGTTGGCCCTCGATGATGCAGTCGGCGTGCAGGTGGACGCGATCCGCGAACGTGCGCAGCAAGACAATGCCGAGCGCGAAGAGCGCCGTGAAGACGATGCCGGTCGCGACGCCCTGCTCGATGCGTGCCTTGCTGGAGAGCCACTGCACCAGCATCGTGGTCACGATGCCGGCGATGAGCGCGCCGATCATCAGCCCCGGCAGGTTCGACGAGCCGACGAAGAGAAACGCAATGACCAGGCCCGGCAGCACCGCATGCGCGATCGCATGGGTGAGCATGCTCATGCGCTTGAGCACGAGGAACGTGCCGGGCAACACGCACGCGATGGCCGCGAGGCTCGCGATGAGCACGATGCGAGTGTCGAGGCTGCTCCAGTCCATCTCGGGTCAGTGGGCGAGGCGTTCCGCAGGAGCGTGTCCCCGCCGACGCAGGATGCCACGCGCTCGCCCGAAGAGGAGAGAAAAACCGAACGCGGCGACGGCCACGAGCACGATCACCGGTCCGGTCGGCAGCCCGGTCACGAGCGCCGAGATCCACGCACCGACGATGCCCGAAAACGCACCGATGCCGGCCGCGCAGACGGCCACGCGCGAGAGCCGGTTCGACCAGGGGCGCGCGGCCGCCGGCGGCACGATCAGCAACGCGATGATCAGGATGAGTCCAACGGCGCGAATGCCCGCGACGGTGACCACGACGACCATGCCGAGCTGCACAAACTCGAGCCGACGCACCGGCAGTCCCTGCAGCCGCGCCTGCTGCGGATCGAACGATGCCACGGTCAGCGCCTTGAAGAGCACGATCGTGACGAGCGTGGCAGCGGACGCCAGCACGACCATCGTCCACGAGTCCTGCGCCCGCATCGAGGCGACCGAGCCGTCGATGAACCCGCCGAGCCCGGCGGCGTGTCCGGTCCCGAGCTGCTGGATGACGCCGAGGATGGCAAGCCCCAGGCCGAAGAGCACGCCCAGCACGATGGCGAGCGCGGCATCCTCGCGAATGCGGGGGATGCGCTGCGTCGCCGCGACCAGCCAAGCGGCCAGACCCGCCGTGGCGGCCGCGCCGAGCAGCAGCCACGGCAGCGCATCCGGAGTCTTGCCGAACGCCGCGAGAACCAGAAAGGCGAGGCCGACGCCAGGCAGCGTGCTGTGCCCCAGCGTGTCCGCCATGAGGGCCCGACGACGCAGGACCAGAAACGTTCCCACGAGTCCGGCCGCGGCTCCGAGGCAGCCGGCACCGATGACCGCGATGCGGGTGTTGTAGTCCGTCAACAGGAGAGTCCGGCCCCAGTCGGCTGCGGCGAGCGCATCGAGCATGCTCACGTGGAGCGCTCCGGCTGCGGTGCGTCGGTGGTGGGGTCGCGGTCCTGGTCCAGGAGCGCGAGCGGTACCACTCCGCCGTACGCTTCGGCGACGAGCGGAGCCGTGATGGCCTCGCGCACCGGCCCGGCCGCCGCCACGCGCCGGTTGAGCAAGACCGCATAGTCGAAGTCTCGCAGCACGGCGGTCAGGTCGTGATGCACCACGAGAACGGTGGCGCCGGCGTCGCGCAGCGCGCCGAGCTCGCGACCGATGATGCGCTCGCTGTATGCATCGACACCGGCGAACGGCTCGTCGAGCAGGAACAGCTCCGCGCCCTGCACGATCGTACGTGCCAGGAAGACGCGCTTCTGCTGTCCGCCGGACAGCTCTCCGATCTGGCGCTTCTCGACGTCGCTGAGCCCGACGCGCGCGAGCGCCGCACGCGCCGCTTCCCGGTGCTGCGGGCGCACCCGGCGAAACCAGCCGATCTCGGCGTAGAGCCCCATGAGCACAACGTCGATGACGCGGGCCGGAAAGTCCCAGTCGACCGCTTCGCGCTGCGGCATGAACGCGACCTTCGCCCGGACTTCGCCGAACGGTCGGCCGAAAAATTCCACCCGCGCCCCACTCTTCGGCCGCAGAAGCCCCAGCGCGGCGCGGAGCAAGGTGCTCTTGCCCGCGCCGTTCGGGCCGACGACCGCGGCGAGTTGCGCGGCGGGAACCTCGAAGGTGGCCCCTTCGAGAACCGTCTCCGAGCCGTACGCGACGGTCAGGTCCTGAACGCGAAGAGCGGGGTGTTGCGCCATCGGAATGCCGTCACGCGTGGGGAGAGATGGCGGCAACCCGGCGAACTACCAGGTGAGCTTGCCGTGGTGGCCCTTCTCGGGCGCCTCGCCGCCGAGGGCGCGCGTAATCAGCGTCGCGTTGTGGTCGACCATGCCGATGAACGTGCCGCGATACGAGCCGTCCGCACCCATGGCATCGCTGTAGAGCGTGCCCCCGATGCGTACCTCGTGGCCGCGCGCGCGCGCGCCTTCGACCACCGCCTTGACCTGATCCTCGGCGAACGCCTGCTCGACGAAGATCGCGCCGATCTTGCGCTCGACCAGCATGTCGACGAGGCGATTGATCTCGGCGAGACCCGCCTTGTGCTCGGTGGTCACGCCCTGCACGCCGTGCACCTCGACGCCATAGGCGCGGCCGAAGTAGTTGAACGCGTCGTGGGCGGTGACCAGCACGCGCCGGTCGGCCGGAATCGTCGCCAGCACCTTCTTGGCGTAGGCGTGGATGGCGAGGATCTCTTTTTCGAGCTTCTCGGCGCGCTCCGTGTAGGCGGCCTTGCCCTCGGGATCCTGCGCGATGAGGGTCTGACAGATCTTCGAAACGGTGGCGGCCCACAGCGAGGCGTCGTTCCACACGTGCGGGTCGTAGTGGCCCTCGAACTCCTCCGGCTCGAGCAGCTTGGAGGCGGCGATGCCGGACGTGATCGGCACGACGCGCTTGTTCGAGCCGGCCATGCGCACGAGCGTGTCGCTCAGCCGCGCCTCGAGGTTGAGGCCGCTGTAGAAGATGACGTCCGCCGATTCGAGGCTGGCCACGTCGTTCCGCGTCGGGTTGTAGGTGTGCGGGTCGACGTCGTTGCCCATCATCGGATCGACCGTCGCGCGGTCGCCCGCGATCTGCTTGACCAGGTCGGTGACCATGCCGCAGGTGGTGACGATGCGGTAGCCGGGACCGGTGGTCTTGCCGCCGGCGGTCGACGTCGACGACGAGGCGGCGGAGTCGCCGCACCCGAGGGGAAGGAGCGAGGTGAGCAGGCAGAGGCCGAAGAGCCCGAGCTTGTGGATTTTGTGCATAGCGGGAGTAAGGAGCGGACCCGGTGGAACGCCCCCTCCAGGGAAATGGAAAATGAGAACTGGTCTCAATTTCAAGATACCCCAAGGGGGAAGCGGGCGCGATCAGGCGGGGGAGAGGCCCTTCTGCAGCTCCTGGATGCGGTTCGCCTGTTCGCGCCGGACCGTCTCGAGCGTGAGCCGCGGAATGCGGTATTCCGGCTCCTCCGCGGGCACGTTGCGGCAGTGCTCCAGGAGCACGGCGTACATCATCTTGAAGGCGTCGCGCGGCTGCTGCATCTGGCCCAGCGCATCGACCAGCGCCTCCCGCCCGACGCCCTCCTCGAAGAGGTCGGTCAGCGAGATCTGGCTGCCCTTTTCGCCGTGGCAGGCGCGCAGGCGCGCGGAGCAGAGGTCGTAGAGGATCGCGCCGGTCCACGCCAGGCGGTCGACGAGGCTCTGCTTGTCGAGACGCGCCTCCTGGAAGAAGGTCGCGTCCTCCTTGAGGATCAGATAGCGCAGCTCGAGCGGCAGCAGCAGCTTGAGGCCGATGCCGTCCTGCTGCAGGAATTTCGAGTCGAACATCGGCCAGACCAGCCGGCGCATGCGCTCGGGGCGCCCGGCGACCAGCGTCGGCTCGTCCACGCGGTCGACGAGGACGACGATCGCGTTGTGACCGAACGGCAGCAGCGCCTGCAGCAGCTTGGCCGTCAACTCGTAGCGCGCGTTGGTGCCGTCGCCGCCGCGGCGCGGCCAGACCTGCGCGGCGCGGTCGGCCGGCGCAATGTCCGCGAGGATGCTCCGCATCTGCGCGGGATCGCGATCGATGCTGGGGCACTCCTTGACGAGCTGTCTCGCCGCGCGCCAGATGCGCATGCGCCGCCCCAGCCAGCCCAGCCACAGCACCGCCGCGATGGCGGCCAGCACGCTGCCGGCGATGAAGCTCCAGGCCGGGACCTCGATGTTCTCGAACCCGAACTTCTCCTTGGCGATGTTGGCCAACAGCAGTCCCGCGGCCAACACCGTGAAGAGCGCGGCCAGGCCCTGCAGCAACGCGTTGCGGAAGCTGAAGCCGAAACCCAGCTTCTTGCGCAGGCGCTGCCAGCGGTCGAGCACGCCGCCCTTGCCGCGCGGCGCATCGTAGAGCGCGGCGAGGCAAAGCAGGTCGAGACGCGTCTCGCGCGGCATCGACTTGATCTTGTCGTCGACACCGGACGGGAGCATCATCTTTTCGCGCTGCTCCGGCGCGCCGAGCAGCGCGTTGACGATCTTGGTCACCGCGCCGCTCAGGATCGCGTCCTGATGATCCTCGAGGCGGAAACTCGCCAGCAGGCGGTCGGGGTCGCGCGCACGGCGGGCGCCGGTCCGCGCCTTGTTGCGACCCATCGTGTCGAGGATCGGGTTGAAGTCGTCGTAGGCGACCAGCAGCGTGCGCCGGTCGGGGCTCGTCTCGTTGTGCTCGACGATGCGGCGCGCCATGAGCAGACGGAGCGCCGTCTTGCCCGAGCCCTTCTCGCCGAACACCACGGAGGTGTTGGGCCGGTCGGGGTTCCCGAGGATCTTGATCATCTCGGGGTGCGCCATGCCGCCGCCCAGCGTCAGGCGTTCGAAGACCGGGTCGTGCCGCGCCTCCTCCGCTCCGAAGGGGTTCTCGCGGATGCCGTGATGCTCGAGGAACTTTTCGACGTCCATACTGGGGCGTCAAAATAGCCGGAGTCAGCGACCGCTGGCTACCTTCGCACCCGGAGAAGATCCGGCCGGGCGCCAATTCTTGGGCGGCGCCTCGCCCTCGAGCTCGTAGAGAAACCGGGATCGGCTCGTGTCGACCCGCCGCCCATAGCGGGCGCGCGACTTCGTGAACGTGATCGTCAGGCAGAGCTGCGCGCGCGTGATGCCCACGTACATGAGCCTCCGCTCCTCCTCGACCGTGTCCTCGATCGCCGATCGCTCGTGGGGCAAAAGCCCCTCCTCGGCGCCCACAAGATAGACGCGCGGGAACTCCAGCCCCTTCGCCGCGTGCAGCGTCATGAGCGTGACGACGTCTTGCGAGCCCTTGTCGTCGTCCTTCTGGTCGTCCTGCGCGCGCAGCGCCAGCGACTCGAGGAAGCCGGCGAGCGTCGGGTCGTCGGTGCGCCGCGTGTAGTTCTCGGCGAAGTTGTAGATCTCCTCGACGCCGGCCCAGCGCGCCTGCCGCGTCAGCGGGTCGCTGTAGCAGCGCGCCACCTCCGCCTGGTAGCCGACCGCGTGCACCAGCCGCTGCACGAATCCCGGCAGGTCGGCGCCCGGCTCCTCCGCGTGGTAGCGCTGCAACGTCTCGCGCAGGTCGACGATCGCGCCGCGCGCCGTCTTCGACACGCCCTCGATCGAGGCGAGATCCTCGAAGGCGCGGTTGACCGAAACGCCCGCCTTGGTCGCATGCTCCAGCGACGCGTCGATCGACCGCTTGCCGATGCCGCGCGGCGGGCAGTTGATGATGCGCAGGAGCGAGACCTCGTCGTACGGATTGGCCGCCAGCCGCAGGTAGGCGAGCACGTCGCGCACCTCCTTGCGGTCGAAGAAAGACTGGCCGCCGATCAGGACATAGGGCACGTCGCGCGCGCGCAGCGCCTCCTCGAACGCGCGCGGCTGGTTGGCCGTGCGGAAGAGGATGGCGCAATCGCGCAGGCGCGCGTTCTCGGTGCGCACGCGCTTGAGGATGTCCCCGACGACGCCGCGCGCCTCCATCGCCTCGTCGTCGACCTCGACCAGCTTGATGTCGCTGCCCGGCCCGCGCGCGCTGCGCAGCCGCTTCTCGTGGCGCGCCGGGTTGTGCGCGATGACGCGGTTGGCCGCGTCGAGGATCTGCTGGGTCGAGCGGTAGTTGGTCTCCAGCCGGATCACGGTGGCGCCGGGGAAGTCCTTCTCGAAGGCGAGGATCTTCTTCACGTCGGCGCCGCGCCATCCGTAGATCGACTGGTCGTCGTCGCCGACGACGCAGAGGTTGCGGCGCAGCCCCGCGATCTCCCGGACAATCTCGTACTGCGGACCGTTCGTGTCCTGGTACTCGTCGACCAGCAGGTAGTGGAAGCGGGCGCGGAAGTGCTCGAGAGAGTCGTCGTCCTCGCGCAGCAGGCGCAGCATCTCGAGCAGCAGGTCGTCGAAGTCGACCATGCGCGCGCGCCGCAGGTGCTCGTCGTACCGCCGGTAGGCGTGACCGACCAGCTCGTCCCACTCCGCCACCTGCTTCCAGCTCTCCAGCCGGCTCTTGGCGAGCGAGATCTGCGCCTGCAGCGCGCGCGGATGGATGCGCTGCTCGGAGATGTGCAGGTCGCGCAGCGCGCCTTTCACCGCGGCGACCTGGTCGGACCCGTCGCAGATGGAGAAGTTGCGCGGCAGCCCGATCCGGTCGGCGCGCTCGCGCAACGCGCGCACGCAGAAGGAGTGGAAGGTGCCGACCGTGAGGTCCTTGGCCTGCTTCTTGCCAACGATGCCGGCGATGCGCTCCTTCATCTCGCCCGCCGCCTTGTTCGTGAAGGTCATGGCGAGAATGCGCGTGGGGGAGACCCCCTTGTCCATCAGGTGCGCGATGCGCGTGGTGATGACGCTCGTCTTCCCGGTGCCCGCCCCGGCCAGCACGAGAACCGGGCCCTCGGTCGTTTCGACGGCCTTTTTCTGCTGGGGGTTGAGGCGTTCCAGGTGCTTCCGCAAGGGCGGCGGAGGATACGCCGGAAGAGGGACAGCCCGGGGGTGCTATCGCACGACGCTGTTCTGCAGGAGCTCGAAGTGCGCGTTGTGGAAGAAATGGTTGATCGTCGCGAGCAGGATGGGGGACGCCTTCATGATGTCGCCGTCGCCGAAGTCCGCGATCGAGTGCTCCAGTCCGATGCCGTGGCCGATCTCGTGCGCGAGCGCAATGGAGACGATGCGCGCGAAGAGATCGGCGCGCTGCTCGCGGGTCATGCCGGGCTCGACCTGCGCCTCGTAGATGCCCTCCAGGCGGTTGACGAAAACCCCGTGCTGGGTGCCGTCGGGCGAGCCGCAGTCATGAACCGGGTTGTCGTTGCCGATGTCCAGGATGCCGCGTCCGAGGCGCGTCGTGTCGCCGTGCCGCAGGCAGATCGAGCTCACCTGCGCGCGGTCGAACTCGTCGCCGATGAAGAAGTCGATGTCCACGCCGCGGAAGTAGACCTCCAGCCACGCGATCAGGCGCAGCTCGAAGTGATTGCGGGGCAGATCGAGGTCGGTCAGCGTCTCTTCGACCTCGTGCCCGTAGGTCTGCAGGTCGATCGCCCAGACCTCGTCCGTGCGTACGTCGCCGTCCTGGCTGCAGCCCTGGACGAAACAGAGAGCGCCTACGAGGGCGATGGACCACACACGATGAATGCTCATGCTCTCCCGCGGGAGCGCCAACCACGGGAGAGTTTACCGTCGATTCCTGTCGCGTCAGGAGGCCGCGGCTTTTTATTCCGCACGCAGCGTGTTCGACAGCAGCATCGCGATCGTCATCGGGCCGACGCCGCCCGGAACCGGCGTGATCTTGCCAGCCACCGCGCTCGCCGCTTCGTAGTCGACGTCGCCGACCAGCCGCTTGCCGCTCTTGCGCGAGGCGTCGTCGATGACGTTGGTGCCGACGTCGATGATCGTCGCCCCCGGCTTGATCCAGTCGCCCTTCACGAAGTGGGCGCGGCCGATGGCGGCGATGAGGATGTCCGCCTCGCGGCAGACCGCGGCGATGTCCTTGGTGCGCGAGTGACAGACGGTCACCGTCGCGTTGCGCTCGATGAGCATGAGCGCCGCCGGCATGCCGACGATGTTCGACCGGCCGAGCACGACGGCGTTGGCGCCGGAGACTTCCGTGCCCGATCGCTCCAGCAGCACCATGCAGCCGTGCGGCGTGCAGGGCATGAACTCCGGATCGCGCCCCTTCATGGCGAGCTTGCCGATGTTGAGCGGGTGGAAGCCGTCGACGTCCTTTTCCATCGGGACGGCGTCGAGCACCGTCTTCTCGCTGCACTGCGACGGGAGCGGCAGCTGGACGAGAATGCCGTGCACGCGGCTGTCGGCGCCGAGATCGCGAACGAGGCCGAGCACCGCATCTTCCGAGGAGTCGTCCGGCAGCTCGTGGTGAAAGCTCTCGATACCCGCCTCCGCGCACGCCTTGCGCTTCATGGAGACGTACTTGTGCGAGGCGGGGTCGGACCCAACCAGCACCGTCGCGAGCCCCGCGACCACGCCCGTCTTCTCCTTGAGCGCGGCAACGCCCTGCGCCACCTCCGCCCGCACGTCCGCGGCGATCTGCTTTCCGTCGATGATCTCGGCTGTCATGGGGGGGATCTTAGCGTGGATGGGGAGAGGGGGGAGGGGGGGGGGG
>JBCDBY010000019.1:0-25939 GCA_039182715.1 Planctomycetota bacterium
CGAAAAGCTCCAACGCCGCCCGCCGTCGCCCGCCGTCGCCCGCCGTCGCCCGCTGGCGCGGGCTATGGCGCGACAAGTAAGCCGTTGAGCCCTCCCCCCGGAGTCGTAGACGACCTCCACCCCCGGCACAACACACCCCGAAATCGAAGAGCTCCAACGGCGTCCGCCGTCGCCCGCTGGCGCGGGCTATGGCGCGACAAGTCAGCCGTTGAGCCCTCCCCCCGGAGTCGTAGACGACCTCCACCCTCGGCACAACACACCCCGAATTCGAAAAGCTCCAACGGCGTCCGCCGTCGCCCGCTGGCGCGGGCTATGGCGCGACAAGTAAGCCGTTGGGCCATGAATACGCAAAAAGCCAGTCACACTCGTGGCTGGCGCCCACATCTCCGACCACGCCCAAAAAAGAAAAAGCCAGCCACGAGTGTGACTGGCTTTTTGGTGCCAGGAGCCGGATTCGAACCAGCGTAGGCCGTAGGCCGCCAGATTTACAGTCTGGTGCGTTTGACCGCTCCGCCATCCTGGCGTGGAGACCGAAAGAATATCCCATTCGGGAAGAAACGTCCCTAGTCGGAAAGCGCCCGAATCGCGGCCGGAACCAACTCGTCCGGCACCAGCTCGGCGCGGTACTGCCAGTACTCGGGGCCATCGTCGAAGCGCTTCTCCCAGACGATGCGGCCCGCCGGCGTCACCTCGATGAGGCGGCCGGACACGCCCGCCGTGATGAGGGTGTTGCCGTTCGGCAGCCGGTTGGCATCGCCCACGGCGGGGTCGTAGAACGGCGGGTTGTCGATCCACTCGAACACGACGTCGATGGTCCCCGCCATCTCGTCGAACGCGAACTGCACCGCCCGGCTCTGCTGCGGGTTCTTCCCGTTGCCGTTGTCCCACAGCAGGATCGACCCGTCCGGTTGGATCTCCGGCGCGTGCTGGTGACCGATCAGCCCCTCGCCCCCGAGCCCCTCGTCGCCGATCGTGATGACGATGTCGCCCGACGGGTAGTCGATGCCGATCAGCCGGTCGAGGTGGCGTACCGAAACCCAGATGAGACCACGCGCCTCGTCCCAGACGACGGCATTGCTGTGGCTCCAGTCGAGGCCCAGCCGCGACAGTCCGATGTTGTTGATCTCGGGGAAGTCCTGGTAATCGCGCGGATCGAAGTAGTCGAAGATCAGCCACTCCCACAACAGCTCGTTGGTGTCCCGATCGACGATCTGGATGCCGTCCCCCTCGTAGTCGACGCCGTCGTAGGTCTCGACCTCGTAGGTGAGGTACATCACGCCGTCGGGATGATCCGAGATCTCGTGGTGCGGACGCTCGCCTTCCGTGCTCTGCCAGAGGACGTTGCCGTCCCAGTCGATCTCGTACGCGGTCGTGACCGTGAGACCATCGCTGCCGGGCTGGCGGATGAGGTAGTAGATCGTCCCGCGCGGCGTGATCTTGGTCGCGGTCAACGTCCCCGGATCGGGATGCAGGTACCACCAAACCAGCTCGCCCCAGCCGTTGAAGAGCAGCATCACCGGAATGCGCTCGGGCGACCGCGTGCGCTGGTTGCGGTGGATGAGGTTGGTCAGCACGAAGCCGCCCTGGTTCGCCGTGGTGTCGAGGTGCGGCGTTTCGAAGTCGGGCATCCAGTCGGGGATCGCGCGCACGCGCATGCGCGAGGCGACGGTCGTACCCAGGCGCTGCCCCGAGCGCGAAAGCGCGTGCACCTCGACCCAGTATTCGCGCCCATCCAGCATGTCGGTCTCGATCCGGCAGGTCGTGGCGGTCAGATCCTCCCGGCGCTCGTGCAGCACGGTGCGGTTCGCGTCCGCCCACACCTCGACCGTATAGCTCTCCGCGCTGGGGAAGGAGCGCCAGCGCACCTCCTGGCGGCGATGCACCGCCAGCCCGCCGTCGCGCGGCACCACAAGCTGGAATTGCGCGCGCAATGCGCCGAGGTCGAGGTCACCGTCCCCTCCTCCGCACCCGATCAGGATCGCCAAGAGCAGCAGGGACGTTCTCATTTCACTTCCTCCATCGCGCGCGCCAGCCGCTCCCAGTCGAACGCGGGACCGGGATCGACCTTCGCCGTGGTCAGATGGTAATGCCCCAGCAGCCCCGAAAACGAGGCCCCTTCGTCCGGGAGCACACCGGGCACGACGCCACCGTCCTCGTCGCGCGGAAATCGCGGCTCGATGCCGGGGAGCACGCGCACGAGCGTGGCGCAGAGTTTCGCCAGCGCTTCGTACTGCGCATCGGTGAAGGGGCGCTGGTAGAGCGTGGTGCCCTGGATGACGCCCTCGACGGTCAGGCCGGGGTGTTCCTCGGGATCGGGATAGGCGCCGAGGTTGGCGATCTCGATGCCGATCGAGACGTCGTTGGCCTTGCCGGCATGCCAGGCGCGCTCCTTGCCGTCGAGCGTCTGGTAGATCGTGCCGTCGACGTCGAGCATGAAGTGGCAGGAGAGTCCGCGGTGGTCGTGCAGAATCTCGAAGCAGCGCGCCGAAGTGCCGGCGGCGTCGTAGTGCACGACCACCTGCCGCACGACGCGGCGCAGATCCTCGAGATCCCATCCGTCGGTGTGCACGCGACGCGACACGTCATCGGGAAGCTGTCGCCGATAGGTGCCGAATCGTGCCGGCACCGGCTGCGTCTCGTCGCGATGCTTGTGCGCCCGATACGCGTCGTACCCGCCCGGATCGGTCCAGAGCACGACACGCGTACCGGTGTGGAAGAGCTGCCCGCACAGCACGATCTCGTCGCCACGGCGCGGCAGTCGATCGCCGGCGCGGGGTGCCGGAGCATGGCACGACAGCAGGATTACCAAAGTCCATGCCAGCATCCGCATCGCGCGGATTCTAGAATAGGAGTCGTGCGTTTCCCCCTGCTCTTGGGCATTCTCGTCGGCGCGGCCGTTACGGCGGGCGCGCTGGCGCCGCGCGACGCGCCCGCCCCCGAACCGGAAGCGATCATCGAGGAGCAGCCGCTTCCCCGTGGCTTCGCCGGAAGCGACGCCTGCCAGAGCTGCCACCCCGACATCCACGCGGAGTGGTCGAAGAGCGCGCACAAGCTGAGCATCCGCCCCTTCTCCGATGAAATCGTCGCCAAGCCGTTCGACGGCGAGATCTTCACGGCGCGCGACATCGATCATCGACTCGGCCCCGGCGCCTGGATGGAGTGCGAAGGGCCGGGCGGCGAGATGCAGAAGTTCCCGGTGACCGACGTGATCGGCGTGCGGCGCATCCAGATGTTCCTGACGCCGATGGAGAAGGGCCGCATCCAGGTCCTGCCCGTCTTCATCGAGGTGCCGGCGAAGCGCTGGTTCGACTACACCGACTTCATCTTCGGCAAGCCGCCGAACTTCGAGATTCCCCCGGACTCGCCCGACAGCTGGTACACCTTCGCGCGCAACTTCAACAGCCGCTGCGTGATGTGCCACGCGACCGACTTCGACATCGGCTACGACGCCGACACGGGCGAGTACAACACCACCTGGAAAGAGCTCACGACCGGCTGCGAGTCGTGCCACGGGCCCGGGGAAGGGCATATCGTCTTCCACGAGGAGCAGCGCACCGGTGACGATCCGATCGTGAACGCCGCCACGCTCGACGCGCGCACGGCGGACATGACGTGCGGCGCCTGTCACGCCGAAGGCGAGCATGTGCATCTCGGCTTCCGACCGGGCGACGATCTCTTTGCGTTCGTGGACCCCGCGGGCCTCGAGAACGAGCGGCACCTGCACCCCGACGGCCGCGCACGCGAGCTCATCCACGATCTCGCGCCGACCTGGATGAGCAAGTGCGGGCCGATGACCTGCACGACCTGCCACGATCCGCACGGCCGCGGCCACACCGGGCTGCTGCGCAAGGACGTGCTCGACGACACGCTCTGCACGAGCTGCCACCAGGACACGCCGCCGCACACGAACCACGCGCCGGAGAGCGCCGGCAGCCGCTGCGTGAACTGCCACATGCCGCGCATGCTCATCGAGGGCGGCCACGGCCGCGTGTACGACCACACGATCTCGATTCCCTCCCCGAAGAACACGCGTGAGTTCGGCCTGCCAAACGCCTGCACCGATTGTCATCTCCTCGAAGAGCCGTTCTGGGCGGAGGAGTCGTTCGAGAAGTGGTACCCCGGCGCGGAGGAGAAGAACATCCGCCGCCGGTTGGCGAAGGTGATCGAGCCGGGCCGCCGCGGCGTGCCCGACGCGAGGGACGGCCTGCTGGAGCTGGCGAAGCACGAGAACGAGTTCTTCCGCGCCGGCGCGGTCCGGCTGCTCGCGCCGTACGACGTCGACCACGGCGTCTACCTGGCGGACGAAAGCGTGCTGGTGCGGCGCGCTTCCTTCGACGGACTCAAGCGCACCGATCCCGACAAGCTGGTGCCCTTCCTCGATCACACCAACCACGTGCTGCGCTATCGGGCGGCGCTGGCGCTGGCGGAGAAGCGCGCCCTGCGCGACGAGGAGCTGCGCACGAAGGTGATCGCCGTCCTCGAGGGATTCAGCACGATCCGCTCCGATCAGGTGGCGACCCATTTCGCGCTGGGGCGGCTCTACGAAGCGGCGGGCGATCGAAACCGCGCGATGCGCGCGTACGAAAGGTACATCAGGATCAATCCCTGGGATCAGACCGTTCAGTCCCGCATCGACGCCCTTCGACGATGAACCGCATTCACCTCCCCGCTTCCTGGCATCTCCCCGACGGCGCCGCCACGCCGGAGCCGATCTATGTCGATCGCCGCCGCTTTCTTCGTGGCTCTCTGGCTGCGACCGGCGCGTCGCTGATCGCGCTCGGGACCACGCCGGCCTGGGCGCGGGAGGGCAAGCCGGACGGGAAATACACGCGTCCGTTCACGAAGAGCGGGAAGTACCGGGACGCCGGACGGCCGATCTCGAAGGAGATCCACGCGACGCGCTTCAACAACTTCTACGAGTTCACGACCAACAAGACCGAGGTCTGGAAGCTCGTCGACAACTTCCAGATCAAGCCGTGGCAGATCGAGATCGGCGGCCTCGCGAAGAAGTCGGGCAAGTACGACCTCGACGATCTGCTCAAGAAACTCCCGCAGGAGGAGCGCGTCTATCGCTTCCGTTGCGTGGAGACGTGGGCCATGACCGTGCCGTGGATCGGCGTGCCGTTCAGAAAGCTCGTCGAATGGGCGGAGCCGAGCAGCAAGGCGAAGTACGTTCGTTTCGAGACGGCGTGGCGGCCGGACGAGATGCCCGACATGTCGGGTTGGGGCAAGAACTTCCCCTACTTCGAGGCGCTGCGCATCGACGAAGCGACCAACGACCTGACCATGCTCACGACCGGCATGTACGGCAAGGTACTGCCGAAACAGAACGGCGCACCCTGCCGGATCATCACGCCGTGGAAGTACGGCTACAAGTCGCCCAAGTCGATCGTGCGCATCGAATTCGTGGAGAAGCGCCCCGACACCTTCTGGAATCTCCTCCAGCCGCGCAAGTACGGCTTCTACTCGAACGTGAATCCCAACGTCCCCCACCCGCGCTGGTCGCAGGCGAAGGAGTGGCGCATCCCGAGCGAGGATAAGCGCTACGACACGCAGATGTTTAACGGCTACGGCGAGCAGGTCGCGGCCATGTACAAGGGGATGGACCTCGTCAAAAACCACTAGAAGGCCAGTACTACTAGAGGGCCAGTGCCACGAGAGGAACAGGACCGCTCGAGGGCCTGGCTCCCGGCTCTTCCCCCATGCGTGTCACCCACAACCGGAAAATTGCTGCCATGGATACACGTCCCGCCTGGCTCACCTTCGCCTATCGCTCCGGCCTCTCCGACCATGAGAAGTGGGCGCGGGGGCATACGTCGCTGTTGCCGGCCGAGCCGGAGGCGCGCGACGTGGAGGCGGTTGCTGCGCTGGACGAACTGGGCGTGCACCTGCTCCACCGGGAGAACCCCGACTTCCCGACCCGGCTCGCCTACGAGGACGGACCGATCGTGGTGCAGGTCGCCGGCAACCCCGAGCTCATCGACGACGAGGACGTGCGCTTCGTCCCCGGGTCCGGCAAGCTCGGGCGCCAGGCGATCGAGGAGGGCCTCGAAGCGGGCGACCGCATGGTGCTCGTGCCCTCCAAGGGCATGCTCAAGGCGCGCACGATGCTGAAGGCGTTGGCCGAAAGGATCGAGGAGGGTCAGGTGGCGCTGCTCTCCGCCGAGCCGCCGCTGGCAGCGTGGGGGCCGGTTCGCGACTCGCACCGCGACCAGCTCATCCACCGGTTGAGCGAATCGAGCAATTAGGCACGGATCCACGGGGGCACGCAAGCTCGAAGAGCCACCGGAAGGCCTCCATGCCCCGTGGCCATTCCCCGGCCCCGCACGCTACACTCGCCACTCCATGGATCGGGAAGTCGGGGCCATTCGTCTGTCCGCGTACGCGAACGGGTTCTTTGGCGTGCTGGGGATCGGGTTCGGGCTTTGGCTCGACTCCAACGCCATCCTGCTCGACGGCGTGTTCAATGCGATCTCGCTCGGCATGTCGCTGATCTCGATCCAGGTGGCGCGCATGCTCAAACGGCCCGGCGACGACCTCTTCCCGTTCGGGTACGCGGCGCTCGAGCCGACGGTCAATACGACCAAGGCGGTCATGGTCGTGGCCGTCAGCATCTACGCGCTGGTCGGCTCGATCGGCACGATCCTGGACGGCGGACGGACGCTGCAGGCGGGCTGGGCCGTCGTGTACGCCGTGATTGCCGTCACCGGTTGCTTCCTCGTCTCCGCCATTCAGCATCGGGTGGCCAAGGAGACGCACAGCCCGCTCGTGGCGGTCGACGCCAAGAACTGGCTCATCAACGGCGCGATCAGCTCGGCCGTCGGATTGGCGTTCGGGCTCTCCATCTTCATGCGCGGCACCGCGCTCGACGGCCTCGTGCCCTATGTCGACTCGTTGCTCGTCGTCCTCGTCGTGCTGATCAGCATCAAGACGCCCGTTTCGATGGCGCTCGACGGCGTCGCCGATCTGCTGTCGGTGCGCCCGCCGCCCGAGGAGCTGGAAGCGCTGCAGTCCCGCTTCGCGGAGAAGGCGGAAGACGACTTCGCCTCGTTCCGGTTGCGCGTGAACCGCCTGGGGCGCACGCACATCGTGGTGGCGGACGTGGAGGTCGATCCGGACCTCAGCGTGACGCAGGTCGACGCGCTTCGCTCCGGCATGCAGGAGCACATGGAGGCGGCGTTCCCGCAAATTTCGATGGCGATGATGTTCCATCCGGCGGCGGCGAAAACCCCTCGCGACTGACGCCGACGCGCGGGGAGCCGAGCACCGCCCGCGCCGTCTCGACAAACGTGTTCATCGCGTCGACCTCGTTCCAGCGACCGAACCCGATGCGCTCCATCGCCGCCGGCCAACCGCGCCGCTTTGTCCGCGTCCCGCCCGGCGAGCCGTCGCCGATGCGCCAGTGGTCGACGATGATGCGGTCGCACGCGGCGTCGAGCCGCCGCGCGAAGCCGTGCGCGTCGTCGAGCGGCAGCAGCGGCGCCACCACCCCCACCGTCGCGATGCCGCGCGCCCGCGCCTCGCCGAGCAGCGACAGACGGTCCGCCACCGTCGCGGCGGGCGGCGGCAGTCCTTCGAAGCGCTCGCGATCGCTCTCGATCGAGATCTGCAGCGCGCACGGCAGCTGCGCGAGCAGGTCGAGATCGCGCCGCGCGAGCGTGGCGTGCGTCTGCACCGCGACGAAGTCGGGCGGATCGTCCACCATCGCCTCGAGCACCGCGCGCGTGATGCGCCGACGACGCTCCTCGGGCACGTAGGGGTCGGTCACCGAAGCCATGAAGATGCGGACCGGGCCGCGACGCCGCTCCCGTCCGATCTCGCGGGCGTAGAGCTCCGCCGCGTTCTCCTTGGGCTCGGCCGGACCGCCCCACTCCTTCTTGAACATCACCGCGGGCGCATAGCAGTAGCGACCGCAAAGAGCGCCGCCGTAGCTGCAGCCGACGTAGGGGTTGAGTGAATGGGTGAAGGCGTCCAGGAATCCGCGCGTGCGCGTGAGGATGCCCTTCGCCTTCACTCCTGGAAGATCTCCGCGAGATGCTCGTAGGTGCCGTCCGGTACCTCGGTGTCGGCGGTCATGGAGTTCTGCTCCAGTTGCTCCGCCTTCGTGACGCCGACGATGACGCTCGCCACCAGGTCGTTTTGCAGGCACCAGCCCAGCGCGAGGTGCGCCATCTCGATCTCCGCCACCTCGGAGAGTTCCTTCATGCGCGCGATGCGCTCCGCGGCGAGGTCCTCCAGGTAGACGCCCATGAACTTGTTCAAGTCGTCGTCGGCACCGCGGGAATCGTCCGGCATCTCGTCGCCCAGGTACTTGCCGGTCAGCGCGCCCTGCGCGAGCGGCGAGTACGGGAGAATCCCGAGTCCGAAGTTGCGGCAGACCGGCACGACCTCGCGCTCGATGCGCCGGTCGAGCAGGTTGTAGACCGGCTGATTGGAGATCGGCAGCGGAAGATTGAACTCCTTGCAGAGCCGACACGCGTCGCGGATCTCCTTCGCGCTCCACATGCTCACACCCCAGTAGTGGATCTTGCCCATGCGCACGAGGTCGCCGAATGCGCGCACGACCTCCTCAAGCGAGGTCTCCTCGTCGTAGCGATGCGCCTGGTAGAGATCGAGATAGGGCGTGCCGAGCCGGTCGAGCGTTTCCGCGATCGACTCGAAGATGTGCTTGCGCGAGAGACCGCGGTCGTTGGGCCCCTCGCCGGTCGGGAAGTAGACCTTCGACGCGATGACGAGGTCGGACCGCTTGTAGGGCGCGAGCGACTTGCCGAGCGAGATCTCCGCCGCGCCGCCCTTGTAGACGTCGGCGGTGTCGAAGAAGTTGATGCCCAGCTCACAGGCGAAGTCGATCAGGTCGGTTTCGGTCGCCTGCTCGAGTCGCCCCCCGAAATTGAGCCAGGTGCCGAGGCCGATGACGCTGACTTTGAGGCCGCTTTGGCCGATCCGTCGGTATTGCACGCGCCTACGTTAACCGACGTCGACGTACAGCCGATCGGCACCCGTGTCCGCAGCCACGCGATAGAGCTCGGCACGGATGGCGAGCACCGCGTCGCGGTTGGCACCGTCCTGCGTCGCGTCGCGGCGCAGCCAGCGCGCATCGCGTGGCGCAAGGCGATCGAGCACGACCGCGACCGTCTGCGCGCCGTAGCGGCGCTCGAGCCGGCGGCGCGCCTCGTCGTAGGCACGAACGTAAGCCGCCCGGTCGCGCAGGGCGCGTTCGAGCGAACCATCCTCCAATCGGAAGACGGTCGCGCTGTCGACCAGCCCGGGGCGGAACAGATCGTAGTACGCGTCCGCCGCCAGGCGTCCGCCCGCGTCGCGCAGGCGCCGGTAGAGCTGCAGCGCCGCCTCGGCCCGCTGCGCTTCGCCGGCCACGCCGTCGGGCAGCGTGCGCACGCGCTCGTAGTGCGCGCGCACCAGGGACTTGCAGTCCGCCAGCACGGACGCATCGAGATCGACGCCGAGCGCCGGGAGGCCCGCGGCGTAGACGATGCCGAACGCCTTCGCCGGCGGCACCTCGAGATCGCCCAACCCGGTGCGCGGCACGCGGCCGTCCCGGCGCTCCCGCGCAATGGTCGCGAGCCGCTCGCCGAAGGTCCGCCAGTCGCGCTGCAGGTCGTCGAAGACCGGATCGGCCGTGGGCGCACGCAACCAGAGGAAGAGCGCGGCGGCGACGGCGGTCGCCACGAGCGCGAAGAGCGGCGCGCGGGGACGACGACCGCGGCGGGCGGGCGCCACGACGAGATCGTCGAGCAGGGCGCCGAAGCGGCGGGCGCGCTCGTACTCGGCGCGCAGCTCCGGATCGTCGCGCAGGGCCGCCTCGACCCGGGCGCTCTCCTCGTCGGTGAGCAGGCCGTCGATGTACTCCTCGAGGTGTTGGCGCGGATCGATCACAGGTACCCCTCCCGCGTGAGCACGCCCTCCAGCCGACGCCGCAATTCGCGCCGCCCGCGGGCGAGGCGCGACTTGACGGAGTTGAGGTTGTCGTGGAGCAGCTTCGCGATCTCCGCCGCCTCGAGCCCCTCGAGGTAGCGCAGCCGCAGCGGCTCGCGGTAGATCTCATTCAGCCGGGAGATGGCGGCGCCCACCAGAGCGCGCATTTCGACCCGCTCCAGCCGGCGCGAGCGGCGCGCCTCGGGCTCCTGGATCTGCTCCAGGCTGGGTCGCGCCACCCGCTCCTTCTCCAGGAGGTCGGTGGCGCAGTTGTGCACGATACGGCGCAGCCACGCGGAGAGGTTCTCCACGTCGCCCCGGCGGCGCAGGTAGGAATGGGCGCGAATCAACCCGGTTTGCACGGCGTCCTCGGCCAGCGCTCCGCCCCCGCAACGCCGCTCGGCGACGCGGACGAGGCCCGGATAGTGGCGCTGCACGATGGTCTCGAACGCCGACTCCTCCCCCGCGCGGAAGGCCGCGACGAGGGCCCGGTCATCGGAGTCCACCATCCGCCCATTAGACCCGTCCCCGTCGGGCGCAGGTTGCACCGAAATCAGGATCGGCCTATCTTCGCGGTGTGGCGAAACCCAAAAGGCACCCGAAGGCCAACACGCGGAAGCGGCGCCAGCGTCTGCAGCGCTCGCTCAAGTCGCGCAAGTAAGGCCCTCTCGTTGATCGTCCCCTGCGACCAGTGCGGCGCCGAGCTGCGTCTCAACCCGAAGCTCGCGGGGACCGTCGTGTCGTGTCCGCAGTGCGGCAACCGGGTCTCGGTGCCGAAGGCGGCGCCCGCCCAAAGTCCGAGGCCGAAGCCGAAAGCGAAGCTGGAGCTCGAGCCGGAGCCGAAGGCGGCAGCGCGACGGCGCACGGCCGCGAACCCCCAGCCGGCTCAGACGGTGCGACGCGCCCCGCCGACCACCTTCTACATGCTCGCGACGCAAGGCGTGCTGCTCGGCCTCTCGCTGCTCTGCTTCGTCGCCGCCTTCAAACCGGGCGGTTGGGACCCGCCGGACTGGAGCTGGTTCGACGAGCATCCGTTCCTGCTGATGGCGTTCGGCGTGAGCTTCGCGTTCTGCGGCTTCATGGCGCGCTACGTCCCGCGGCTCATGGCACTCCTTTCGGTCCTCCTCGTCGCCGGCGGCATCGCGGCCGGCATGCACTTCAAGGAGACGGCGAACGCGGAGTACCTCGTGGATGCCTCGCGGACGCTGGCGCTGGCGCTCGCACTCCTGGCGGTGTGGCTGGCGCTCGAGCACCGGCGCGTGACGCGTTAGCGCGAGCGACCCGGCTACTTGGAAGCATTCACCGCGCCCGCGGCGACCCCGGCGATCGCGAGGCCCACGATCAGCAGCGTGCCCGCCTTCTCTTCCGCGGTCATGTCGCGGCTGCGGGTCTGGTTCTCGGGAAAGACGGGGGTCTCGGACGTTTGCACCGGGACGCCGAACGCCTTGACGTTCCAGGAGGCGCAGCCGGTGGCAAGCGCGAGGAAGAGGCAGAGAGCGCGCATGCTAGTTGGCCGCCGCGGCCCCGACCGCAATCCCGGCCGCCGCGAGTCCAAGGATCACGATCACGCCGACCTTCTCTTCCTTGGAGAGCGTGCCGCCCGATCCGGAGCTCGACGTCGAGCTGGTCTGGTACTTGTCCGAAGCCTGCAGCGGAATGCCGAACGCGTTGACGTTCCAGGTGGCGCATCCGGGGGTCAGGGCGAGGAAGAGGCAGAGGACGAGGCAGAGCGCGCGCATGGCCGACATGCTACTCAAATGAGCGATCGGAGCATCTCGGAGGCGGGACCGCGCAGCGCGTGCGTGTACCAGCGGGATACCGGCGTCTCCTCCGGATTGATCTCCACGCACGGGATCGCGCGCCGCACCGCGATGCGGGGCAGCTCCGCGGCGGGATAGACCACGCCGCTGGTGCCGATGCTGACGAGCAGGTCGCACTCCTGCAACGCGTTCGCCGCCGCCTGGAGGACCAGCGGGTCGAGCGCATCCTCGAACCAGACGATGGCCGGCCGCCAGTAGCCGCCGTCGGCGTGGCGGCGCGCGCCCAGCGGCACCTCGAAGTTCTCGATCGTCTCGCGTTTGTGGCGCAGCCGCCAGAGCGAGCCGTGCAGCTCGACGACATCGGTCGCGCCGGCGCGTTGGTGCAGTCCATCGATGTTCTGCGTGACGATGCGCGTCCCGGGACAGCGCGCCTGCGTCTCCGCGATGATGCGATGCCCCTCGTTCGGCTCCGCCTCGGCGACCTTGGCGCGCCGCAGGTCGTGAAAGTCCCAGACCTTCTCCGGGTCGGCGTCGAAGGCGCGCTGGCAGGCGTAGCTCTCGTAGTCGTACTCCTCCCACACGCCGCCGGCGCCGCGGTAGGTCGGAATACCGCTCTCCACGGAGAGGCCGGCGCCCGTGAAGAAGAGCGGCCGTTCGAAGTCGGCGAGACGGATCACGCAAGGCGCTCCAGGAGTCGCACCGCCAGATCGACGCGCGGCTCGAACGAGGCGCGGTCCATACTCTCCTGCTCGCGACCGTTGGCCGGATCGTGCACCGAGCAGTGCATGTCGCGCCCCACCACGCCGAGCCCGTCCACGGTCGGCGCGAGATCCCAGAGGAACGCGCCGTCGCTTCCGCCGCGCCGCTGCAGCGGGCGCACGGTGGGCTCCAGCTCCGTCACGATCTTCGCCAGCGCGTCGGTCTGCTCATTGGGCGGCCAAGGCGGATAGCCGGGGCCGTCATGCACCTCGATGCGGGTGCGCGCCTCACCGTCGTGGCTGACCAGACTGCCCGCCAGCGCGTGGATCCGCGCGTGGCCCGCCTGCATCTCCTCCGGCGTCCAGACGCGCAGGTCGACGCCCGCGGTGGCAAACTCCGGCACGCAGTTCACCGCCGTGCCGCCGTCGATCGTTCCGACGTTCCAGGTGACGTCCTGCTCGTAGTCGGTCCACGACTCGATCGTCTCGATGGCACGCGCGAGTTCGCGCACGGCACTGGCGCCGCGGTGGTGCTCGTTGCCGGAGTGCGCCTCGCGGCCGTACGCATCGAGGCGGAAGCGGCCCGAGCCCTTGCGTGCGGTCACGATCGACGTCTGGCCGTCGCCGAGGTCGTAGCCCGGCTCGAAGACGAGGCAGGCTCGCGTGTCGTCGCGCACCCGCGCGCGCGCCAGCTTCGGGAAGTCGGCGCAGCCCCCCTCTTCGCTCGCGTTCAGGAAGACGCGCAGATGAAAGCGGTCAAGCTCGGGCAGACGGCGCAGCGCTTCCCAAAGGACGACGATGCCGCCCTTGATGTCGGCGACGCCCGGCCCGTGGATGCGCGCGCCCTCGTCGCGCCACGCAAAGTCGGTGTCGGGCGGATAGACCGTGTCGAGGTGACCGACCAGCACGAGCGGGATCTCGCCGTCGCGCTCGAGGAAGAGGTGGTCGCCACAGTCTTCCGTGACCGAACGCACGAACTCCGGACGGAAGCCGAGCTCGCCGAACATGTCGGCGCAGTACGCGCCGCAAGCGAGCACGCCCTCCCGGTTGTGCGTGAAAGAGTTGATCGCCACGAGGGCGCGCAGGTGGTCGAGGGGTTGCATGGTTTCAGTCGAGCATCGCAAAGCGCAGAAGCTCGCGGGCGAGCAGCTCCTTGTGATCGGTGAGCCGGTGATCGCCGTCGCCGACGACGTGCAGCTCCAGGCCCGGTGCATTGCTGGCGCGCACGAAGTCGAAGACGACGTCGAGCGGGACGGTCTCGTCGTGCTTGCCGTGCACGATGAGCGCGGGGACGGCGAGTTCCGCGACGAGGCGTTCCATCGTCCGCTCGTTGCGCTCGAGGAAGATGTCCGCCTCGAGGTCGACCGAGAACCACTCCTTCTCCACGCGCAACGGTTCGCCGCGCGCGACCTGCGCCTGCTCCTCCGGCGTGAGCGCATCATGATGGCGCTCGATGAAACGGAAGGCAGGCGCGAGCAGGAACAGGCGTTCGGCGAGACCGGGGTTCTCGATCGTCGTCCAGAGCGCGGTGAGTGCGCCGAACGACGACCCACCCAGCAGGCGCCGCGGCGCATCGCGGAAGGCGGGCAGTGCGGTGCAGGAAAGCAGATCCGAGATGGAGCGCTTGAGCGTGATGGCGCCGAACGATCCTCCCGATTCGCCGTGCCCCTGCAGATCGGGCGCGATGAGCGTCGCGCCGGCGGCGGTGAGCGCGGCACCGAGGTGCAGCACCTTCTCACCGTTGCGGACCGAACCGAACCCGTGCGAGTAGAGCAGCGTGAGCCGGCTCTCGCCTTCCGGTTCGTGAATGTCGACCACCAGCGGGCCGACGCGCTCCGTTCGAATTGCCACGGACTCCATTCTCGCCGGGACGGGAAGTCCTCAGCTACGATCCGCGCATGCGAGAGCGCCACGCCTCCGGCTCCCCCTACGAGAAGCGCTACAGCTTCTCCCGCGCCGTGAAGGTCGGCAACCGCATCCTGGTCGCCGGCACCGCCCCGATCGGCGACGACGGCAAGACCTTCGAAGGCGACGCCTACGAGCAGACGAAGCGCTGTTTCACCATCGCCGTGCGCGCCATCGAGGCGCTCGGCGGCACGGCGGGCGACGTCGTGCGCACGCGCATGTTCCTGACCGACGCCTCGTATGCCGATGACGCCGGCCGCGCGCACGGCGAGGCGTTCGCCGAGGCGCGCCCCGCCGCGACCATGGTCGTCGTCGACGGCCTCATCGATCCCGCGTGGAAAGTGGAGATCGAGGTCGAGGCGGTGGTCGGAGGCTGATCGTGTCGCGACCGCGGAAGCAGCGCCGCGTCGTACGCACGGGCGGCGTGCTCAAGATCGTGCGCGGGAAGTACACGGAGCTTCCGCCGGTCGCGGTCGCGGCGGGCGTCGTGGCCGCGTTGCTCACGATCGTGTTGGTGACCTACGCGGCGTACTGGATCTTCACCTACGAGCGGACCACCATCTACAACCGCCATCCCTACGCCGGCTCGATCGTGACCGGCGTTCTGGCAGGCGGCCTCGTCGGGCTCGCCATCCGACTTCTGGGCGGGTCGGGTCCCGGCGCCGCCAAGCTCTCCGTCGTGCTCGCCTTGGGCGCCACCGTAGCGGGATTGTTCGTCGGCCTGCTGGCGTGGACCGACGGCGCGGAGGAGGCTCGCGTAGCCTTCGGGAAGTACCTCGACCGGGTCGTGTTCGTCATCGTGGGCGCCGGATTGAGCGCGCTCGGCTTGATTCCGGATGCCTTCTCGAATCGCTCGCCGGGGGATCCGGACTAGACGAGGGTGAAGACCCAGATCGTCGAGGCGACGAGCAGGCCCGCGAGTCCGAGCGCCCAGAGAACGAGACGACCGTCGTCGCGCCAAGGCGCCGGCTGACTTCGTCCCGCCGAGATCCAGGAGGTCGCCACCAGGACCGTGAGCGTGGCGAGCCCCCATCCGTTCATCGGAGACCCGGCACCGGGGCGCGACAGCAGCAGAACCGCGCCGGCCGCAACAAGCACGCCCGCGACCCCCACGAGTACTCGGCTCAGCAGCCTCAGGCGCGTCGCTTCCATGCGGAAATCGTACCTGCCGTTGCGCTCGCACGCATCGTTGGTGTCTCCTGAGAGGCATGCCCACGGACGTCAACTGGACGCGCGTGCTCGCCATCGAGACCCACCCCGCCGCATCCCTTGTCCATTCGCTTCTGACGGAGGCCGGCTTTCATCCGGCACCGGTTGCGGAAGCGGAGGCGGTCTATCTCGCCGGCGCCGACCTGCAGTACTACGTCGAGGTCCCCGCCGCCGAAGCGGTGGCCGCCCGAACGCTCCTGCACGATCGCGGGTACGCCAAGCATGTGCTGCCCCCCGGCTCCTGACGCGGCGCCACGCGCCGGGGCCGATACACGCGCGTCATCCTTGGCCCTTTCGTACGATCCGCGCGCAGTTCGACCGCACCCCCCATGGCCGGCGACACGATCTTCGTCTTCTCCCTGCTCGGCATCGCCAGCATCCTGTTCGCGAGCGGGCGCGTTCGTCTCGACATCGTCGCGCTGCTCGTGGTGCTCGCGCTGGCGTTGAGCGGGACGTTGAGCGTGCGCGAGGCGCTATCGGGCTTCGGCGATCCGGTCGTGATTCTCGTGGCCGGCCTGTTGATCGTCGGCGAGTCGATCACGCGCACCGGCATCGCGCACTCCATCGGCAACTGGATCGCGCAGCGCGCCGGCGAGAGCGAAACGCGACTGCTCGTCCTGCTGATGCTCGCCGCCGCGGTTCTCGGCAGCATCATGAGCTCCACGGCGGTCGTCGCGATTTTCATCCCGATCGTGCTCAACATCGCCGGCAAGACCAACCTGAACGCGTCCCGCCTGCTCATTCCACTCTCTTTCGGGGCGCTGATCAGCGGCATGCTCACGCTCATCGCCACCACGCCCAACATCGTGGTGAGCGAAGAGCTGGCCGATGCGGGATTCAAGCCGTTCTCGTTCTTCAGCTTCACGCCGATCGGTCTCGGCGCGCTCGCGGTCGCCATTGTCTACTTCCTCCTGCTGGGTCGACGACTCCTGCCGGGCGGAAAGGAATCGCCGCCGAAGGATGTGGTGCGGGGGATGCGCGACCTGATGGGCGAGTACGGCATCAGCCCGGACGACAACTGGTGGTTTCGCGTGCGGGCGGGCTCCTCGATGGCGGGGCGCCGACTGGGCGACCTCGATCTGTCGCGGGAGTACGCCGCGCGCGTCGTCGGCCTGGAACGGGTGGAGCGGTTCGGCAGCTCGATCCGCGCCGCGCCGGGGCCGGAGGTGGTTCTACGCGCCGGCGACGTCATCGCGCTCCAGGCGCCGCCCGAGTCGCTCGCCCGGCTGGTGGATGAGAACAACCTCGAACGCACTCCCATCGGAGAGCGTGACATCGCCCGCTGGATCCGGGAACTCGGCCTCGCGACGGTCCTGATCCATCCCGAGTCGGGCATGATCGGAAGCACGCTCCGCGAGTCCAACCTGCGCTCACGCTACGGCGTGCACGTCCTCGGCGTGCGTCACAAGGGCGAGGTCCTGGCGGACTACCAGGAGCGCAAGCTGCAGGCCGGCGATGCGCTGCTCGTGCTCGGGCCGTGGAAGAAGATCGGGGCGCTCCAGGCGACCACGCACGACTTCCTGGTGCTGGCTCTCCCGGTCGAAATGAAGGAAGTCGCGCCCGCCCGCGCGCAGGCGCCGGCCGCGGTCGCGATCCTGCTCGGCATGGTCGTGCTCTCGGCGTTCGAGATCGTGCCCGTCGTGATGGCGGTGCTGCTGGCGGCGATGGCGGTCATCTTCACGCGCATCCTCAGCATGCAGGAGGCGTATCGCGTCATGAACTGGAGCAGCCTCGTGCTCATCGCGGGCATGCTGCCGATCGCGAAGGCGCTCGATCGCACCGGCGGCGTGGATCTGATCGTCGACGGCATGATCTCTGGCGTGGGCGATGCGGGGCCCTACGCGATGATGACCGCGATCTTCTTCGTCAGCGCCGGCCTCGGACTGTTCCTCTCCAACACCGCGACGGCCGTGTTGATGGCCCCCATCGCCATCGCCGCGGCGGAGGCATTGAAGGTCGAGCCCTACGCGTTCGCGATGACGGTCGCGATCGCCGCCTCGGCCGCCTTCGCCACGCCGGTCTCCACCCCGGTCGTTACCCTCGTCGTCGAACCGGGCCGCTACCGCTTCCTCGACTTCGTGAAGGTCGGCGTACCCATGCTGATTCTGACCTGGATCGTGACGCTGCTCGTAACGCCGCTCGTCTTTCCGTTCTAGCCCCGCCGTCGCGCTTCGCGCTTTGGCGCGGCAGGCCCGCCCTGATGAACGCCCTGACGAACCACTCTTGTCGGGGGTGGCTGCAACTGCCGTTCAGAGCTGACGATATGCGCGCCAGGTGCGGCACCGATGCCGCACGCGGGGGTACGACACGGTCAACGGCAGGCCTACGAGTCGGAGGTGCCGTCCGACCCGCGACGGGCGTCGGCAGGCGCGGCCTTCGTCACGCGCCCCTGTTCATGCAGGTAGCAGACCCAGCCGAACCAGAGCGTCGGGACGCCGAAGAACACGGCTAGCCCGACGGGGTGCAGGAAGATCGCGACAAAGAAGGCGCCTCCCAGACTCAGGAACAGCAGCATGGCCAGAGCGAGGTACGCGGCGCACATGAAGCCGCCGAACACGAACCCGTCGAGGAGCATTCGCCTGAACACGGGATGCCGCCGTCGCGCGACGATGAGAAGAGCAACGGGAGCCGCGCACCACGCGAAGGTCAACAGGGAGTCGACGGTCTCCCCACGGCGCTCCGATCGCCGTCGTGGGACGTCAGGAACAGCCGGACGCCCACCCAGGCCCACGCAAGCGCGCTGGCGTATCCCAGCGTCCACTTCAGCATGGCTCCCACAACGGTCGGCATCGTACCGGAGCGCGTCGTCTCCCCGCGGCTCCCGGTCGAACACCGGTCGAATCATGCCAAGGTGCTACGCTCTCAAGAAGCCGAACCTGTGAAACGCGCGGTCCTTGCTCTCGCGCTCGCGCTTGGCTGCGGCGAGCCCCACGAACCCGACGTTCTCGCGGTCCCTCGTCCGGCGTCGGCGGAACAGCCCGCGGAGCCGGTGTCCGAGCTTGCCCCCGTCGAAATCGTCGCGTTGCTTGCGTTCGACGGACTCGATGCGGACTCGGAAGCGGTCCAGCTCATCCGGCATGCGCTCGCTCAGGTTGTCGACGTGCTGACGAAGCGAGAGCTTATGCATGGCCGAGAGCTCAATGAGGCACAGATCGAGGGCGCGCGTCAGTACTTCGACCGCCGCCTCGCGAGGGCATACGGGGAGATGAGAAGGGCGGAGAAAGCGCTCCCGGGTGAAACACGCGAGGGCTACGTCCGCCTCTGGAACTGGTTGGCTCGGCAGGCCAGGGAAGAGCGGGAGCAGCTCACCGAGAGCCATGAGTGGCTGGTGGAAGCCGGATTCGAACGAGAGTTCATCCGATACGTCCACCAACGTTGGCCGCCGGCCGGCAAGACGCTCGGGCCATACCCGGAGGAAGCGGCACAGGCCGACTGACGAAGCCCCCGAGGGGCCTACCGCCAGAACTCCCACCACCTCTTTCGGGTCGGCGCGGGCTCCTCCACAAGGCGCACGACCTGCCCACCGCCGCAAAGGCCGCAGAAGGAGGTGAACGTGCCGACGACGGCATCGTCGGGCACGTTGGGGAAGATCGCCGCGATCAGGTCGGACGGCGCATCGAGGAGCTCGTCGAGGCCGCAGCGATCGCATGCCCCGACCTCCCACGCGGGACGCTCGGCGAGGTACTTCCCGGTCGTCATCAGGGCGTGGCCGCCGGCCGCCACCACGAATCGGATCACGGAGCCTTCGGACACCGACTCGAGCTGCGCGGGCTGGTTCAGCACGCGTCCGGCGAAGACACCCTGCGGGTTCCGACCGATCACCGTGACCCAGACTTGCTCCGGTCGTCTCTGCGTCAGGCGCGGGCCGCCGTCGTGCACGATCACTTCGAGATCGTCGGGGTACTCCGGATGAAACCGATCGCGCAAGCGAGGGTCATCGCGCCACGGGTGCATCTCGCTGCCCTCCGGTCGGGCGCGCGTGACACGCGCCTGCTTCGCCCCATGCCGAGGGGACCTCGCTCGTGGACGATCCCATCGTTCCAGAGCGGTCAGATCTCGCCGCGCGCAGACTGGGTTCGGAGGCTGCCGTACGCGTCGATCTCTTCGACTCAAAATCCGTCTGCCGCATCGCGATTCGCCGGAACCGGAAAGGTCCAGCGCTCCCCCCAACGCCGTCCATCCTAGCCCGCGCGACGCACGCCCCCGCGCGCGCACGAAAAAAGGGGCCGGCAAAACCGACCCCTGATTCAATTCGATGATCTCTACCCGGCCAGCAGCGCCAGCTTCGCCTGGCACCAGTCGCGCTTCGCCCGCAGCGCCTCGAACTCCTCGTCGGACTTCGGGCTCTTGAGCTTCGCCTTGACCTCGTCCAGCTCCTTGCTGACCTGCGCCTGCTCGACCTCGTCGGCGCGGACCGCCTTGTCGATCAGGATGGTGACCTTGCTGCCGCCCACCTTGAGGAAGCCGCCGGACACCGCAAAGCGCTCGACGTTGCCGTCGATGGTCGCGATCCGGAGCGGACCGGTCCCGAGCGCGGCGACGATGTCGGTGTGCTTCGGCCAGATGCCGAGCGAGCTCTCCTTGCCGGTGATGTAAATGTGCTTCGCGCGGCCTTCGTAGACCGGGCGCGCGGGGCTCACGACGATGACGTCGAGGATGCCCTGTTCCTGGGTCACCTCGTCCACGATGTCGTGGGAACGCAGGCTCCCGGTGGGATGCTCTGCGCCCACACCCGGCGACTCCGTGGTCACTACGCGGCCTCCATGGCCTTGGCCTTCTCGACCGCTTCCTCGATGTTGCCGACCATGTAGAACGCCTGCTCCGGCAGGTGGTCGTACTTGCCGTCGACCATGTCCTTGAAGGAGCGGATGGTCTCCTCGAGCTTCACGTAGCGGCCCTCGAGGCCGGTGAACGCCTCCGCGACGAAGAACGGCTGGCTGAGGAACTTCTGGATGCGGCGCGCGCGGTTCACGAGCACCTTGTCCTCCTCCGACAGCTCGTCCATGCCGAGGATGGCGATGATGTCCTGCAGGTCCTTGTTGCGCTGCAGGATCGCCTGCACGTCGCGGGCGACCTGGTAGTGCTCGTCGCCCACGTACTCCGGCGAGAGCACGCGCGACGTCGAGTCGAGCGGGTCCACCGCCGGGTAGATGCCCAGCTCGGCGATCTGGCGCGACAGCACCGTCTTCGCGTCGAGGTGGGAGAAGGCGGTCGCGGGCGCCGGGTCGGTGAGGTCGTCCGCCGGCACGTAGATCGCCTGCACCGAGGTGACCGAGCCGTTGTCGGTCGAGGTGATGCGCTCCTGGAGAGCACCCATCTCGGTCGCCAGCGTCGGCTGGTAGCCCACCGCCGACGGCATGCGGCCAAGCAGCGCCGACACCTCGGAACCCGCCTGCGAGAAGCGGAAGATGTTGTCGACGAACATGAGCACGTCGCGGCCGCCCTGATCGCGGAGGTACTCCGCCATCGTCAGGCCCGACAGCGCCACGCGCAGGCGCGCGCCCGGCGGCTCGTTCATCTGGCCGTAGCAGAGCACGGCCTTCTCGATGACGCGGGACTCCTGCATCTCGAGCCAGAGGTCGTTGCCCTCGCGGGTGCGCTCACCCACGCCGCAGAACACGGAGTAGCCACCGTGCTGCTTCGCGACGTTGTTGATGAGTTCCATGATGATGACCGTCTTGCCGACGCCCGCGCCGCCGAAGAGGCCGGTCTTGCCGCCCTTCGCGTACGGGGCCAGCAGGTCGACCACCTTGATGCCGGTCTCGAAGAGCTCCGTCTGCGTGGAGAGCGCGTCGAACTTCGGCGCCGGCTGGTGAATCGGACGACGCTCCTCGGTCTCGACCGGGCCCGCGTTGTCGATCGGCTCGCCCAGCAGGTTGAAGATGCGCCCGAGGCACGCCTCGCCCACCGGCACCGAGATCGGCGCGTTGGTGTTGATCACCTCCATGCCGCGCACGACGCCGTCGGTGCTCGACATGGCGACCGCGCGCACCTGGTTGTGGCCGAGGTGCTGCTGCACCTCCGCGGTGAGACGGATTTGGTTGTCGCCCTCGCCCTGGTCGAGCGTGAGCGCGGTGTAGATCTCGGGGAGATCGCCGTGGGAGAACTCCACGTCGATGACCGGTCCGATGACCTGCACGATCTTTCCGTTGTTGCTTGCTTCGCTCATGGCTACTTCAGCGCCTCCGCGCCTCCGATGATTTCCGAGAGTTCCTTGGTGATCTGCGCCTGACGCGCCTGGTTGTAGGCGCGCGTGAGCGCGGTCACGAGCTCGCTTGCGTTGTCGGTCGCGAGCTTCATGGCCATGCGCCGCGCGAGCTGCTCGCTGGCGACGGCCTCGGTCAGGATCGAATAGACCGTCTGCCGCAGGTAGAGCGGCAGCAGCTGGTCGAGAATCTGCTCCGGATCCGGCTCGAAGAGCGGCGGGATCGCGTTCTGATCCGCCTCGCCCTCCGACTCGTCCGGCGCGATCGGCAGCAGCCGCAGTTCGGTCGGCGGCTGCGCGCCCATGCTGATCCAGTGCGGGTAGACCACGACGACCTCGTCGACGTCGCCGTTGAGGAACGGCGTGGAGAGCTCGTCGAGGAAGAACTCCGCGTCGTCCGGCGTCGGCTTGTCGCTGACCTCGTCGATGTAGGTCTTGTCGAGCGGCACGCCCTGGTAGCGCATCGCGGTGATGCCCTTGCGGCCCGTCATGTAGAGGACGACCTCGCGGCCCTCCTCGATCTTGCGGTCGTAGACGTTTTTCGCCAATCGATACAGGTTGGCGTTGAACGCGCCGCACAGGCCGCGGTTCGAGGTCATCACGAAGAGCAGCGTGCGCTTGCCCTCGCGCTGTTCGAACTGCGGCCAGCGGGAAACGTCGATGCCCGACGCGCCGATCTCGCGCATGAGCTCCCGGAGCTGCTCGAGGTAGGGACCCGAGCCGGTGACCGCCTGCTGCGCGGTCCGCAGCTTGGCGCTCGCCACCATCTCCATGGTGCGCGTGATCTTCTTCGTCGAGGAAACGCTCTTGATGCGCTTCCGAATGACCTTGGGTTGCTCGGCCATCTGCCGTTACGCCGAGGCGGCGGCCTCCTCACCGGTCGTGTCCTCGTTCGACTCGCTCTCGCCGCCTTCCGCGTCCCCGCCCGCATCCCCCTCACCGGCATTCTTGTTCCAGCGGTTCTTGAGGAACGACTCCAGCTCGGCGTCGAGCTTCGCCTTCGTCTCGTCCTCCAGCTTGCCGGTCTCGCGGAGGAGCTTGAGCGCCTCGCTGCCGGAGTCGCGCATGTAGGTGACGAGCTGCTCCTCGAAGCGGCGGACGTCCTCCACCTCGACGGTGTCCAACGTGCCGTTACCGACGGCGTAGATGATCGCCACCTGCTCCTCGACCGGGCAGGTCGCGCAGATGCCCTGCTTGAGGATCTCGACGGTGCGCTCGCCGCGTGCGAGCTGCGCCTTGGTGCCGGCGTCGAGGTCGGACGCGAACTGCGCGAACGCCTCGAGCTCGCGATACTGCGCCAGGTCGAGGCGCAGCTTGCCGGCCACCTTCTTCATCGCCTTCGTCTGGGCGTTGCCGCCCACGCGCGAGACCGAGATGCCGACGTTGATCGCCGGACGGACGCCGGCGTAGAAGAGATCGGGCTCGAGGTAGATCTGCCCGTCGGTGATCGAGATGACGTTCGTCGGAATGTACGCCGACACGTCGCCCGCCTGCGTCTCGATGATCGGCAGCGCGGTGAGCGACCCGCCGCCCCGCTCGTCGGAGAGCTTCGCGGCGCGCTCGAGCAGACGGCTGTGCGCGTAGAAGATGTCACCCGGGTACGCCTCGCGGCCCGGCGGACGGCGCAGCAGCAGCGCCAGCTGGCGGTAGGCGACGGCCTGCTTGGAGAGGTCGTCGTACACGCACAGCGTGTGCTTGTTCTGCTTGTACATGAAGTACTCCGCCATCGCGGTACCGGCGTAGGGCGCCTGGTACTGCAGCGGAGCGGGGTCGTTCGCGGTCGCGCTGACGACGATGGTGTAGTCCATCGCGCCGTGCGTGCGCAGCGTCTCCACCACGCCCGCCACGGTCGAGGCCTTCTGGCCGACCGCGACATAGACGCAGATGACGCCCTTGCCCTTCTGGTTGAGGATCGCGTCGATCGCGACGGCCGTCTTGCCCGTCTCGCGGTCGCCGATGATCAGCTCGCGCTGGCCGCGGCCGATCGGGATCATGCCGTCGACCGCCTTGATGCCGGTCTGGAGCGGTTCGCCGACCGGCTGGCGATCGGCGATGCCGGGCGCCTGGCCCTCGAGCGGCATGAACTCGGTCGTCTCGACCGGGCCCTTGCCGTCGATCGGGATGCCGAGCGGCGTCACGACGCGCCCGATGAGCGCCTCGCCCGCCGGCACCGAGAGCACGCGACCGGTCCGCTTGACCGTCTGGCCCTCCTCGATCTCGAGGTAGTCGCCCATGATCACGACGCCGACCGAATCCTCTTCGAGGTTCATCGCGAGGCCGTAGGTGCCGTTCTCGAACTCGACCATCTCGTTGGTCATGACCTGCTCGAGGCCGTAGATGCGGGCGATACCGTCACCGACCTCCAGGACCGTGCCCACCTCGTCGACGCTGAGGTCGATGTCGAAGGACTCGATCTGCTTCCGGATGATCGAGCTGATTTCCTCGGGTCTGATCTGCATTGGTTCTTATCCCTGCTCCGCAGCGAAGCTGCGGCGCAAATCCTTGAGCTGGCGGAGGATGGTTCCGTCCATCACGAAGTCGCCGAGGTTGACGCGAATGCCGCCGATGACCTCGGGCCGGACGCGCTCCTCGATATCGACCGACTTGCCGGTGACCTTGCTGAGCACGCCGGCCAGTCGTTCCCTCTGGTCGTCCGGAAGCGGCTGCGCCGTGGTGACGCGCGCATGCACGCGTCCCTCGTGCTCGTCCCGGTACTTCTGGAACTCCTGGATCACGTTGTCGAAGACCGGCTCGCGGCGCTTGTCCACAAGCACGTGCATCAAGCCGAGCACGGCCTTGTTGACCTTGTCGCCGAAGATCTCCGTGAACATCCGCTTCTTGTCGCTCCGGCGCAGCTTGGGCGACTCGAAGAAGACCTGGGCCTCCGGCGACGAGTCGGCGACGGCCTGGATGCCCTTGAGATCGTCGAAGATCTCGCCGAGCGTCCCCTCGGCCATGCCGATGTCGAAGAGCGCCTTGGCGTAGACGCGGGCAACAGCCTGCGAGATGTTCACGCGCGGGTTTCCATTTCCCCGATCACCTGGTCGGCGAGCCGACGGTGATCGTCATCCTTCATGTCGCGCTGCATGATGCGACCGGCGGCCTCGAGGGTGAGATCGATCGTGGCCGATCGAAGCTCGTCGAGTGCCTTCGCACGCTCCAACGCGATCTCCTTGCGGGCGCGGTCCCGTTCGGCCGCGATTTCGTCCTGCGCCGAGGTGAGCGCCTCGTTCTTGAGGTGCTCCGCCGCCGCGCGACTTTCGGCGAGCAGCGACGCCGCCTCGTCACGCGACTTCTGCAGGATTTCCTCCTGCTTCTCGAGCAGTTCCGTGGCCCGACGCTCCGCTTCCTCGGCCTTCTCGAGGCCTTCCCGGATGCGGATCTCGCGCTCCTCCATCGCGGCGGCCAGCATCGGCCACGCGACTTTCGAGAGCGCGAAGAGCGTGACGCCAAACGCTACCCACGTCCAGATGACCGTGGGTAGGTTGACGTCCGTCAGGCTTCCTCCGCCGCCCGCTGCCAAGAGCGAGTACAGCATGAGTCGTTAGCCGCCGATGTAGGTGCCGAGGTTCAGGCCCATCAGCAGGCAGACGACGATGGCGAACAGGCAGGCGCCCTCGATGAAGGCCGCCGTGATGATCGTCACGCCGCGCACGTCGCCGGCCGCCTCGGGCTGGCGCGCGATGCTCTCGTTGGCCGTCGACGCGATGCGACCGATGCCCATCGCGGCGGCGAGCGCCGAGATGCCGGCACCGATGGCGGCGCCGAAGAAGGCCCACTCGGCGCTGAACTTGTCGGCCATGTTCGCGGCTTCACCAGCCTGGGCGAGAAGGAAGGAAAGCATGATTCCGGTACTCCGTGTTCAAAAACTCTAGTGTTCTTCGGACACCGCCACGCTCATGAAGATGGCGGTCAGGATCGTGAAAATGAAGGCCTGGATGAGGGCGACCAGCGTCTCGAACAGCATCATGAACAGCAGGAATGCGAACGAGGCGAAGGTGCCGGCGACCTCGACCACGGCACCGCGCCACTCGTTCATGCCGAACATGAACATCAGCAGCACGGCGATGATCGCGTGGCCCGCGGTCATGTTCGCGAAAAGTCGAACCATGAGCGCGAAGGGCTTGGTGATGAGGCCGATGACCTCGATGAGCCAGACCAGCGGCACCAGCCAGAAGGGCAGACCGTGCGGGACGAGGTGCTTCCAGTAGCCGAGCGCGCCGTGCTTC